>CBIGPF010000120.1:0-18578 GCA_966191535.1 uncultured Pseudomonas sp. | reverse complement strand
CAGCGCCTGGATGACCCTGGCCGCCGACCAGCAGCTCCTGACCCTGGCGAAAGAAACCTACACCAGCCAGCAGAAGACCTACGAGCTGACGCAAAAGAGCCATGGCCTGGGCGGTCAGTCCGGGCTGAGCCTGGCGCAGTCGCTGAGCACCGTGGAATCGGCGCGCGCCGACGTGGCCAACTACGCAAGCCTCGTCGAGCAGGACCGCAACGCGCTGGAACTGCTGGTGGGCGAACGCCTCGACGACAGCCTGCTGCCAGGCGACGCGAAGCTCGATGCGGCGCTGCTGGTCAATGTTCCCGCCGGCCTGCCCTCGACCCTGCTGCAGCGCCGTCCCGACGTACTCGCTGCCGAACACACGCTCAAGGCCGCCAACGCCGACATCGGCGCCGCGCGCGCGGCCTTCTTCCCCAGCGTGACCCTGACCGCCAGCGGTGGCAGTGCCAGCAGCGAGCTGTCCGGGCTGTTCAAGTCCGGCAGCCGAGCGTGGAGCTTCGCCCCGTCGATCAACCTGCCGATCTTCAACGCCGGCAGCAACCGCGCCAGCCTGGACGCAGCGAAGATCACCCGCGATATCGACGTGGCCAAGTACGAGAAGACCCTGCAGACCGCCTTCAGCGAAGTCGCCGACGCGCTCTCGGTGCGCGGCCACATCAGCGAGCGCCTCGACGCTCAACGCAGCCTGACCCAGGCCACCGAGAAGAGCTACGACCTGTCGCTTGCGCTGTACAAGCAGGGCTCGCAGAGCTTCCTCGAGGTGCTCGACGCGCAGCGTTCGCTCTACTCCGCACAGCAGACACTGATCAGCCTGGAGCTGTCCGAGCAGGTCAACCGCGTGACCCTGTACAAGACCCTCGGCGGCGGCTGGCAGGGTTGAGCAGCCGGCCGTGCCATAGCTGAACGGGGTGAATCGCTCGGCGCCCGCGGAGGTTACAATGGCGCCCAGCCCGATTCCCCCGGATCGGGCACGCCCGGAGCCCGCTTCAGATGTTCACCCTCGTAACCCTCGACACCTCGCCCCCCGAATCCCTGAAAAGCCAGGTGCTGCAGATGGTGGTGGACCACTTCAGCGACATCAGCCCGGTACCGCTGACGCCAAGCAACCCGCTGTTCCAGCTGTACCAGTACGTGATCGGCTTCGAGGTGCACCTGTACCTGCAGGCGATGGACGGCACGGCCGACAGCAGCGCGCGCCTGATCCTTGCCCTGGACGATGAGGACCCGTCCCGCGTACTGGGCTTCGCCCTCTACCTGCCGAGCCAGGACGACACCGAGGCCTGCACCCTCGCCTACATTGCCGTGCAGACCCGCCACCGCCGCCACGGCATCGCCCGCGCCATGCTGCAGAAGATGATCGAGCACCGCCCCCACGCCGAACTGGCGTGCGCGGCCGGCAAGGTACCGGTCTTCGAGGCGATGGGCTTCCAGGTACTGGCCGCACAGGGGCCGCACGTCCTGATGAACACCCGCGACCATCGTTCCAACGGCATGGTCGCGGTGCAGGACCTGGCGCCGATCTACCAATCCAGGGAAGTGCGGCAGATCCACACCTACCTGGTGAAGCAGAACGGCAGCAAGGCCATGCGCGAGGCCGAGAAAAAACGCGACCGCCTGCTCGACCAGATGACCTGGCAGGCGCAGGAACGGGTAAAGGCGCGCTTCCCTACCCTCCATTGAGAGCCTTGCGCCGCCCGCGTGACCACGCCTCGACGGATCGGCTCTCCATCTGATGCAACCATGGCGCAGACAAGCTGCCGCCCCTCATCAAGGAACGACGACAACATGGATGAGACTTTCCAGGGGAGTTGCCTGTGCGGCGCAGTCAGGTATGCGGCGACCACAGCACCAAAGGCTGTCAGCCACTGCCATTGCGGCCAATGCCGAAAGGGCCATGGAGCCGCCTTCGCCAGCTACGGCAGCGTGCCACGCGGCGACCTGCGAATACTGGCTGGCGCGGACGAAATCCGGTCCTATTCGTCGTCGGCTGGAGTGCTACGCCAGTTCTGCAGCAACTGTGGTTCTTCTCTGTTCTGGTCAACGAGCCAGGGAGCGTTTTCCGATTGGATTTCCATAGCCCTTGGCACGCTGGACAGCACCTTCGAACCGGCCAGGCAGAAGCATACTCATGTCACTAGCCGAGTTTCCTGGCTACGGTTTCAAGAGTCCTGATCTGACAATACATAGCCGATTCCGCGGACAGTTAGCGGCCAGAGGCGATCGCTCAGTTCATCAGAATCGACTTCGGAAAAAGACCAGGTATATGAGCAACTCTGGTAGCACCTGATTCAATTCGAGGTCAGGATTTCGATCACTTTCTTTCGCTTTTCAGTGGGTTCGACTTTGTACAAAAGCCGTGCGAACTCAATGCTGTTTCTTCCGTTCGCCCAAGGACGCGAATCTGTAATTCGGGCCGAAGGGTTGCCGCCAGCTTCCAGCAGGTAACGCAGCAAATCTGGTTCAGCGGTAAGCACTGCGACATTGATCGGAGAAACTCCCTCACTATCGGTCTGTTCAATAGAGCAGCCGTGAGCACGAAATTCGTCTATCAACCTCAATACTTCCCGCTTGTCCGAGCCGGGGAGGTCATAGGACGATGCGGTCAGCGCAATGGCTGGTTCCTGCCGCCCCTCATGTACCACGACACACTCCCCTTTCTCTGCAGCAACTCGGATAGCTGACAACTCATCCGCGCGTGAGAGAGGTATGTAGAGCTGAGTAACGATGATTGGTGCAAGAGTCAGAAGCGTCCATTTCATAGGCCTGTCATCCTTGTTTCTCTGAGTCGGTGCGAACTTAAGCTGATGCAGAAAAAGGTCATCGCAGGTCAAGCTCGCAGTCCGTTCAGAGCCTGATGCCGCATACCTGGGTATGCGGCCAAATTGAACTGCCGAGAATCCTTTCTGCTGCCACCTCAGGAGCCCGAAATGATCGGCCCTGAATCGCTACAGATACCCATGGCCCCTAGGCGGTACCAGTGAGGAGTGCTGTCTCCGTGAAGCGTCTCTCATCTCCCCGGAAACAGGTTGTAACCGCCAGTTACGCCCTTGCCCCATTAACCTACGGCCCAGTCCACCATGGGAAGGCAGCAACCTCTCCCCAGGCGCGGCAACCGGCCAGAAGCGGGCATTGGCCCTGAATCCGCAGAGGGTGAGCGATCAAAGCTGCACTGTCTCGCACACCCTGACCAAGCAGCAGCCTCTGCCACGGCGGCCGTTGGCGATCGAAAACTGGCCTGGCAGATATCGCGTTTCTAGTCAGCTTCAGGGGGCTTTGCAGGCGCTGCGTACCAGTGCTCACGCGACACCACCTTCTCTATGTCGGGGTCCCCAAGGTAGTGCGGCGACATGATCTGCACGCCGTATTCGTTGAACACGTCCTGGATATGGGCATGGAGCATGCTCAGCAATTGCGCCCGTGGACGCGGCTCACTGGGGATGGCCTGGGCGACCAGTCGGTATTCGGGATAGAAGTCCGACAGGGCTGTCTGGAACACGTAAGGCGGTGGGACCTGCAAGATGCCCTCCGTGCGCCGGGCAGCCTCGATGAGCATCGCTTCCACCTGACGCCAGGGCGTGTCATAGCCGATGGTGACCACGGTGTCGACGACGTAGCCCTGGCCCTGCACTATCCGCGAGTAGTTCTTGGTGACCGACCCGGTGATCATCGAGTTCGGCAGTGTCAGCACCTCGCCGAGGCCAGTGCGGATGGTGGTGTTGAACATACCGACTTCCGTCACCGTGCCTTCGTGGTCGCCAACGCGCACGAACTCCCCGGCACGCAGCGTCCGCGAGTAGGTCAGGATCAGGCCGGAGGCAGCCTGCCCCACCACGCTGGAAGCGCCCAGCGAGATCATCAGGCCGACCAGAACCGACAGTCCCTTGAACGCCTCGGTCCCGGAACCGGGAAGGTACGGATACGCCATGACGATGGCGAACAGCCAGATGGCCAGCGAGGTCAGGCGCGTGGTGGGCTGCAGGGTCTCTTCGGTCAACCAGCGAATGGTGCCTGGCCGGGACAGGCGCTCCAGCATCCTCTTGCTGAAGCCGCTGATGCCCCGGGCGATGAAGAAGATCATCACGGCGACCGCGATGCCCGGTATCGCGCTGACGATCCCGCTGAGCAGGTAATCCAGCAGCCGGAACAGATAGACGTCGAGGCTTTCACCCCAGGGTCGGGTATAGGGGAACTGCGACAGCACGTAGCTGAGCCACTCGTAGCTCAGCAGAAACACGACGGCCCAGCAGAACAGCCAGATCAGCCGATCCGCCAGGTAGTAGAGGTACTGCATGTCGAACAACTGCAGTTGCCCGACCCTGATCTGCCGGGCCCGCTCGCGCATCAGTTGGGGCAGCCGGCCACGCAGCTTGCGTCTGAGGAAATGCACCAGCCTCAGCAGCAATACATACAGGACAGTCGCAAGGGCAGAGTACCCCAGGGCCTTGAGCAGGAAGCGAAGGCTGCGCGCCTGGCCGGTTTCCTCGACCACCACCTTGAGGTTCGCGGCAGCCTGAGCGGCGGCCTCCTGCACGGAGCCTTCGGGCGAATCGACGTCCAGTGGCGAAACGATAAAGGCACGCCGGCCGCCCAGCAGCACCATGTAGCTGTGGAGGATGGGGGCGGTACTGACCTGCAGGTCGTCAGTCCCCTGCAGCGCATCCTCGATCACGGCCTTGGCGCGCTGCTGTCGGGCCACCGGTGTCTCGCCCAGCAACGTCGCGCGGAACACCACGATGGTGCGGTTGGCAATCTTCAGCTCCACGGGGTCAGCAGCGACGCCCTCGGTTGCATCGGTGCCTGACGCAGGCTCGGCGCTGGCAGCAGCCGCACAGGCCAACCCCAACACGAAGAACATCAAGCTGAGCCTTGCGCCGATCCAACGCCTCATCCCATCGCTCCTTGGAAGCACAGCCAACCCGCCGAGAACAGACTGAATCAAGCGTAGCCAGCTTCTGGACGTCCAGGAGACGGAAGTTGGATATGCCTTGGGAAGGACACGCTGGCTCGGCAGCGGCCACTGAACGGAGGCAAGGCCCGAAGGCAATCAACTGTGGCGACGGCAATCCGGGTTCGGCATGCACGACACTTTTGCCGGACGGGTAGCCGTTCGATTACCAGCGCAGCAGGCGCGGTCCGAGCAACGCACCCAGCCCGGTTGGCAGAAGCATGCCAAGCAGGTACCAGATGCCCCAGAACGGAATGCCCATCTCGGGGCAGTGCAGACAGTACGCCAGGGTCGCGGTAGCTCCCGCCAGCAACCCGCCAGCGGCACCGGCAATACGCAGGCGGGTTGGCGCAAGGCCGCGCAACGCCCAGAACACGCCAATGAAGGTCGGCACCGAGAGCAGCGCAATGTTCAGCGGACAGGTGCGCCAGGTCTTCCCCAGGATCAGGCCGGCGCGAGCGTCGGCGGGTACTCCGGCCAGCTCCACGGCTCCGCCAATCCAGACCAGCAGCACCGGCAACGCCAGCAGCACCCAGGCGGCGCCTCCGCTCACGCCTGGTCGCGCGAGGCGGCTGCTCAGCCAGAGGGCAAGCGGTGCAAGGCTGCCGGGCAGCGCGACTTTGGCCCAGAAGAGCGGCGTGCGCGCGACCTCGGCCAGGTCGGGCCGCACGCCGAAGAGCGCAGCCATCAGCAGCAGCGCCCCCAACGCGCCGGCCAGCAGGGCGATGGCGAAGCGCTTGCCCGAGACGTGACGGTCCACTGCGCCCTCGCCAGCGCTCAGCAGGTCGATCAGTTCATTGGTCTTCATCGCTTCGCAACCCTCGGATGATGTTCGCCAGGGCCTTGAGCCCACGGTGGATGCCGACCTTCACGGCGGAGCTGGACAGCCCGGTCAGAGTGGCGGTTTCTTCCACCGACAGCCCCTCCAGCTTCACATGGACAATCGGCAGGCGCTGCTTGTCGGGGAGCTGGTGCAACAGCTTGCCGAGATCGCGGCTGGCCTGTGCCGGCTCGCCATCTTCGACGGCGAACAGCTCTCCCTCGTCATCCGCCAGCGGATCGTGGAGCGCCTCCCGGCGCGCGAAGGCACGGAAGTGGTCGGCCAGCTTGTAGCGCGCAATGGCCTGTACCCAGGCAGTCAGCGGCTGGTCGGCACGGTAGGTGTGGCGGGCATTGTGTACCGCCAGCAGCACTTCCTGCAGCAGGTCCTCGATCTCGCCGGGACGCTGGCTCAAGCGCCGGCCCAGGAACGCCCGCAGGTGCAGGCCGAGGGCGCTGAGGAACTCGCGATAGGCCTTGCCGTCGCCGTCCATGCCACGCAGCAGCAACGCCTGCAACTGCGCCTCACGTGCGATCAACGCTTCCTGGCTGGTAGTTCGTTGCATCGGCCGTCCTGGTTACACCGAAGGTGAATTCTTTCCCGGTCTCGCCCCAGCCTGCTGGCGTGCCATTGGCCTGCGGAAAAAACAGGCCGTCGTTCAATACGTTAGGGCCGCACCGAAGAATTCTCAAAATAATTTTGCGGCGCTGTAACCGGATCGCCTCCCCCATCGAACTACTCATCGAGCCGCCGGAAAGCCTTCCGCGGCCCCTCAACCGAACGGGAGACCGCACCATGAAAACCCTGACCCTCGCCACCGCCGCCCTCGCCCTTGCCGCCATCACCGGTAGCGCCCTGGCCGACGACATGAACACCAAGGCCAGCAACGGCGCGGCCATGGAGAAGTGCTACGGCGTCGCCATGGCCGGCAAGAACGACTGCAAGGCCGGTGCGGGCACCACCTGCGCAGGTAGCGCCAAGAAGGACTATGACGGCATGCACTGGAAGAACGTCCCGGCCGGCACCTGCACCACGATCAAGACGCCCAATGGCATGGGCTCGCTGACGCCGACCAAAGCCTGAGCCAAGGCCGCCGACCATGAGCGCATTCCATCAACCGGGCGCCGGGCTCGGGCTGAAGGGCGAACACTACGCCCAGGCCCTCGCCTGCTCCGCCCAGGGTCTCTGGTTCGAAGTGCATCCGGAGAACTACATGGTCGGCGGCCCCCGCCTCGCCTGGCTGGAGCGGATCGCCGAGCGGCATCCGCTGTCGCTGCACGGCGTTTCGCTGTCCCTGGCGGCGGACTCCGCACCTGACGAGGCACACCTTCAGCGCCTGCGCACGCTGGTCGAGCGCGTGCAGCCGCAGCTGATTTCCGAACACCTGGCCTGGTCGACCTGGCGCGGCCAGTACCTGCCGGACCTGCTGCCCTTCCCGCGCAGCCAGGCGGCCCTGGTACGCATTGCCGAGAACATCCAGCGTACCCAGGAAGCCCTGGGCCGGCGCATCGCCATTGAGAACCCCAGCCACTACCTCCATCTCGAAGGCCACGACTGGGACGAAATCGAATTCCTCACGGAGCTCGCCCTGCGCACCGGCTGTGGCCTGCTGCTCGACGTCAATAACGTGCACGTCAGCGCACACAACCTCGGCTTCAATGCAAAACACTATCTCGACCGTTTCCCGGCAGCAGCCATCCTCGAGATCCACCTGGCCGGGCACAGTTGCGACGAGGGAGGCGAACTGCTGATCGACTCCCACGACGCACCGGTCGCCGAACCGGTCTGGGCGCTCTATGAGCACCTGATCCAGCGTATCGGTCCGCGGCCGACACTGATCGAACGCGATGACCACCTGCCTGCCTTCGATGTCCTGCTGGCCGAGCGCGAGTTGGCTCAGACGATCCTCAATCTGGCGGAGGTGAAGCCATGAAGACCTCGCTCGGCGTATTCCAGGATGCCTTTGTCGAAGCCCTCTACCAGCGCCCTGCTCCAGCCCTGCAAAGCGTCACCACCCAGGCGGCCTTCGAGGTATATCGCAACACCGTGCTCAAGGGTTGTATCGACGCCCTGTGCGACAACTTCCCCACGGTCGAATGCCTGGTCGGAGCGCAGTGGATGCGCGCAGCATCGGCCATCCACGCCCGCGAAACGCCGCCAGGTGACGCTCGTCTGGTCCTTTACGGCAAGGACTTTGCCGATTTCCTCGCGACGTTCGAGCCCGCACGGCAGCTGCCTTACCTGAGCGCCGTCGCGCGCCTGGACCGACTCTGGACAGAGGCCTTCGTCGCACCCCAGGAAGCGCTGCTCGACCTCGCCAGCCTGGCCGGCATGACCGCCTCGGACCTTGCCGCCTGCCACCTGGCGCCGCGCGCCTGCGTGCGCTGGCGCTGGTTTGCCGAGCAGCCCATCTACAGCATCTGGCACTGCAACCGCGAAGTCCTGTCGATACCGGAGGAGCTGCCCTGGCAGGGGGAAGGCGTATTGCTGGTTGGCCATGCCGAAGGCGTCGCCTGGCAAGCCCTGGAAGTTGGTGGCTGTGCCTTGCTCGACGCCTGCGCGGCCGGCAACAACCTCGATCAGGCGTCAGCCCTGGCACTCGACGCGCAACCCGATCTCGACTTCCACGATCTGCTCGGTCGCCTGCTCTGTACTGGCGTCTTCCGTCCCATCAACCTCGCATGAGGAGACCATCATGGACATCGTCCGCAGCCCACTTCCCGGCACCGGCCTGCGCCAACGCTGGAATCGCATTGCCGACGTCCTGCAGCAACGGCTCGGCGATGCGTTTCTCTGCCTGGTAGCGCGCGTCGGGATTGCCGCCACCTTCTTCCTCTCAGGACGCACGAAGGTCGAGGGATTCCTGAGCATCACCCCAAGCACCTACGAGCTGTTCCGCACCGAGTACATGCTGCCGCTGGTGCCGCCGCACATCGCCGCCCATCTGGCGACCTACGCGGAGCACCTCTTTCCGCTACTGCTGGTGCTGGGCTTGTTCACCCGCCTTTCGGCACTCGCACTGCTGGGGATGACCACGGTGATCGAAGTGTTCGTCTATCCGGACGCCTGGCCCACCCACCTGATCTGGGCGGGCTTGCTGCTGTTGCTGATCGGCCGCGGAGCAGGCAGGTGGTCGCTGGATTGTGCTCTGGGAATCAGGTGATACAGCGTCTGTTTCCGGCCAGAAGCGGACATAGCTCGCTCGTTAGGACACACTGTCCAACCGGAAAATCAGTCATGACCGGCACGCATTGGCAAAGAGCGCTGACTTAAACTTGGATTCAAAAATCGAAGAGATGAATATGAATGAATTGCCTGGAGCCGGCGCGGGCCATGATGACGCGACTCGTAAGAAAGTCCATGCCGCTGTCATTGCGAGAAACTTGGCAAGTGCATCGAACAATACCAAGTGGAATGAGTTGATTGATCATTTCCGCGAACGCCAAGGCTGGCGTCCATCCTATCGGTTCAAGACTGTCACTGGGCATGTCTCAGGCTGGGATGTCGAGTGGTTCTATCACCTCCCATTTCCATTTGCGTCAGTCGAATGGTTCGATATTGGCTTGTCGGAAGCCGCTCTGTCTGGCGGACGTCTGCTGCCACAGACCGCCGTTGACCATACGGACGAAATTTCGGAGGTCATCGCACAGATTGGATTCGAGTTTGAAGTGCGTGCTGATGTACTAAGAGTCTGGGGATACCTCCCAAAATCATATGAAGATTTTCCACCTGCATAACAATTGGAGAGCGACTGCTCGGCAGCCTGTTCGCTCGGCTGATCTGGATATTCAGCCTTGCTTCTTGAACGTCCGCTTCGGGTCGATAGCTGCCTTTCACCAACGTCAGCAATCAGCCAATAGCAGACATGTGAAAATCTCGATCGCGCCCAGGTGTAAACACCACTCCCCGTATTTCGTTTTTCTTGCCGATGCATCAATGCCCACTTAAGATGCGATAACTTCTCATATGCAAGTCGTTATCACGCAAGGATTCGCGTTGCCCTCTCCGTCTGTCTCCAGCACTCGGCACACCGAGCTCCAGACCCTGTATCTCGATCATCACGCCTGGTTGCTTGGCTGGTTGCGCAAGCGGCTGCGTCATGCAGATAACGCTGCCGATCTGGCCCACGATACATTTGTGCATATCCTCGGCAAGCCACGACCACTGCAGGAGATACGACAGCCTCGCGCCTGGCTGAGTGTCATCGCAAGAGGACTGCTGATTGACCGAGTGCGCCGCCAACGCATCGAGCAAGCCTATCTGGAGGCTATCGCCTACTTGCCCGAGGCGGAGGTACCTTCCCCGGAATCACAGCTGATCCTGCTGGAAACCCTCGCATGCATCGATGCTCTGCTCGATGGCTTGGCACCGAAGGTACGCAGCGCGTTCCTGCTGTCGCGGCTGGAGGGTCTGGGCTACAAGGAGATCGCCGAACGTCTGGGCGTGAGCCTGAGCTCGGTGGAGAAATACATGGCCACCGCTATCCGCCACTGCTTCCTGGCCCAGCGATGAGTAGCAGAGAGTTGCCGGATGCGGTGCTCGACCAGGCCATCGGCTGGCTGGTGCGTCTGCAATCGGGCTATGCGGACGAACAAGCGCACGCCGACTGTCTGCTCTGGCGGCAGGCCGACCCCCTACACGAAACCGCCTGGCAAGCCTTGCAGTCCAGCGAATCGGCCTTCGGGCGCATGGCCGAACTACCCGGCGGGGTCGCGCTGGATATCCTGCAGCGTCTGCAGGGCAAGCGCCACGGCCGCCGCCAGGCCCTCAAGATGCTGGGTTTCGGCGTGGCAATCAGCGGCCTGGGTGGTTGGGGGATGCGCGAACGCCCGCTGGCAACCTGGGGCGCAGACTACGTCACCGGCGTCGGCGAACATCAGCAGTTCTTTCTGGGCGACGGCACTCGTCTGCAACTCAATACCTCCAGCGCAGTGGACGTGCGATTTACCGCACAGCGACGAACGATCACCTTGCTGCGCGGCGAGATCTTCATCGACTCGGGGAAGGACAGCGACGCACCGGCGGGTTACCGCAGCCTCTGGGTAGAGAGCCGTCATGCCCGATTGCAGGCTATCGGCACTGCCTTTTCCGTACGCGATGAAGCCAACGCAACTCGCCTGCGGGTCGAGGACGGGATCGTCGCCATCCATCGCGCAGAGGCGCAGCCGATCCGGGTGATGGCGGGCGAGGAATATCTGATCCTCGACTCCAGCACTCGACAGGTCGAACACAGCACCCTGAACGCCAGTGCCTGGACACGCGGCCAGTTTGTGGCGAAGCGGATGCGAATGGCCGATCTGATCGAGGAAATCGGACGCTACCATCAGGGATGGCTCAGTTGCGATCCATCCATTGCCGACCTGGAAGTCTCGGGCGTCTTCCAGCTCGACGACATCGACAACGTCCTCGACGCCCTGAGCGACTCAATGCCACTGCGCGTCCAGCGTTTCACACCGCTGTGGACTCGTGTCGTCGCTCGCTGAACTGAATGCAAAAACTTCTCGATAACGATTACGGGTTTTTCCGAGCCCTTCGGCAAACAGGAAAACACACTGTCATTGCCAAGGAGCGCGTTGTCCATGTCATCCCTTCCCTCGCCGCCGCGAGCATTTCGCCGTGCCACCCTCGCCCTCACCCTTCGTAGCATTCTGCTGGGTAGCGCCACGGTCGGGTCACTGGCCAGCTTCGACGTGCAAGCCGAGCAATCCTCCACCCATCGCTATGACCTGCCTGCCAGCTCTCTGGAAGACTCGCTGAACGGCTTCGCCCAGGCTGCCGGCATCACGCTGCCATTCGATCCCGCGCTGACCCAGGGCAAGCGGGCTTCTGCCTTGCGTGGAGAATTCGAGGTTCAGGAGGGCCTGAACTACCTGCTGAAAGGCACTGGTCTGATTGCGGAAAGGAATGCCAGCGGGAACTGGAGCATCCGTCGAGCCCCTGCCACCGAAGCGGCGCTGGAGTTGAGCGATCTTACCGTGGTCGGCCAAGGACTCGGCGCGACCTCCGAGGGGACAGGCTCGTACACCACCGGCAGCTCCAACAGCGCCACTGGACTGAACCTCTCGCTACGCGAAACGCCGCAGACAGTCAGCGTAATCACCCGTCAGCGCATGGACGACCAGAACCTGCGTAGCCTCGGCCAGGTGCTGCAGCAGACGCCTGGTATCAACGTGCAGAGCCCCGGCAGCGAGCGCCTCTATGTGTTCTCCCGTGGCCTGGCGGTGGACAACTACCAGTACGACGGCATGCCGACAACTTCCTTCGCCTTTACCCAGGCGTTGCCACAGGCACTGTCGGACATGGCCATCTACGACAGGGTGGAAGTACTGCGCGGGGCGACCGGCCTGTTGTCGGGCAGTGGTGATCCGTCCGGTACGGTCAACCTGGTGCGCAAGAAACCCACCAGCAACTTCCAGGGACATATCGAGGCTGGCATAGGCTCCTGGGATCTGTATCGGGGCGAGGTCGATGTCTCCGGCCCGCTCAACGCCGGCGCATCAGTGCGAGGTCGCGCGGTGGCGGCTTATCAGCAGGGCAACAGCTTCACCGACTATTTGCAGCAGGAGAAGACCATCGGTTACGGCGTCCTCGAAGCCGATCTGGACGAAGACACCCTGCTGACCGTCGGCCTTGACTACCTGCGCAGCGACCCACGTGGTTTCTCCACCACCGGCCTGCCCGTGGTGGACAGCCAGGGCAACCAGTTCAAGGCATCCCGCCATGCGAACCCTGCCAGTCGCGACAGCACCAACCTGCAGGAGTCGGTCAATGCCTTCGCCTCGCTGGAGCGCAAGTTGGCCTACGACTGGAAGCTGAAGGTTTCAGCCAACTACCTGTACGGCACCCGCGATTACGACTCGATCATTGTCGGTACCACCACCGGTTTCGTGAACGCCCAGACCGGCAACGGCCTGACCTACACCGCGACCAAGGGCGACAACACCCAAGAGCAGAAAGGACTGGATGTAATGGCCAGCGGCCCCTTCCAATGGCTGGGTCGCGAACACGAACTGGTCTTCGGCTTCAACCTCCAGGACTACGAGAACCGCCGTAATGGCTTCGGCAATCTGTTGCCCAATGGCACCAGCAATAACGGAGTCAGTGGCAAGCCGGTCAACATCTACACCTGGGACAACTACGCACCGACCGCCAGCTACAACTTCAACCGTGAGGATGACAATATCGATCAGTGGCAGACCGGCGTGTACCTGGCGACGCGGCTCAAGCCCACCGACGATCTTTCGGTGATCCTCGGTTCTCGGGTTTCCGATTACCGTTACGATGCAGAGTTGGTCTACCACGTTGCCAGTCTGGTGCCGTACGGCACCGACGATCAGGTGCGCGTCCACGGCGAAGTCACGCCCTACGCCGGCATCGTTTACGACCTCAACGACAACCACTCGGTTTATGCCAGCTACACCAGCATCTTCAAGCCGCAGCCCTACCGCGACCGCTCCGGCAAGCTGCTCGACCCGCGTCAGGGCGACAACTACGAGATCGGCCTGAAAAGCGAGTTCTACGACGGCCGCTTGAACACCTCGGCGGCACTGTTCGAGGTCAAACTGGACAACGACGCCATCGCCGACGGTGTCGTAGAAGGCAATGACCTCATTACCGCCTACCGCGCCTCGAAAACCACCACCAAGGGCATCGACCTGGAAGCCAGTGGAGAGCTGCTGCCGGGCTGGAATCTAGCAGCCAGCTATAGCCATAGCGTGGTCAAGGACGCCGACCACGAGCGAGTGAAAACCACCATTCCCACTGATCTGGTGAAGGTTTTCACCACCTACCGCCTGCCCGGTGAACTGGATAGTTTGACCATCGGTGGCGGGATCAATTGGCAGAGCGGCATCCACATGACCGTGGATTCCTGGCGTCTGCCAGGGCCGGCGAAGGTTAAGCAGAGTGACTACGCCACCGTCAACTTGATGGGCCGTTATGACATCACCCGCCAATGGTCGGCCACTGCGACAGTCAACAACCTGTTCGACAAGAAGTACATCAGTTCACTCGACGAGAACTTCTACAGCGGATCCTGGGGCGATCCACGCAACTTCATGCTGAGTACGCGTTACGAGTTTTAACCACCTGAGCAATTAAAAGACGCGGTTGGCAGAAACCACCCACTCAGCGCCGAAAGATACCCCACTCAGTGGGGTATCTTGCTCGGATGCCTTAAGCGCGGTGTGGAGCCAGCATCCGCTATGGGTCGGAAGCGGCCTCTGACAACGGGTAGTTGCGGTGCAACAGCGCAGCCACCCGGCCCTCTGCTGTGACTTGTCTCGGGCCCCTGGGATGATCTCAAGCATCCGGATAACCGCTAACCCACAGTAGCAGCACAGGAAGCCCTGTCGGGCCCCTCTCCCCAACTCCGGCATCACTCCTTCGTCGATCCAAAGCCGACGATCATCCGTGCCCGCCAAAACAAGGCTCCCGCTATCGCGTCAGCCATGACCGCTCAGTCACCAAAATGAAAAAACTCACCGCTCCCTGTTGACAGTTTTTGCCGGCCAGAAATACCCTGCATACATCGCTGCACACATCAAGGAATGCATTGCACCACACAGCGATAAAGTTGTTTGCCCTTCTGCCTACAAAAACAAGTTAACGGAGAGGTCAAAATGGCTCGTATGCTCCCCCGCTCGTTCCGCAAAGCCTTGCTCTGCGCAGCCGCCATTGGCGCACTGCTCACCCAGGCTCCCTCCCAAGCCGCGGACGCCACGCCGTCCATGTGGCAAAACGTCCAGAAAGCAGGCGTGCTGCGCTGCGGTGCAGCCGTTGCCGCCCCGTACGTCATGCGCGATGCAAGCAGTGGTCAGTACAGCGGCTACTTCGTTGATCTGTGCCGCGACTTCGGCGAGAAGGTGCTGAAGGTCAAGGTCGAGTTCGTCGACACCAACTGGGACAACCTCATCGCCGGCTTGCAGAGTGGCAAATGGGACATGGCCATGGCGCTCAACCAGACGCCTGAGCGCGCCCTGGCTGTTGCCTTCTCCGCGCCCGCGACCGACTATCAGGTGTCTCTGGTGGCGAACAAGGAGAACCCCAAATTCAACGGCGCAGGTAATGCAATCGCCGACTACGACAAACCTGGTGTGACCTTCGCGGTAATGTCCGGCACAGCTCAGGACAAGGCGATCTCCGCGATCATCAAGCAAGGCACGGTCATGCGCCTGCCGGGCATGGATGAAACCCGTCTCGCGCTCATGTCGCGCCGTGCCGATGTGATGGTCGACGCCAGTGACACCAACCATTTGTTCGCCCTGGCCAACGACTGGGCGAAAGAAGTGCTGCCCAAGCCAGCACTGGCAAAACAAGGTGTCGCCTTCGCTGTGCGCCGCGATGCATCCGCGGCGGACATGCAGGTTCTCAACATCTACGTGACCCAGCGTCGCGATACCGGCGAGATCGACAAGCTCGTCGACAAAGCCTCGGCTCAGGTCAACGCCCAGGCCTCCGCTCAGTAGCTCTATTCCGTAGACCGACCCCGTCGCTCTGCCCAGTAGAGCCTGATCTGTAACGCGGGCTGCCGCCCACCGGCAGCCTCGGAGAAGACCTGCAATGAACACTCCTCGTTTGGTGGCTACCCAGCCACAGGTTTCGCTCGCCCTGACTTCCGCACTCGGCGGCGACTTCATCCAGCTGCGCGGCGTCTGCAAGGCGTATGGCGAACAGCTGGTGGTCATGGATAACATGAATCTGGACATGCGCGCCGATGATCGCCTGGTGATCATCGGCCCGTCCGGCAGCGGCAAGAGCTCCCTGTTGCGCGTACTGATGGGCCTCGAGGGCATCCAGGGCGGCACCATCAGCTTCCAGAGCAAGCCCTACATCTCTGGTGGTCAGCGTCGCGGCAAACCGCTGGATGAAACCCTGCGCACTCAGATCGGCATGGTCTTCCAGCACTACACGTTGTTCCCGCATCTATCAGTGCTGAGCAACCTGATCCTGGCACCCTGCAAGGTTCATGGTCTGTCCAAGGCCGAGGCTACTGAGAAAGCGCGCGCTTACCTCGCTCGCCTGGGTCTGGAAAGCAAGCTGCACGCTTATCCCAGCCAACTCTCCGGCGGGCAGAAACAGCGCGTGGCGATCGCCCGTGCGCTGATGCTCGAACCAAAGCTGATGCTGTTCGACGAAGTCACTTCGGCACTTGACCCCGAAATGGTCATCGAGGTGCAGAACGTGATGCTGCAGCTGGCCGAGCAGAAGATGGCCATGATCATCGTTACCCACGACATGCACTTCGCCCGCCACATCGCCACCCGAGTGGTGTTCTGCGCCAACGGCAAGGTCGTCGAGCAAGGCCACCCCGATCAGATCTTCACCCAGCCCAAGGAACCTCGTACCCGCGAGTTCCTTGAAAAGGTCGTGCATCTGGATTGAGGGGCGTCGCCATGAACTACCAATTCGATTTCCATTTCCTCAGCGGAAGCCTGCCGGCATTGCTGCAGGGTCTCAAAGTCACCCTGGAGCTCGCACTGGTGTCGAACCTGATCGGTCTGGTGGCGGGGTTCGGCCTGTGCCTGATGACGCTCAGCCGCTGGTTCTTCGTGCGCTGGCCGGCGCAGCTGTTCATCGAGTTTTTCCGCTGCACCCCGGCGCTGCTGCAGATCGTGTGGTTCTTCTACTGCGTGCCGATGCTCTTCAACGTGTTCATCGATCCCATTGCCATGGGCTTCCTCGCACTGGGGCTGAACCTCACGGCGTTCAACGCTGAAGCCTACCGTGCCGGCGTGCAGGCAGTGCCACGCGAGCATCTGGACGCCTGTATCGCCCTCGGCCTCAAGTCCTGGCAGCGCACGCTCTATGTGGTGCTTCCGCAGGCGCTGCGTAGCGCCGTACCGGTGTTGATGACCAACGGCATCGGCACGCTGCAACAGAGCGCGCTAGTGGCCATCGTCGCTGTTTCCGACCTGATGTACGTCGGCAAGAGCCTGGCCACCGAGGCCTACCGCCCGCTGGAAACCTACACCTTGATCGCCCTCATTTACTTCGCCTTGTCGCTGCCCATCGGCCAGCTGGTGCAGTACCTGGAACGGCGCCAGGAACTGGCCGTTCAGCGCTAAGGAGAGACCACCATGCATATCGACTTCACCATCGTCTTCTCCTACTGGCACGTCCTGCTCAAAGGCCTGGTGCTGACCCTTGCCTTCACCATGGGTTGCGCGGTTATCGGCAGTCTCGTGGGATTCATCTTCGCCCTGCTGCGCAACGTACGTAGCCGCCTGGTGAAGGTGCCGGTGATGCTCTTCGTCGAGTTCTTCCGCGGCACACCACTGCTGATCCAGCTGTTCTGGGTGTTCTTCTGCTTCCCGGTGGTCTTCGGCCTGGATATCCCGCCCTACGTTTCGGTGGTCATCTCGCTGACCCTGTTCATGGCAGCGATCACCAGCGAGACCTTCCGAGGCGCGCTGAAATCCATTGCCGGTGAACAACACGACGCCTGCACCGCCCTGGGCCTCACTTCACGGGTCAAGGTGCTCTATGTGATCTTCCCGCAGGCCCTGCTGCGCTCGGTACCACCGCTGCTGTCGAACGTGGTCAGCCTGTTCAAGGAGAGCGCGCTGATCTCCTCCGTCGGCGTCGCCGACCTGATGTTCGTCGGCCAGAACATCTCCAACAGCACCGCACGGCCGGTCGAGTTTCTCTCCGCCGTCGCCGTCATCTACTTCCTCGTCGCCTTCCCGCTGACCCGACTGGTTGGTGTGGTCGAGGCGCGGATGCTCAGACGCTTCGCCTACTGATTCAACCCAACGACCAGAACCGAACCGGAGACGCACCATGCAAATGAAAGGCATCCTGCCCGCACTCGTCACGCCCTTCGACAAGTCCGGGGCCGTCGACCACGACACCCTCGCCTCGATCATCGAGTACCAACTCAAGGCCGGCGTCAGTGGCTTCGTACCCCTGGGTTCGACCGGCGAGTACTACGCGCTCACCAACCCGGAGCGCCGCCAGATCCTCGCCACCGTAAAGGAAGTAGTGGGCGACCGTGGCCTGCTGATCGCCGGCGCGAACGGTTCCTGCACTCGCGAAGTACTGGAGCAGGTGAAACAGACTGTCGAGGCCGGTTACACCAACATCCTCATCGCTCCCCCCTACTACGCGCTGCCTTCTCAGGAAGAGCTGACCCAGCATTACAAGACCATTCTCGAAGCCTTCCCCGAGATCAACGTGGTGCTCTACAACTACCCGGTTCGCACTAACGTCGAAGTTGGCTACGACGTCCTCGCCGCGCTGGCTGACCACCCTCGCGTGGTGGGCATCAAGGAGAGCAGCGGCAACCTGCTGCGCGCCATCGAAATCGGCAGCACCTACAAGGACAAGCTGCAGCTTTCCTGCGGCTCCGACGACCAGGCACTGGACTTCTTCATCTGGGGTGCGTCCAGCTGGATCTGCGGCCCAGCCAACTGTTTCCCCGATCAGGTGGTGGACTTCTACAAGAAGTACTCGTCAGGCGACCTGGCCGGCGCACAGGACGTCGTGCGTTCGCTCTTCCCGGTCATGGCCAGCATGGAGGAAGGCAAGTTCGTGCAGAAGGTGAAGTACGGCTGCGAGCTGGCAGGTTTCAACGCTGGCGAGGCGCGCGCTCCTCTACTGCCGCTGACCGACGACGAAAAGGCGGCATTCCGCAAAGTGTTCGAAGCGTCCCAGCGTTGATCCACTGGCGTCGCCGCCCCACGCCAGCGCGCGAGCGCTGGTGAGCAGTGGATCAGACACCTGCGCGGGGACCCGCTGCCGTGGCTGCTCGAACCCACGTCGCCCGCGGTCCGACACCTCGCGCTGCGCGACGTCCTCGAAGAGGTCGGCAGAGGC
>CBIGPF010000119.1:0-18655 GCA_966191535.1 uncultured Pseudomonas sp. | reverse complement strand
CCTGCCTCCGGCGCTGGCGATGCCGACACTGGGCCGCGAACGCACGCTGGATCGCCGACGCGCCCTCAAGCAACTGGCCGTGCTGTTGGCCGTCGCTCCGGTCGGCCTGGCCGCCTGGCGGACCCAGCCCTGGCAGGACTGGAGCGCCGACCAGCACACGGCAGTCGGCGAGCAGCGCAAGTTGCCGCTGCCCGATGGCAGCCTGCTGACGCTCAACACCGACAGCGCGGTGGACATCGCCTTCACCCCGGCGCAGCGCCTGGTGCGTCTGCTGCGCGGGGAGATCTTCCTCGATGCGCGCGCGGACAGCCGGCCGTTCCTGATCACGACCCGCGAAGGCCGGATTAATACCCGAGAGGCGCGCTTCAACGTGCGCCAGAGCGATGCCTCGACCAGTATTTCCGTGCTCCAAGGGCGTGTCGAAGTGGCGCCGCTGTACGGTGCAAGCCAATGGCTGGGTGCCGGGGATTCGGTGCAGCTGTCAGCGCGCACTATCAGCGCAGCTCCCCCCTCAGCGAGCCCGGATGCCTGGACCCACGGCATGCTGATGGCCGACCGCATGCCCCTGCAAACACTGCTGGGCGAACTGAGTCGTTATCGCCACGGCGTGCTGCGCTGCGAAGCTGGAGTGGCGCGACTGGCGGTGTCCGGGGCCTTCCCGTTGCTGGACAGCAACCTCGCGCTCTCGATGCTGCAAGCTACCTACCCCCTGCGAATCCGCCGGGTAACGGACTTCTGGATCTCACTGGCAGCAGTCTGATGACGGCGCCCATGCATTGATGAAAATAATCCCAAATGAAGTGAGACCTTTTCTCACTTGAGCTGGCAACAGGGGAACATCTCCCGACACGAAGCCCGCAGAGGCGCGAAGGTACCCCCGTCCATGTCCAGCAGACTCACACAACCCGCTTCGCTTTCCCTGGCAGTACGCACCGCCCTGCTCTCCCTCGCGGTCGCCGTCGCAGCGCCGGTCATCGCTGCACCGGCCGCCAGCGAAGTACGCAGCTACAGCATCGCCCCCGGCCCGCTGGGGCATGCCCTGGCGTCGTTCGCCAGCGAAACCGGCGTGCACCTGTCCTTCGACCCGGGGCTCACTGACGGCTTGCAAAGCCCAGGCCTGAACGGCAACTACTCGACTCGCAGCGCCCTGGAGCGCCTGCTGCAGGGCAGCGGCCTGGAGCTGGAGCAGCGCGGCGACGGCACCTTCACCCTGGTCCGCTCACCCAGCCCCGACGCATTGCAGATGCAGCCGTCGCTGATCACCGGCCAGGCCGCCGGCCCGGAAGACCTGCCCGCCGAATACGCTGGCGGCCAGGTGGCTCGTGGCGGGCGTCTCGGCCTGCTGGGCAACACCGACCTGATGGATGCGCCCTTCAGCATCACCAGCTACACCGAGAAGACCATCCAGGACCAGCAGGCACGCAGTGTCGCCGATGTGCTGCGCAACGAACCCTCGGCGCAGATCGGCAGCGCACGCACCAACCTCAACGAAGACTTCTCCCTGCGCGGCTTCCCGGTGGTCAGCGCCGACGTCGCGTTGAACGGCATGTACGGCCTGGCGCCGTTCTACCGGGTGCCGGTGGAAATGGCCGAGCGCGTGGAGGTGGTCAAGGGCCCGAGCACCATGCTCAACGGCATGCCGCCCAGCGGCAACGTAGGCGGCGCGGTGAACCTGGTGACCAAGCGCGCCGGCGACGAACCGTTGACCCGCGTGACCATGGACTACCTGTCCGACTCGGTGTTCGGCACCCATGTCGACGTCGGCCGGCGCTTTGGCGAGGGCAACGAATTCGGCGTGCGCTTCAATGGCGTGTATCGCAACGGCGACACCACCGTCGACAAGCAGGAACTGGAAGACGGCCTCGGCTCCCTCGGCCTGGACTATGCCGGCGAGCGCCTGCGCCTGTCCGCCGATTACATCTGGCAACGCGAAGACCTCACCAACGTGGTCCGCCAGTTCTCCGTCGGCCCTGGCGTGACGAAGATTCCTCATGCTCCGGATAACGACCTGAACTACCCCGGCTACGGCGATTCCGAGATGGTCGATCGGACGCTGGTGTTCCGCGGCGAATATGACCTCACCGATTGGCTGACCGGCTACGCCGGCTATGGCGACCGACGCAGTGAGATGGACGCGCTGGCCGGCAACCCGGTACTGATGGGCAACGCTGGTGACTTCGTTTCCAGCCCGGCCTGGCAGGTCTACGACGTCGGCTCGCATTCCGCCGAAGCGGGCCTGCGCAGCACCTTCAACACCGGCCCGGTGGAGCACAAGCTGAACTTCGGCGCGACCCGTGTAGTGCAGAACTCGGACATCTTCTTCCTCTACACCGCCTTCCCGTCGCGCGCATCGAACCTCTACAACCCGGTCTACAGTGGCACGCCGAGCACCGACGACTACCCGAAGAACGTGCAGAAATACACCGCCCAAACCCTCACCAGCTATGCGCTGGCCGACACCCTGTCGGTCCTCGACGGTCGCGTCGAACTGACCCTCGGCGCGCGCAAGCAGCGCGTGGAGTCGCAGAACTTCGAGATGAACGTCGGTACCCCGGCGGGCGCCGGCTATGACGAGGAAAAGACCACGCCCATGGGCGGCATCGTGGTCAAGCCGTGGGAGAACATCTCGCTCTACGCCAACTACATCGAGGGCCTGAGCCCGGGCGAGACGGCCCCCATCGGCAGCAGCAACGCCGGTGCGATGCTCACGCCTTACGTCTCCAAGCAGAAGGAAGTCGGCATCAAGGGCGAGTGGGATGGCTTCGGCGCGACCCTGGCCGCGTTCGAGATCAAACGCCCGAGCAGCGTCAACGACAACGGCCGCTTCACCCGCGGCGGAGAACAACGCAACCGTGGCCTGGAGCTGAGCCTGTTCGGCGAGGTCACCGAGGGTGTGCGCTTGCTCGGCGGCGCGTCCTATACCCAGGCGAAGCTGACCAGGACCCAGGACGGCCAGTACGACGGCAACAATGGCATCGGCGTGCCGCGCAAGCAGCTGAACCTCGGCGGCGAGTACGACATCGCCCAGGTGCCGGGGCTGACCGTCACCGCCCGCACGATCTACACCGACGAGCAGTACGTGGACCAGGCCAACAGCCTGAGCATCCCGGACTGGTGGCGCCTGGATCTGGGCGCGCGCTACCGCTTCGAGACCCTCGGCAAGCCGGTGGTCCTGCGCGCCAACCTGGATAACGTGTTCGACAAGGACTACTGGGGCACTTCCACCGCCGGGTACCTGTACCTGGGCGAGGGTCGCACCCTGCAGCTGTCCGCAAGCGTGGACTTCTAACGAAGAAAGAGCCTGACGATGACCGCCAAAGCCCTCCGCACCTGGTACCTGGTGCACAAGTGGACCAGCCTGATCTCCACGGTATTCCTGCTGATGCTCTGCCTCACGGGCCTGCCGCTGATCTTCCACGAAGAGATCGAGCACTACTTCGAGCCGCACCCGGAGCTCAAACCACTCACCGAGCAGTCGCCGACGATCGACTACGACGACGTGGTGGCCCGCGCCCTGGCCAAGCGGCCTGGCGAAGTGGTGCGCTTCGTGTTCTGGGAACAGGACGATCCGCTGGGCGCAGTCCTCACCGCTCCGACCCTGGTGCCGCCACCGGAGAATGGCCATATCCAGCCCTTCGACGCGCGTACCGGGGAATTCTTCGACCCGCTGCCACCGCCGGGCGGCTTCATGCACATCATGCTCAAGCTGCACACCGACCTGTTCATGGGCCTGCCCGGCTACCTGTTCCTGGGTTTCATGGGCCTGCTGCTGGTGGCCTCGCTGGTGTCCGGCGTGGTGGTCTACACGCCGTTCATGCGCAAGCTGGACTTCGCCACTGTGCGCTCGCAGCGCAGCTCACGGCTGAAGTGGCTGGACCTGCACAACGTGCTGGGCATCGTCACTCTCGCCTGGGTGCTGGTGGTGGGCGTCACCGGGGTGATCAACACCCTGGCGCTGCCGATCCTCATGCTCTGGCAAGGCGGCCAATTGGCCGAGATGACCGCGCCCTACAAGGACTTGCCGCCGCTGGAACAGCTCGGCTCGCTGCACAAGGCCATCGAAACCGCCCGCCAGGCGGCGCCGGACATGAAGCCCAGCTTCGTCGGTTTCCCCGGCACGCAGTTCAGCAGCCAGCACCACTATGCCGTGTTCATGCGCGGCAACACGCCGCTGACCGAACGCCTGCTCAAGCCCGCGCTTGTGGATGCCGAGACCGGCGAGCTGACCGACATGCGCGAGATGCCGCTGTACGTGAAGACCCTGCTGCTGTCCCAGCCCCTGCACTTCGGCGATTACGGCGGCCTGCCGCTGAAGATCGTCTGGGCGCTGCTGGACATCGTCAGCATCGTCATCCTCGCCAGCGGCCTGTACCTGTGGCTGGGCCGGCGCCGAACGCCCATCGAGAAACGCCTTGCCGAACTGGATTCCGGCGGTCTGGCGGCGGAGGTCAAGGCATGAGGCGCGGACTCTGGATGATCTTCCGCTGGCCCGTCGCGCTGGCCGTTTTGAGCACTTTCGGGCTGCTTTCGGCGTTGCTGGGCGATGGGGTTTTCGACGTGCTGTCGTGGATTTCCCTTGGTGTTCCGCTGCTGCTGATCGTCTTTGTATGGATGAGAATGCCCCGTCGTCCCAAGGAGCCACGCTGAAATGACCGCCATGCCGCCCCAGGCACCCACCCTCAACCTGCGCCCGCTGATGTTCGAGACCTTCGTCTGCACGGTGGCGGTGATGTCCTTCGTCGCACTGATCGGCCCGGTGGCGCGCACCCTGGGCCTGGCGCCCTGGCAGGCGGGGATGACCGTCACCGTCGGCGGCATCGCCTGGATGCTCATGGCGCGGGTCTGGGGCATCGCCAGCGACCGCCTCGGCCGCCGCCGCGTGCTGCTCAGCGGCCTGGCCGGCTTCGCGGTGACCTACGCCCTGCTCTGCGCCTTCATGGCACTGGCGCTGAATACCTCGATGTCACCGCTGCCAGCCTTCATCGGCATCGTCGCGCTGCGCGGCCTGGCGGGCGGCTTCTATGCCGCCGTACCGGCCTGCTCGGCGGCACTGGTGGCCGACCACGTGAGTGCGGACAAGCGCGCCTCGGCCATGGCCGGGCTGGGTGCCGCCAGCGCCGTCGGCATGGTGGTCGGCCCGAGCTTCGCCGGCCTGCTGGCCATGCTCGGTCTGGCGTTGCCGCTGCTGCTCACCTGCCTGCTGCCGCTGCTGGCGTTCGCCGTTCTGTGGCGCTGGCTGCCCGATAGCCAGCGCATCAGCGAACGCAAGGGTCCGGCGCTGGCGATCAGCGACAAGCGCCTGCGCCGCTCGCTGACCCTCGGCTTCATCGCCATGGTCTGCGTGACTGTGGCACAGATGACCGTCGGCTTCTTCGCCCTCGACCGCCTGCAACTGCCGCCGGCGGACGCCGCTCGCGTCGCCGGCATCGCACTGACATCGGTGGGCGTGGCGCTGATCTGCGCGCAGATGCTCGTGCGCAAGCTGAACTGGGCGCCGCTCAGGCTGATCGGCGTGGGCGGCATCGTCTCCGCACTGGGCTTCGGCTCGGTGTGCTTCGCCGTGGCGCCCTGGATGCTCTATGCCTCCTGCTTCGTCGCTGCGGCCGGAATGGGCTGGATCTTCCCCGCCGTCTCGGCGCTCAACGCCAACGCAGTGGAAGCCGACGAGCAAGGCGCCGCCGCCGGCAGCCTGGTCGCCGTGCATGGGCTGGGCATGATCAGCGGACCGCTGCTGGGCACCCTGCTGCACCAGGTGGATAGCCGCGCGCCGTATGTGCTCGTCGCCGCTCTGCTGCTGTTCGGGGTCGCCTGGGCTGTCCTGCCGCACAAGGGCGCCGCTGCATGACCCTTGTCGACGTCCTCCTGCTGGCCCTCCTCGCTGTTGCGTTACTGGGTTGGTGGCTGCGGCGTCGAACCCTGGTAGTGATCGCCGCCCTGCTCGCGCTGGTCGCGGCGCTGTACGACGTAGGGGACGATCGCTGGCAGGCAGGTGTCGGCGCGCTAGTCGCCCTGCTGCTGGTTCTGGCCGAGCTGCTGCGCCAGCGCCAGGCCCGGGTACCTATCTGGTCAGGGCTGTTCTTCAGCCTGCTGTCGGGATTGGCGGTCGCCGCGCTTTACTGCTTCCCGGTCTCGCCGCTGCCCAAGCCGGGCGGGCCCTATCAGGTCGGCGTGCGCGACTTCGAGCTGGTCGACGCCAGCCGTACCGGCGTGCTCGGCGCACCAGCCGGCAAG
Source organism: uncultured Pseudomonas sp. (assembly GCA_966191535.1). Taxonomy (GTDB): domain Bacteria; phylum Pseudomonadota; class Gammaproteobacteria; order Pseudomonadales; family Pseudomonadaceae; genus Pseudomonas. The sequence goes on along the minus strand of CBIGPF010000119.1, from coordinate 12,424 downwards.
GCCCGGCGTCTGTTGGTGCGAGTCTGGTATCCGGCTCGGCCGGTAGCGGGCAGCGAACCACGTAATTACTTCAGCGTCGCTGAATCACGCAGCACCGCACGCGGCTTCGGCGAGTTGTTCCATTTCCCGCCACTGCTTACGCACCTGCGCCACCTGCGCACCAATTCCTACGAAAACGCGCCACTGCGCATCGATCTCGGCCGCCTTCCCGTGGTGTTCTACAGCCATGGCTATGGCTCCTTCGCCGGCATGAACGGACGGATCATGGAGGAACTGGCCAGCAACGGTTACGCGGTCTACTCCGTGCAACATACCGGCGATGCGTCTCCCACCTTGTTCCCCAACGGTGAAGTGGCGCCTACCGACCCGGCACTCCACGACCACCTGCGCTACGCCTTCGAACACGGCTTCTCGCCGCTCCTGCTGCAAGGCTATGGCGAGGATGACCTGGCCCGCCGCCTCGACGGGCAATTGCGCTTCGCCACCGAAACCACGCCGCCGGCCGACCGCGCCATCCACCTCAGCGCACCGGTCTGGCTGGCCGACCGGCTGTTCGTCCACGACCGCCTGCAAGCCGGCATAGTGCCGCCGAATGTGGCCGATCTGGTGGCCGCCAGCGACTTCGCGCATACCGGAGAGATGGGCATGTCCTTCGGCGGTTCCGCCAGCGGCGCGGTCTGCCTGGTGGACAAGCGCTGCGCGGCGGCGGTGAATCTGGACGGCGGCGACTTCGACTTTCTGCCCTTCGACAAGGACCTGCCAGTGCCGCTGCTGATGCTGCACTCGGACCTGTCGCTGTTCTACCGCATCCTTGGCCTCGCCCCTCCGGCCCAGCCACGCAGCTTCAACGACTTCTCCTACGAAAGTCTGGAACACGCCGGGCAGAACCCGCGCATCCATCGCCTGGTGCTGCGCGACGCCCTGCATGCCGGTCTTACCGACAATGCGCTGTATATGCGCCGCCCGCTGCGCGACAAGCTGATTGGCAGCGCACCCACCGACGTTCTGATCGAGGCGCCGGCGACGCTGGTGCTGGGCTTCTTCGACCACTACCTGCGCGGCCGCGACAACGGATTCCCACAGGCGCAGATCGCACCGTGGGCAGACTGGCTGACGCCCTACAGCAATCTCCCGGTGAGCCAGTGGTGGAACGCTCTACCAGAAGCCGAGCGTGCCCAGTGGGAAGAGCGTATCCGCTCGATGCATGCCCAGCGACTTGCACTGGGCCGCTGAACGTCTGACGGACGCGCAACCGGCCGACTGCCGCGACGACAAACACCGTCACAAGGTCGTGGAGACGCCTCGCCGATCCAGCTCGAACACCTTGCTGCGTTGCAGGCACTCGCGCAGCCAGCGCTCGGCCTTGCCCGGCCGGCGCCGACGCTGCCAGAGCAGATCGACGCCCACCAGCCAGTCCGTGTGCGGATAGGCCTCCAGCTGCAACTCGACCAGTTCGCCCGCCGCCAGCTCACGCTGGATCAGTTGACGGGGAAGAGTTGCCCAGCCGAGACCGGCACGGACCATTTCCACCAGCGCCAGATAACTCTCCGCCTGCCAGACCTGCGCGGCTCGCAGGTATTCGCTGCTGGGAAGCTTGTGCGCATGAGCGACGAACGCCAGGCGCCGGTGGGCGTGCAGATCCGCGAAGCCAATCCGCTCGCGCTGGGCCAGGGCGAACTGCGCGTGGCAGACATGGGCCATGATCAGCTTGCCCAACTGCTGGAAGGCCAGCTCCTGCGGGTACTCCGGCTGGGAGAACGCCACTCCGATGTCCGCCTCGCCCTTGAGCACCAGCTCGCTGACGTCGCCATGCACGGGGTGACGGATCAGCAGATCAACGAAGGGAAAGGCGGCGTCGAACTCGCGCAGTACCGGGATCAGCGAACCGTAAGGGACCTCGATAGCGAGAGTCAGCGATGGCTCGACCTGCTCTGCCAGGCTGTCGGCACTGCCCTCCAGGGCATAGCAGCGCTCCAGGACCGCTTCCGCCTGCAGCAACAGTTTGCGCCCCGCCGCGGTGAGGGCCGGGATGCGGCTGGAGCGATCGAACAGGTCCACACCCAGGTCGGTTTCCAGATTGGCGATCGCCGCGCTGATAGTGGATTGCGTCCGCCCCAGGCGCCGCGCGGCCGCGGAAAAGGACCCGGCCTGGACCGCCGTGACGAACACCTGCAACTGCTCCAGCGAAAAGCGCATGGCTGATCCCCCTTTCGATCCATCGATGCTAGCGATGGTTATTCATTTGTTCCATCGCTTATTTCGCAGGACTATCTCCCCCGACATCGGCAGCAGCTGCCCCCGACCACTGTGCTGCGTGTCACTCCGGGCGCCCGTAATAACAACAAGAGCCGCACCTTCAGGAGATTCATGACATGAGCCTTACCCGCGTTCACCCGGTCGACGAGATCCTGCCCCTGCGGCAGCTCTTCACCTTCGGCCTGCAACACGTCCTGGTGATGTACGCCGGCGCCGTCGCCGTGCCGCTCATCCTCGGCAGCGCGCTGGGCCTGACCCAAGCGCAGATCATCACGCTGATCAATGCCAACCTGCTCACCTCCGGCATCGCCACGCTGATCCAGACCCTCGGTTTCTGGCGCTTCGGTGCCCGCCTGCCGTTGATCCAGGGCTGCTCCTTCATCGCCCTGGCGCCGATGATCATGATCGGCAAGCAGTTCGGCCTGCAGGAAGTGTTTGGCGCGGTGATCGCCGCCGGCGCCATCACCATCGCCCTGGCCCCGCTGTTCAGCCGGATGCTGCGATTCTTTCCGCCGGTGGTCATCGGTAGCCTGATCACCATCATCGGTATCTCGCTGATGCCTGCCGCCGCCATCTGGCTGGGCGGAGGCAACCCGGGCTCAGAGGATTTCGGCAAGCCGGCCAACCTGCTGCTGGGTATGGCCACGGTGGCGATCACCCTGGTGATCTACGCACGCTTCTCCGGCTTCATCGGCAACCTCAGCGTGCTCATCGGACTGGTCGCCGGCAGCCTGGTCGCCGCCGCCTTCGGCATGACCCACTTCGGCCAGGTGGGCGAAGCGGCCTGGTTCGAGCTGAGCCCGCCAATGGCCTTCGGTGCTCCGCAGTTCTCGCTCACGCCGATTCTGATCATGGTCCTGGCGATGCTGGTGATCATGGCCGAGACCACCGGCAATTGCCTGGCCATCGGCAAGCTCGTGGGCAAGCCGACCGACCAGCGCACCCTGGGCAACGCCTTCCGCGCCGACGGTCTGTCGACCCTGCTCGGCGGCCTCTTCAACAGTTTCCCTTACAACGCCTTCACCCAGAACACCGGGCTGATTGCCCTTTCCAACGTGAAGAGCCGCTTCGTGGTTGCCGCCGCCGGCGCAATCATGGTGTTGATGGGGCTGTTCCCCAAGCTCGGCGCGCTGATCGCAGCGGTCCCCACGCCAGTGCTCGGCGGCTGCGCCATCGTGATGTTCGGCATGACCACCGTGGCCGGTATCCAGGAGCTCTCCCGTGTGCGCTTCGAGGGCACCCGCAACGGCATCATCGTCGCGGTCTCGGTCAGCGTGGGGGTACTGCCGATGTCCTTCCCCGCCCTCTTCGAACACGCCAGCGGCCCGCTCAAGCTGGTGCTGGAAAGCGGCATCTTCCTCGGCGCGATCACCGCCATCCTGCTCAACCTGTTGCTCAACAACGACAAGAGCCCTGCCGCCGAGCCCGCCGGACAGGCCAGCATCACCGAGTGACCCACCGTGCGGGCGCTCCTGGGCGCACGCACACCTTCACTGCCCAAGGAATCGCCATGACTCACTTCAGCACACTCACCCCAGCCGGCCTGTCCGACCTCGACCTCGACCTGCTGCGCCAGTCGATCCGCCTTTCCGAGGAGTCCCGTGAGCGCGGGCGCCATCCCTTCGCCGCCCTGGTCGCCGATGCCCAGGGCCGGGTGATCGCCAGCGCCGGGAACAACTCGATGCCGCCCGAAGGCGACCCGACCCAGCACGCCGAACTGGTAGCCGCCGCCCTTGCCGCGCGTCAGTTGAGCCCGGAAGAACTGGCCGGTTGCACGCTCTACACCAGCGCCGAACCCTGCTGCATGTGCTCCGGAGCGATCTACTGGACCGGCATAGGCCGAGTGGTCTACGCGCTTTCCGAGCACTCGCTGCTCGGCCTGACGGGCGCGCATCCGGAGAACCCGACCTTCTCCCTGCCCTGTCGCGACGTCTTTGCCCGCGGCCAGCGCGTGATCGACGTGCACGGTCCGGTGCTGGAGGACGAAGCCGCGACGGCCCATGCGGGATTCTGGGAATGAACGGCGGCCTGTCCATCCATGTCGTCGATATCGCCAGCGGGCGCGTGGCGCAGGGGCTGGAACTGAGCGTCGAGCGGCGGGATGGCCGCGTGATCCTGCACGGCCACATCGATGAGCGAGGCCTGTTGCCGGGGCTGGAGGTGCTCGCCGAGCAGTTTGGCAGCGGGGTCTACGAGGTGCGCCTGCAGGTCGCCGACTTCTACCGGAAAGCCGGCGCAGCGCTGCCCGACACGCCCTTTCTCGATGCGCTGATCTACCGCTTCGGCATCGGCGATGCGCACCAGCACTATCACCTGCCGTTCAAGCTCACCGCGTGGGGCCTCTCCTGCTTCCGTGGCGGCGCCTGAGCAAGGCCACGATGAAGCGGGGCTTCGCCATCGGGCGAAGCCCCGGCGCTCGGTCAGGCATGCCAGCAGCGATAACAGCCGTCCTGCTCGGTCACCTTCAGCGGAGCCTGGTATAGCGCCGACAGGTGTTCGCTGGTGAGAATCTCGGCCTTGGGCCCGTCGGCCACCACCTTGCCGTTGGCGATCAGCACCACGCGCTCGATCTCCGGGATGATCTCGTCCAGATGGTGGGTGGTGATGATCATCGCGTGCTCGGGCCCGCAGAAGCGCCGCAGCAGCGTGAGCATCTGCAGGCTGGCGCCCATGTCCAGGCCGTTGGCCGGCTCGTCGAGGATCAGCGCGCGGGGTTCGTGGATCAGCGCACGCGCCAGCAGCAGGCGGCGCTTCTGGCCGGTGGAGAGGCGCTGGAACATCCGCTCGGCGTAGCCGTCCATCTCCACGGCGGCGAGCATTTCGCGGGCCTTCTCGACCTGCTCCGGGCTCGGTTGCAGGTGGCCGTGGCTGCCGATGGCCCCGAAGAAGCCGGAGATCACCACGTCCAGCGCCTGGGTGAAGGGCGTGTAGTCTTCCTGCAGGTCCTGGGAGACGAAGCCGATGCGGCTGCGCAGGTCCCAGAGCGTGACGTTCTGCAGGCCGAACAGGTTCAGCGAGCTGTCCGGACGATCCACCGGATAGAGTTCGCGGCTGATCAGCTTGAGCAGCGTGCTCTTGCCGGCACCGTTGGGGCCGAGGATGGCGACCTTCTCGCCCTCGCCGATGTGCAGGGAAAAACCATCCAGCACGCGGGTTTGCTGCTGGTAGGCGGTGACGTTGTTGAAATCGATCATGGGGCGCTTCATGTCCGGGCTTGGGGCAGCCGCTGACAGTAGGCGCCTTGCGCCTCTGGCTCAAGTCTTCATTGCGTTGCTGCGGCGCTTTCCACCGACTCCACCCTCGACAGTGCCGGTCGTTGGACGGCGACACCAAACCAGCGATTGAAGAGGTTGCCTTCTTCTCGGGCATGGCCGCCTGTCCGACGCGACGGCGCGGAAGCTCGATCCGTAACGCGTTCTTTACACCCGGTGCCCGGTGCGTCGCCCGAGGCTGCAGAGCGCCGCGCCTGCGCTGTGTGCACGCTTGGCTATTGCGGAGGACCACCGTTATGCACGAATGCTCGTTGACAGTCTTCCGCCGCTTCAGTGAGATGGCCTTTCGTTCAGGCAAATGGCATTGCTGGCCGACTGTGTGCGTTGTGGTCCTGCAATGCCGCGATGACGAAACTTTGGCGATCCCGACTCGCTCACGAAAGTTTTCTCGTTTCATCGATACAGGAGATGCCGGCGATGTTGAACCAGGCAGCCCGGAACACCCAGGACGTCGAATTCGACGAGCAATTCCTCCTCGCCTTCGAGATCCAGGTCCTGCAGAAGGCCTTGCCGGCCTTCGAAGAGGCCTCGCGCTTCGCCCGCGACCGAGGCTTGCGCTGTAGCGTGGAACTGATCACCAACGCCGACGGCCACCCCGAACTCAGCCTTTGCGCTACCCAGCGCGATGATCTGCCGGACAGTTGCTACCGGCTGATCGCCGACCCGGCTTCCCAGGGCATCGTCCACGAGGAGTTCACCGCCGTGAACCGCCGCACGCGCCGCCAGGGCGCGCGCCTGGCGACGCTGACCTCACGATCGCTGGAGCTGCAGCTGGAGGCCTTCTTCATGCACGCCTTCGGCATGCGCCTGGACTACAACGTTCTGCGCCTGGACTACTCTTACGAGCATGCTTCCGGGCTCTAGGCCCTTGCCGACACCACCGGTCGTCGGCTCGGCCGGTGGCGGACCGAGCGTTCCGTCGGACAGTTCCTGCAAAGGATGATTTATGGCAACGATGAACGCGCCGAAGTCGCTATTATTCGCGCCCTGTGCGCCACCTCGTGCGTGTTTCCTCGTTGTCGCTTCGCCATGAATGAATTCCTCGTGCATTTTCAGGACGGTCATTGCCTGGGCAAGACCGTGCTGCGCTCGTTTTCCCGTCAGATGACACTCTCCGAGGCGCGCGTGCGCCTGCAGGCCTGCTACCCGCTGCGCGTTCCGCACCTGCTGAACATCCTGCACCTGACGCCGATGCTGCCCGGCCGCTGATCGGCCACCCGTACAGTTTTCCTGCGCCACTGTGCCTGCAACCGGGCATCGACCGTGGCTAGAGTCGTTCGTCCCGACTTCAAGGAAAGCACCATGGCCGACCTGCTGATTCGCCCCGCCTGCGCCGACGACGTGCCCGCCATGCTGGACCTGATCTTCGAGCACGGCCCCAATGACTGGAACTTCCTGCCCGAAGGCCCGGTGCGCGAGCACTTTCAGGGAATCGTCGAAGGTTCGGTCTGGGCGCTGGTCGCCGAGGATGGCGAAGAATTGCGCGGCCTGGTGACCTTCCAGCCGAGCGACGCGTTCGGGCGCTTCCAGCGGGACGGGCGCACACAGCACGCCTACATCGCCGAGGCCACGGTGCACCGTGGCGAGGCCGGACGTGGACTTGGCACGCGCCTGCTGCGCGCCGCCATCGCCGACCTGGCGGCCCGTGGCCTGCCCGACATCTACATCGAGCGCCATGAAGAAAACCCCGGTTCCGCCGGGATGATGCGCAAGGCCGGCTTCCGGGAGCTGGAAACCTTCGCCGACCCGCAGCGCCGGCCCAACGGGTCGCGACGCACCACGGTCTGCTACCTGGACGCGCGCACCGGCGCCGCCTGAGCCTCGCCCAGTCCCGCGAGGGCCTGCCGCGCGGCTTCGCCGGCCTGCTCCAGTACCTGGCGCTTCCAGCCATCCTCGTCGACGTAGAAGGCGTCGCGCAGTTGGCGATGAATGCGCAGGGCCTTTTCCACCGGCACGCCGGGGTTATTGGCCAGCCACTGGTCGGCGCGCAGCGCCTTGAGCACCTTGAGTCCCGGCAGCGTGCCGTACTCCAGGGCGATGGCCGTCAGCTCCGCCTGCGGGCACTCGCTGACGGCAGAGAGAATCATCTGCCCCTGCAACTGCACCGACACCGACCCGCCCTCGTGTGCCGACGTCACCTCCGTCCCCCACCAGCGGCGCGTGCGCGCCAGGGTCTGCGGATCATCTGCGCCTACGTAGATGCGCTCGCCGTGCCCCTTGGGCCCCAGGCCGGTGTGCACGTCGATCCAGCCCAGTCGCGCGCAGTCGCGGGCGTGCTGGCGCAGCACCTGGCGCACGGCCTGGTTGCTCCAGGTGGGCTTGGCGCCGATGTAGAACAGGCCGTTGGGGTGGCTGTCCTGGCCGCTGGAAATGGCCGCCTGCAGCTGCTTGCGGCCGTGACGCATGGCGTAGCGCAGCAGACGCAGGTGGCTGGCGAAGGACGGCCAGCGCCGTGGAATCAGGATCGGGTCCAGCACCGTGTAGGCCTGGTTGCGCTGGCGCGGCTGGGAGAAGTCGATGAAGTTGCGGTTGAGGTCGACGTTCTCGTGGGTCCAGCGCCGCCACCACGAAAAACCATGGGGGTTGGCCGCGTGCAGGTAGAGCACCGCGCAATCGGCCTTGGCGCATTGCTCCAGCCAGTCGGGGTCGTTCAGCAACGCAACCTGCACCGCCGAGCCGCAGAAGCCTTCCACGCCGTGGCAGCCGCTGCTGATGATCAGCAGGTTTCGTGCATCCTGCGGACCACTGCGCGCCACATCCAGCGCCAGGGGCTCGCCATCGCGGCCAGTCAGCGGGTGACGGTGGGATTCGACCACCAGCCCGGCGGACAGGCAGGCGGCGAGAAACTTGCCACGCGCTTCGGCGTAGCTCTGGGAAAAGCAGGCAGACGGGGTCATCACCGCTCCGGATGATTGGAGGTTGCGGGGCCCGCCGTGCGGGCCCCCGGATGGGTATCAGGCGTGGCCGACGGCGCCGGGCAGCGACGCTTCGCTGTGCTCACCCTGCAGCGACTGGCGGGTACGCTCGGGGGCGATGATCCGACAGCCGAGGATGGCGCAGACCACGGTGAGCACGCCGAACAGGCCGAGTGCCGTCTCGAAGCCATGGGCGATGTCGCCGCCGCGCAGCTCGACCAGTTGGCCGACGATCCACGGCGCCAGCATGCCGGCGCTGGTCATGCCGCCGATATGAATGGCCAGCATCGAACCACGCTGCGCACTCGGCGCGATGTAGGCGACCAGGGTGTTGCAGAAGGTCGGCAGGACGTTCACCAGGATCGCGCCCAGGGCGTACAGCACCAGGATCGCCAGGCGATCGCCATGCAGCAGGGTCAGCGCACAGAACGCCACACCGGCGACCGCCGCGAAGACCATCGGCGGCAGCACCATGGCGCGCTGTACCGAGGCGCCTCGCTTCATCGCCCGCTGCGACAGCGTCGAGAGCAGCAGGTTGGCGAGGATCACCCCAACCGTCACCACCATGACCGTGTAGCCCGACTGCATGGGCGTCATGCCCTGGCCCTTCTGCAGGTAGACCGGCACCCAGCTATAGACCAGCGCAGTGGGCAGGTAGCTGAGGAAGCCCATCAGGGTGATCCAGATGAAACTGCGGTTGAGCAGCAGGCGGCTGTAGGGCAGGCGCAGCGACGAGCCCGGCCCCTCCTCCTCGGTCTGCTGGCCTTCGCGGCCAAAGATGAGCCAGACGACCAGCCAGGCCAGCCCGAGCAGCGCCAGCAGGAAGTACGCGGTACGCCAGCCATAGTGCTGGATCGCCAGCGGCAGGCTGAGCGCGCCGAGCACCGCACCGAGCATGATCGATACCTGGATCAGCGCCGACGGCAGCACGCGCTCCTTGGGGCCGAACCACTTGAAGCAGGCGTGCTGAGTCACTGCGGTGCCCGGCCCGGTGCCGGCGCCCAGCAACAGGCGCCCGGCGACCAGCGCGGCAAAGCCGCTGGACAGCGCCACCAGCAGTTGCGAGGCCATCCACACCACGGACATGCCGGCGAGAATCCAGCGCGTCGGGAAGCGGTTGGCGAGGAAGCCCACCAGCACCCCGGAGATCGAATAGAGGAAGAAGAACGCGCTACCGATGAAGCCGAACTCGGTCGGCGACAGCTTCAGCTCGTCGATGATCTGCGCGCCGGCGAAGGCGAAGATGGTCTTGTCCAGCACGCTGATGACCATCACCAGCATCAGCAGGATGAGTACCCCATTACGTCGGGTCATGCTCAGGCTCCCGTGCTCAGGAAGGTTTCCACCAGCCGCACCCAGAGGGCCGCGCCGAAGGGAATGGCCCCGTCGTTGAAGTCGTAGCCGGGGTTGTGGACCATGCAGCCGCTGGGCCCGCTGTTGCCATTGCCCAGGGCAATGTAGCAGCCGGGGCGACGCTCGAGCATCCAGGCGAAGTCCTCACTGCCGAGGAAGCCCGACGGCACCTCGGAAAGCAGGCGCTGCGGGCCGACCAGCTCGGTCAGCACCTGGCGTGCGAGGCGGGTTTCCTCTGGCGTATTGACCAGCACCGGCACCAGTTCCTCGTATTCGTACTGCAGCTCCATGCCGTGTACGGCGGCGACACCACGGGTGATCTCACCGATGCGCTGTTTGAGCAACGCACGCACTTCGGGCTTGGTGGCGCGCACGCTCAGGCGCAGGTCGGCATGGTCGGGAATGACGTTGGCCGCCTCCCCTGCTTTCAGCATCCCCACGGTCACGACCCCCACGTCGGTGGACGGCACGTTGCGTGCGACGATGCTTTGCAGGGCCATCACCAGTTCGGCGGCGGCAACTATCGGATCCCGGGTCAGGTGCGGCATGGCACCGTGGCCGCCGATACCGGTCAGTCGGATCGACACACGGTCGGACGATGCGGTCAGCGCGCCTTCGCGGGTCAGGAAGCAGCCCACCGGCAGGCCCGGCGCGTTGTGCAACGCGTACACCGCATCGCAGGGGAAGCGCTCGAACAGGCCGTCGTCCATCATCGCCACGGCGCCGCCCAGGGTTTCCTCGGCGGGCTGGAAGATCAGGTTGAGCGTGCCGTCGAAACTGCGCTGCTCGGCCAAGTCGCGGGCGGCGCAGAGCAGGATGGCGGTGTGCCCATCGTGGCCACAGGCGTGCATGCGACCGGCGTGCTGGCTGGCGTAGGGCACGCCGCTGGCTTCGTCGATGGGCAATGCATCCATGTCGGCGCGAATGCCGATGCGGCGCGCACTGTTGCCCTGGCGCAGCACACCGACCACGCCAGTGCCGCCCACGCCTTCATGGACGTCGTAGCCCCACTCGCGCAGGTAGCCGGCCACGATGGAGGCGGTGCGCGCTTCCTCGAAGCCCAGTTCGGGGTGCTGGTGAAGATCCCGGCGAATCCGGGCGAAATCGTCCTGGGACGCAAGTAACCGTTCGACTGTCTCGTGCTGGGAAAGGGAGTGCTGACTCATGCCGCATCCTGCTCATTGTTCTGATTAGGCCGGCAGGATGCCCCACGCGCGAGGCGCTGAATAATGACCTTCGCGCATGCTTATCAAGGCTGGTTATCGACGTGGGCTCTCACTCGGCCTTGCAATCGGCCTTGCGCAGGTGCGGCCCCTTGAAGGCATAGACCAGCTCATCCACCAGCGTCTGCGCCTCGCGGGTCATCAGTTCTGGCGGGCGGCAGACCAGGGAAATGTCAGTGCCCGGCACGGTTTCGGCGATATCCAGCGCGTCCAGAGTGCCGGAGACGATGGGCAGGTCGAACACCCGCCGCGACCAGAAACTCACCGCATCGGTATTGGCCGCCAGCTCCGCGTAGAGCACCACCGAGGCGCACTCGATGACGCGTTCTGGCTGGCGCACCTTGTACTGCTCGAACATCTGCCCGGCCAGGGAGACGTCCAGCGAATCGGGGACCAGCCACTCCTCGTCGAGCAACTCGTGCAGCGAACGCGCATTGCGCAGCGGATGGCCCTTGCGCACCGCCAGCGTGGTGGGTTGGGCGTAGAGCTCCTGCCAGTGGAAGCCGTCGACGTTGCGCGACGCCGGCTGCGAGGTCAGCACCAGGTCCAGCTGGCCCTCGCGCAGGCCTTCGAGCAGCTTGGCAGGGCGCAGCTCGCTGATCTGCAGTTGCACCTTGGGGTAGCGCTTGCGGTAACGCAGCAGGCAACTGGCGAACTGCTGGCTGGGCGTCACGGGTGATACGCCGATGGCCACGCAGCCATCCATGGCGCCCTTGAGCGTCTCGATCTCGTCCCGCGCGCGGCGCACTTCCTCCACCACCAGGCGAGCACGGCGCACCAGGCGCTCGCCGTACTCGGTGGCGGTGATACCGCGGTTGGAGCGCACCAGCAGCGGGACGCCCAGCTCGGCTTCCAGCTCCTTGATGCTCTTGGACAGGGCGGGCTGGGAGATGTGCAGCAGGCGCGAAGCTTCCTGGATACTGCCGCTCTCGCAGATGGCGACGATGGCGCGGAGTTGATGCAACTTCATGGAGTAGTCGTCGGCTCGGGTTCGGTAACAGGGTGGACCATAAAGCAAAATCGGGGCCGGCGGGGGTAACGGTTGGTAAACGCGGGCGGACTGGTGGGTCGCGGGGGTGATTTGCCAGGAGATTCTGGCGGCGAGCATCTCCGGGAGCTTCGTGCATCGCCAGCATGGGTATCGCTGCGCTCCACGCCATCCTACGACGAAGTATTCCTGCTGCCTTTGGGTGGGTAGATGGGTTCGCGGGCATGGCCCGCTCCTACAGGGAAACGTCGGCGTTGGGCGGTTCGCGAGCAAGGACTAGGCGTCCCCCTCGGTCCTACCAGGAGCACCACCGCGCCCGGCGAGGCTTCAGCCCTGTGGGCTTCCAGAGGAATATCCGCACGCTCCGAACGCCCCGTTCAGGAGGCCTCGTTGAAGCGGAGTTTCTGGGGTTGAGCG
>CBIGPF010000118.1:0-18797 GCA_966191535.1 uncultured Pseudomonas sp. | reverse complement strand
GCATCTCCGGCGCCATCCAGCACCTGGCGGGCATGAAGGACTCGAAAGTGATCGTTGCGATCAACAAGGACGAAGAGGCGCCGATCTTCCAGGTCGCCGACTACGGCCTGGTCGCCGACCTGTTCGACGCTGTACCTGAGCTGGAAAAGGCCATCTGACCCAGCCCATCCCCTTGCCGGGCCAGCTGTCACCGGCCCGGCGTTTTGCCAACACCTCAGTAGAAAGAAACAAGAACAATGAATACTCGTCGACTCCCTGTGCTGGTCTCCGGACTGGCGCTGCTGCCCCCGTTCGTCTACGCCGACTTCCTGGCCGACAGCAAGGCCAGCATCGAAACGCGCAACTTCTACTTCAACCGCGACTACCGCCAGAGCGGTGCCGCCCAGTCGAAATCCGAGGAATGGGCGCAGGGTTTCCTGCTGCGCTACGAGTCGGGCTACACCGACGGCACCGTGGGTGTCGGTGTCGACGCGCTCGGCCTGCTGGGCCTGAAGCTCGACTCCAGCCCGGATCGCTCCGGCTCCGGCCTGCTGCCGTATTCCGCCAGCGACAAGCGCGCTGCCGATGACTACAGCGACCTCGGCCTGACCGCCAAGCTGCGCGTGTCCAAAAGCACGCTGAAGGTCGGCACGCTGCTGCCCAAGCTGCCGGTGGTGCAGTACAACGACACCCGCCTGCTGCCGCAGACCTTCCAGGGTGCGCTGGTGGAATCGAAGGAGCTCGACGACCTCGACCTGCAGCTCGGCCAGTTGCGCGAGGTGAAGCAGCGCGACTCGTCCAATGACGAAGACCTGTCGATGACCCGCGGCAACAAGCGCAACATCGTTGCCGGCAGCCACCTCACCAGTGACCGCTTCAACCTCGCTGGCGGCACCTACCGCTGGAGCAACCAGCTCAGCACCAGCTATCACTACGCCAACCTCGAAGACCTCTATCGCCAGCACTACGTGAGCCTGGTGCACACGCTGCCGATCGCCGAGGGCCAATCGCTGAAGTCCGACATTCGCTGGGCACGCTCCACCGACGATGGCGGCAGCAACGTCGACAACCGCGCGCTCAACGCCATGTTCACCTACAAGCTGGGCAACCAGGCGTTCGGCCTCGGTCTGCAGCGCATGTCCGGCGACACTGGCTTCGCCTACCTGTCCGGCACCGACCCGTACCTGGTCAACTACGTGCAGATCGGCGACTTCGCCAACAAGGACGAGCGCTCCTGGCAGCTGCGCTACGACTTCAACTTCGCCTCCTACGGGCTGCCCGGCCTGAGCCTGATGACCCGCTACCTGCGCGGCGACAACATCGACCTGCTGAACGGGCAGGGCAACGGCAAGGAGTGGGAGCGCGACACCGACGTCGGTTATCTGGTGCAGAGTGGCCCGCTGAAGAACGTTGGCTTCAAGCTGCGCAACAGCACCTTCCGCAGCAGCTTCGGCAACGACATGGACGAAACCCGCTTCATCGTCAGCTACACCTTGCCGATCTGGTAAGCGCCGCCAGAAGCCTCCCCGATGCGCAGCGCCCGGGGAGCTTCACTTCATCAGCATCCGGGCGAGGCGCAAGCAGGCCCGGATTGCACTTCGTCGCGTGGCCGTGACGAGCGGCGTGAAAGCCCGTGCTTGAGCGAGTGAAGGGATATTTCCTACGTGCTGGCTGTCTCACTGGACGAGGAAAAGTCTGGTCAGGGCCTGCGCACTCGGCTTATAAATCCCCTTCGCCGCTGTAGACCCGCAGGGATAGCGGCCCCACGAGATCAAGGAACGATGATGCGACGAGTCACGATGATTCTGCTCGCCGCCGCCCTGCTGCAGGGTTGCGCGCACCAGAAGACCGGCAACCAGTGCGAAGACAACTTCAACACCGAAGGTGGCTTCATTGCCGGCAAGACCTTCACCTCCAACGTCCAGCTGGACATGCCGGTGGCCAAGGTCTTCGACCGGGCGCAGAAGACGCTGGTGAAGGAAGGCTTCACCATCCAGAACGCCGACGAGAAGAGCGGCACCATCTCCGCCTACCAGGGCGTGATCCTGAGCAGCCGGAACGCACCGTTGAACGTCGTGGTGGAGAAGTCCGGTTCGGGCTCGAAAGTCAGTTACGTCTTCGTCACCCTGGGCGGCATGTACACCACCGAGGGCGCAGTGCGTGACGGCTTCTGCCGGTTCACGGACGGGATTCGGCAGTAATCGGTAGTCTCGCGTAGGAGCGCGCCATGCGCGCGATCGCGGGCATGGCCCGCTCCTACAGGGCGCCGTTGGTCGGAGGGGGGGAGCGCAGCGATACCCATGCTGCGGCGCGCCCCGGGAATGATGGGTATCGCGGCGCTCCACGCCATCCTACGTTCGAGGTTCCCTGAAATTTCGCGGCGGCTGACGTCCATCGAGGATGAAGTCCGCTCCTACGCGCGGACCAGCTTCTCCACGAGGCGGCGCGTCAGCGGGGCGATGACCAGCACCAGCGGAAAGCCGATGCTCCAACTGGTGAGCCAAGCGCCCAGCCAGGGTTGGGCGAAGGCCGGGGCCAGGCCGACAGCGCGCCAGGTGGAAAGCCCGGCGACCAGCAAGGTCATCACGCAGGACAAGACCAGCGCGAACAGCAGCGGAGCGTAGCGGCGGGCGATCATGCGTGGGCCTCCTGCGCATGCTCGACCTGTGGCTGGTGCAGGCGGCCCAGGGTTTCGGCGACGTGCTGGCCGAACATTCGCGCGGTCTTCAGGTCGCCGGGGCAGAAGTCCGCGGTAGTCTTGTCGGCCTGGGCCATCAGCCCGGACCAGGAACCGAGGCGGTTGGCAGCTTCCTCGATGGGCACGCCCAGGTGCTGCTCGGGGAGGATCGGGTTACCGGCCCAGAGCATGCCGTGCTGCATGCAGAAGGTGAACAGCGAAATCAGCGTGGACTGCTTGTCGCCCGCCGGCAGCGCCGAGACGGTGAAGCCGGCGGCAAGGCGGCCGCGCAACTTCTGCTGGCGCCACAAGGGCCCGGTGGCGTCCATCAGGGCTTTCAGCGGCGCCGAGACGCCGCCCAGGTAGGTGGGCGAACCGAAGATCAGGCCGTGGTAGGCGAGCAGCGCTTGCGGCTGCTCGATCAATTCCTGCGCGTTGAGCAGGTGCACCTCGCACCCAGGCACCTGGCGGGCTCCGCTGGCGATGGTCTGGGCGATGCGCTCGGTACGGCCGCTGGCGCTGTGGTAGACGATGGCGATGGTTTTCATGGTTTCTCCGCAGGTTGCACGCAAGGGGAAAGCCACGTGCGAATTGACCTCGACGGGCTTTGGCGTGAACCTACAAGTTCAAGCGAACTTGAGGTCAAGAGGTGTTCCATGGATATCGCTGACGTGGCCAGGCGTTCCGGCGTGCCGGCATCGACCCTGCGTTTCTACGAGGAAAAGGGGCTGATCGTCTCGCTCGCCAGGCCGGGCGCGCGCCGCCAGTTCGCAGCGCAGATTCTCGACCAGCTGGCGCTCATCAGCCTGGGGCAGTCGGCCGGGTTCAGCCTGGAGGAGATCCGCTCGATGTTCGCCGGCGACGGCGGAACGAACATTGACCGGCAGATGCTGGCAGCCAAGGCGGATGAGCTGGATGCCACGATCCGGCGACTGCGCGCGATGAGCAGGGGGCTGCGGCATGCGGCGGCGTGCCCGGCGCCCAGTCATGCGGAGTGCCCGACTTTCCAGAAACTGGTCAAGGCGGCGGGGGAGAGTGCGCTGGAGGGGAAGAAGGAGCGGGGGAGGTTGAGGAAGGGGAAGGGCTGAGAGTTCGGTGCGGGGCTTGCCCTCTCCCCAGCCCTGGCAGCGCTCCCCGCTCTGAAGGGAGAGGGAGCAGTTCGGCATGGGCGTTAATTCTGGGGTTAGCCGAGGAGCGCAAGTGCTCCAGAGCGCTCCGGGCAGTCCCCTCTCCCTTCAGGGAGAGGGTTAGGGATAGGGTGGTATCGGCCGGCAGGATGCTTTGCAATTGCGAGTGGATGCCCGGTTCATGCTCGCGAACCCAGCCAAACGCCGGCCCTGCCGGCGGATCGCGGGCATGGCCCGCTCCTACAGGGGAAGTCCCAGCGCTTTCTCCAGCCATTCACAAAACCCCACCGCCTGTGCGTTGCGCTCGCTCTGCTGATGCACCAGCAGCGACCAGTTCGGTCCGCGCACGGTCTGTTCGCTGAGCGGCGTCAGCAGGTCATTGCTGCGCGCGTCCCCGGCCAGCAGCTGGCTCACCAGGGCAACGCCCAGCCCCTGGCTGGCGGCGTCCAGCAGTAGGCCGGGGTCGGAGAAGTTCAGCCCCTCGCTGCGCTGGCCGACGTCGGCGCCGCCTTGAAGTTGCCAGTGCGCCCAGTCCATTTCCCGTTCGCCGTGCAGGGTGGTGCGCGCAGGTTTCGGCTGCGCCAGCAGTGAAGGGTGGCAGGCGGGGTAGAGGCGATCCTCGAGCAGTACTCGGAAGCGGCACTCGGCCTGCGCGGTGAGGTCGTCGCGCACGGCGATATCGATGGTCTGGGTCGCCATGTCCGGGGTTTCGTCGGTGGTCAGCAGCCAGAGGTCGATCTGCGGGTGGCGGGCGTGGAAGTCGCCCAGGCGCGGCACCAGCCAGTGGCGCGCAAAGGCCGGGGTGGTGTTGACCACCAGCTGGTTGGGCTTGCGGTATTGGTCCAGGCGGCGGATGCCCACGGCCAGTTGCTGCAGCATGGACTGCGTGGTGCTGAGCAGGTCGGCGCCGGCATCGGTCAGCGCCACCTTGCGTCCGGAGCGATAGAACAGCGGTTGCTCGACGAAGCTTTCCAGGCTGCGGATCTGCTGGCTAATGGCCGACTGGGTGAGGTGCAGCTCCTCGGCAGCCTTGTGGAAGCTGCCCAGTCGCGCGGCGGCTTCGAAGCCGCGCAGGGCGTTCAGGGGAGGCCAGTGTTTGAGCATGATCGATAAGTTCGCCTAATCAGATTTGCGCAAAATCTATCGTTTGTTGTTGCGTTTTTACAGGCCTAGCATGGTCATCAGGCGCCGCTTCACCCTTTTCTTCCGATAAAAATTCCTTACCTAAGGTTCGAATATGCATCGCAATGACGATAGGCAGAACGGCTGGCGTATGCCTGCCGAATGGGTCAACCACGCGGCGACCTGGATGGCATTCCCGCACAACCGTCCGCTCTGGGAGGGCGGCTGGCGCGTGACCCTGGAGCAGGTGCAGGAAGACTTTGCCCGCGTCGCCAACGCCATCGCCCGCTTCGAGCCGGTGAAGCTGGTGGTGGACCCATCCGCCCTGGCCCGCGCCGCCGAACTGTGCGGGGCCAACGTCGAGCTGGTGCCGCTGCCCATCGACGACAGCTGGTGCCGCGATTCCGGGCCGACCTTCGTCAGTCATCCGCAGCACGGCGTGGCTGGCGTGAGCTGGCGTTTCAACGCTTGGGGCGGCAAGTCCGAGCACACCCTGGACGAAGGCCTGGGCCGACGCATCCTCAACCACCTCGGGTTCGACTGCTTCGGCACGCCGCTGTCCAACGAAGGTGGGGCGATCCACGTGGACGGCGAGGGCACGCTGATCACCACTGAATCGGTGCTGCTCAACCCCAACCGCAACCCTGGCGTCAGCAAGCGCGAGATGGAGGAGATCTTCAGCCGCCTGCTGGGCGTGACCAAGACCATCTGGCTGCCGGGCGATCCGCAGTACGTCACCGGCGACATGACCGATGGCCACGTCGACGGCGTGTGCGCCTTTGCGCGTCCCGGCGTGTTGCTGGTGGATGCGACCCATGACGCGTCCAGCACCTACGCCGAAGTGGCGCGCGAGAACCGTCGCGCGCTGGAACTGGCGACCGATGCCAAGGGCCGCTCCTTCGAGCTGATCGCACTGTTCGAAGCCAGCGCGGCGGTGGACCCGGAGGCGGACGTCTTCTGCGCGTCCTACACCAACTTCTACCTCGCCAATGGCGCGGTGATCATGCCGGCCTACGGTATCGCCGCCGACGACGAGGCTGCCGCCGTGCTGGCCAGCGCCTTCCCTGGCCGCGAAGTGGTGCCGGTGCGCATCAACAACCTGGCCCATGGCGGTGGTGGCGTGCATTGCATCACCCAGCAGCAGCCGGCCTGGCCGCTGGGAGGCCTGTGATGGGCAAGCTGACTGTCGCGGTCCTGCAGTTCTCGTGCAGCTGGGACCTGCCGCGCAACCTCGCCGAAGCCGAACGCCATGTGCGCGCGGCGGCGGCCGCGGGAGCGAAGCTGATCCTCCTGCCCGAACTGTTCGCCACGCCGTACTTCTGCATCGAGCAGGACCACATCCACCTCGCCCTGGCCCAGCCGTATGACGACAGCCAGCTTCTGCAGCGCTTCGCCCGGCTGGCGGCGGAGCTGAACGTGGTGCTGCCGATCAGCTGGTTCGAGCGCGCCGGCAACGCCTACTTCAATTCGCTGACCGTGGCCGACGCCGACGGCAGCCTGCTCGGGGTATACCGCAAGACGCACATCCCCAACGCCATCGGCTACCAGGAGAAGGAATACTTCAGCCCCGGCGATACCGGCTTCCGCGTCTGGGACACCGCCGTCGGCCGCCTCGGCGTGGGCATCTGCTGGGACCAGTGGTTCCCCGAGACCGCCCGCTGCCTGGCGCTGCAAGGTGCGGAGATGCTGCTGTTCCCCACCGCCATCGGCTCCGAGCCGGGTGCCGAGCTGCTGGACTCCCGTGACCACTGGCAGACCGCACAGCGCGGCCACGCCGCCGCCAACCTGCTGCCGGTGCTGGCGGCCAACCGTATCGGCGAGGAAGTGGCGCCCAGCGATGACGCACTGCGCATGCGCTTCTACGGCTCGTCGTTCATCACCGATCACAAGGGCGCGCTGCTGGCCGAGGCCGGGCGCAACGAGGCCGCCGTGCTGGTACAGGAGCTCGACCTGAACCTGGCCCGCGAGGAGCGCCTGACCTGGGGCGTCTACCGCGACCGCCGTCCGGAAATGTACGGCCCGCTGCTCGGCCTCGACGGCCACCACCTGCACCCGCGCTGGCAAGGAGTCTGACCATGAACAAGCACCTGCTGATCGGTGCGCTGGGGTTGTCCCTGGCGTGCACCCTGCAACCGGCCTCGGCTGAGGAAAAGGTCCTGCGCCTGTTCAACTGGGCGGACTACTTCGCCCCCGATACGCTGGCGAACTTCACCAGGGAAACCGGCATCCGCGTCATCTACGACGTGATGGACAGCAGCGAGACGCTGGAGGCCAAGATGATGGCCGGGCACAGCGGCTACGACCTGATCTTCCCCGGTGACACGGTCGCCGAGCGCCTCATGCGTGCCGGCGCCTTGCAGAAGCTGGACGAAGGCAAGCTGGAGCACCTGGGCGACATCGAGCCGGGCCTGCAGACGCTGCAGACCAAGTACCCCTACTCGCGGCACGCGGTGGTGCCCTACACCTGGGGCAGCATCGGCCTGACCTACAACCTGGCGAAGATCGAGCAGCGCATGCCCGGCGCCCCGGTGAACAGCCTCGACCTGATGTTCAAGCCGGAACTGGCCAAGCACTTCGCCGACTGCGGCATCTCGATGATCGACTCGCCGGACGAAGTGCTCGCCGTGGTGCTCAACTACCTCGGCCGCGACCCGCGCAGCGGTAAACCGCAGGATTTGACCGAGGTGCTGGCGGTGCTCAACGGCATCCGCCCGTACATCCGCAAGTTCCAGTCGCAGCCCGTGACCCAGCTGGTCAATGGCGACCTGTGCCTGTCGCTGGGCTACAGCGGTGACGTGATCCAGTCGCAACGCGCTGCCGACGAGGCGAAGAAGCCCGAGCGCTTCGAGTACCGCGTGCCGCGCGAAGGCACGTCGGTATGGATGGACACCATGGCCATCCCCGCTGACGCGCCGCATCCCGAGTACGCCTACGCGCTGATCAACTACCTGATGCGTCCGGATGTCATGGCGGCCATCAGCAACGCCACCGGCTACCCGACGTCCAACGCCAAGGCCCGGCCGATGGTCGAAGCGAGCATGCGCGACAACCCGGACATCTATCTTGATGAGAAGGCCTACGCGCGGCTGTTCCCCGGCAAGGACATCCCGCAGCGCGACATGCGTTCGCGGATGCGTACCTGGACCAGCTTCAAGACCGGCACCGGTGGCTGAGGAGGCGAGGATGATGACACGCAGGAACCTGCTCGGCGCCGGCATGACGCTGGCGACGGGCCTCGGGCTGGGCCTGGGCCGCGTTGCCCTGGCGGCGAAGCCCTGGTACATGCCCGACGAACACCGCCGGCAGGAGCGGGTGTTCGTTGCCTATGCGGCAAGCGCCGACATCTGGGAAGACATTGCCCCGGACGTCAACGCCACGGTGGCGCGTCTGGCCCGCGCCATTGCTGAATTCCAGCCGGTGACGGTGCTCTGCCGGCCGGAGCAGCAGGCCGAAGCCAAGCGCGCGTGCGGCGGCCAGAACGTCGACTTCCTGCCGGTGCCGGTGGATGACATCTGGGTACGCGACTACGGCGGCTGCTTCCTGGTCAACGATGCGCCGGGCGGCCTGGCGCTGGCCGACTTCAACTTCAACGGCTGGGGCGGCAAGCAGCACGCCGAGCACGACCGCGCGGTGTCGGCGGCGCTGGCCGAGGACCTGGAAGCGAAAGCCATCGTCAGCGAGCTGTGCGGGGAGGGCGGCGGCATCGAGGTGGACGGCCACGGCACGGCAATCTTCACCGAGAGCTGCTGGCTCAACGACAACCGCAATCCGGGCTGGACGCGCCCGCGCATCGAGGTGGAGCTCAAGCGCATGCTGGGGCTGCGCAAGGTGATCTGGCTGCCGGGCATTCGCGGCAAGGACATCACCGATGCGCACGTGGACTTCTATGCGCGTTTCGTCGAGCCGGGCGTGGTGGTGGTCAACCTGGACAATGACGAGCGTTCCTACGACCACGGCGTCACGCGTCGGCACCTGGAGATTCTCAGGCACGCCACTGACGCCGACGGGCGTCCGCTGAAACTGCACACGCTGCCGCCACCGATGAAGCCCAAGCTGAGCGCGTACAACCGCGACAACCCGGATTTCGCTGCCGGTTACATCAATTACCTGCCGGTGAATGGCGGGGTAATCGCGCCGCGCTTTGGCGATCCGGCGGCCGATGAGCATTGCCATGCGCTGCTCAGCGAGTTGTATCCGGACCGGGAGATCGTGCAGCTGAACATCGACCCGATTGCGGCGGGCGGGGGTGGCATTCACTGCGTGACGCTGCAGATGCCGGCGGTGTGACGCCGGCCCTGCCGGCGGATCGCGGGCGTGGCCCGCTCCTACAGGTATCGCGCGGAGTTTGCCTGTAGGAGCTGGCCATGCCTGCGACGGATCACGCGGAGCAACATCACGGACGCAGTCCGCCGGCACGATTGCAGGATGGGTGGAGCAGTCCTGGCAGAGCTGTGTCAGGGGAAAGCTGCGGCGATCAGCGTGGGAAGGGCAATGCCCGCTGCACTGGCGAGGGCGAAGTCCCGCTCGCCGTGCAGCGGGCCAGGAGCAGGGTTGATGTGCAGGGCGGTCGCTCCGGCGCGCCAGGCGACCTGCGGGACTTCCGCCGCCGGGTAGACCACGCCGGAAGTCCCGACTGAGATCAGCACGTCGCACTGTTCAGCGGCCTGGAAGGCGTGGGCGATAGCGTCCATCGGCAGGCTTTCGCCGAACCACACCACGCCAGGGCGCAGTGGGCCGCCGCAATGGGTGCAGGCAGGCGGTTGCACGCGGCGGCCGGCCTCGGGTTCGTCCGGTATGGGCAGCGGCGCATCCGGCTCGCGCTGGCAGGTGAAGCAGCGCGGGCGTTCCAGTTGGCCGTGCAGGTGGGTGACGTCATGGCTGCCGGCGCGCTCGTGGAGGTCGTCGACGTTCTGGGTGATCAGCGTGAACTCCGGCACCTTGCCGGCCAGCGCCGCGATGGCCAGGTGCGCGGGATTGGGCCGTGCATGATGGACGACGCTGCGTCGCCATTCGTACCAGCCCCAGACCAGTGCAGGGTCCGCGCGGAAGGCTTCGGCGGTGGCCAGGGAGGCCGCGTCGAAACGCTCCCACAGCCCGGTGAGGCGGTCGCGGAAGGTGGGGATGCCACTTTCGGCAGAAACCCCTGCGCCAGTGAACACCACGACATGACGGGCATTGCGCAGCGCCTCGATGAGCGCGGAATCGAGGCTCATTGCGGGGCTTCCTGCGGCGTCGGCGCGCTTTCCAGGCGATTGCGCCCGGCAGCCTTGGCGCGGTACAGCGCGCGGTCGGCAGCTTCGATGAGGGCTTGCGGGGTGCAGTCGCTGCCGCCGGGCAAGGTGGCGATACCGATGCTCGCGGTGATCCGTCCCAGCGGGCTGCCGGCGTGGGTGAGGTTGGCCCGCTGCAGGCGCTGCATGAACTGCTCGGCCACGGCCTGGGCGCCGTCGATGCTGGTGTTGGGCAGGATCACCGCCAGTTCCTCGCCGCCGTAGCGCGCGGCGAGGTCGCCGGGACGGCGCACACTGTCGGCGAGGACGCGGCCGATGCGTCGCAGGCAGTCGTCACCGGCCGGGTGGCCGTAGGTGTCGTTGAAGCGCTTGAAGTGATCCACGTCGATGAGCAGCAGGCCCAGCGGCGTTCGCTCGCGATGGGCACGGCGCAGCTCGGCGATCAGGTGGTCATCGAAGCTGCGGCGGTTTTCCAGGCCGGTAAGCGGGTCGCGCGAGGCCAGCACTTCCAGCTGGCGGTTGGCCTTGAGCAGTTCTTCGCGGGCATCGCGCAGCAGGCGTTCGGTGCCGATACGGCGCTGGATGGCGAGGATCAGCAGGCTGCCGATCACCACGATGACCATCAACAGGCCGAAGGCGATGGCCACCGTGCGCAGTGCGTCGGCGCGCCAGGCGGCCAGGGCTTCGTCCTTGCCCAGGGCGACCGAGGTCACCAGCGGGTAGCGCTCGTTCTTGCGGAAGGCGTAGATGCGCTCGATGCCGTCCAGGGAGGAGGCGAAGGTCGCGCTGCCGATCGTGGCTTTGTCCAGGTACTGGGTGAAGATCGGCGAGCGCGAGAGCACCCGTCCCATGTCGCTCTCGCGGAAGGGATAGCGCACCAGCACCTGGCCATTGCTGGTGGCCACGCCGATGGCGCCGGTCTTGCCGATGTCGATCTTGCCGAACAGGCTCAGGAAGTCCTGCACGCCGAGGGTGGCGACAATCACACCGGCGAAGTTGCCCTGGGCGTCGTTGTAGCGGCGGCTGACGGTGATCACCCAGACGCCGGTGGCGCGGCTGTGGATCGGCTCGCCGATATAGGCCTCCAGCGAGGGATTGTCGCGGTGGTGGATGAAATAGCCCCGGTCGGCACTGTTGGCGCCGGGCGGGAAGGGGCCGTTGGAGGTCATCAACCAGTTGCCCTGGGCATCGTAGATGCCGACCCCATTGAGCTGAGCGAGCAGGTGTTGCTGGCTTCGCACCAGGTCGTTCAGCCGCTGCAGCTGGGGCCCGCCGCGTCCCTCGTGCTCCAGGCGTTCGGCCATGCCCAGCAGGAGCATGGAGCTCTGGGTGACGATGCCTTCGACGTAGGTGTCCAGCGCCTGGGTCAGGTTGAGGTTGTGCGTGGTGGTTTCCGCCAGCGTGCGCTCGCGCGCCGACCACAGCTCCCAGGCCGTGGCGGCGGCCACGGCAAGGCTGATGATCGACAGCAGGAGGATGGCAAGGCGGATGTCGCGTTTCACACAGGCCTCGTTGGGGCGTTCCCTGTAGCGGTAGTCGCAGGCCACGGGCGTTGCCCGGCGCGAGTGCAGGGAGACGCCGGCAGCGTGCGCCGGGTTACGTGTCGTTCGTCAGACGCCTGGTTGGCCACTGAGTTGCACACGGTTGCGACCGTTCTGCTTGGCGACGTACAGGTGCTGGTCGCAGCGGGCGAGCAGCTCGCGCGGTTCCCGCAGGCCGCTCTCGTTAGCCATCGCCGCACCGAGACTGATGGTCAGGTGCCGCAGGCTGTCGGGCCGGTACAGGTGTTCGATATCCAGCTCCGCCACTTGCTGGCGCAGCCGCTCGGCCACGCAGCGCAGGTCCTCGGTGGTGGTCGCCTCCAGCAGGATGGCGAACTCCTCGCCGCCATAACGATAGACGCTGGCCTGCCCGCCACGCAGGATGCCGACGAGGCAATCGGCGACCTGGCACAGGCAGCGGTCACCGGCCTGGTGGCCGTAATGGTCGTTGTAGGGCTTGAAGTAGTCGATGTCGGCCATCAGCAGCGCGAAGGGACGCCCATGGGCGCGCATGCCGTGCCAGCTTTCATTGAGTTGCAGGTCCAGCGCGCGGCGGTTGCCCACGCTGGTAAGGCCATCGGTGGTAGCCAGCTCTTGCAGCCGCAGGTTGAGTGCGGCCAGCTCGGTCCGCTGGCGGCGTTCTTCGAGGTCGGCGAGGAAGGCCTGGCGCACGCCCTTGATGTTGGTCCAGCTGATGAACAGGCTGAACAGCGCGATGGGCAGGTAGACCAGGGTGAAGATCAGCAGCGGCTTGGTGGCACCGTCATGGATCAGCCAGACGTTGTAGAGAATGATCGCCGAGATGACCGCCGACACCAGCGCGATACCCTTGAAGGAGTACCGGACGCCGAGGTTGCCCAGCAGGATGAACACCACCGAGGCGTAGAGGAAGAAGGGCACGTCGGGCGAGGCGCTGCGTTTGAGCAGTTCGAACCAGGCAATGGTTGAGATGATGTCGTGCACCGGCATCAGCATGTCCATCACCAGCACACTGCGGCTGAAGCGGAACACCAGGAAGATGTTGATCAGGCCGAGCAGGCTCAGGCCCGTGCGCAGGAACAGTGATTCCTTGGCCATGTCCGGGATCAGCAGGGCGTCGGCCAGCACGTAGGAATCGTAGGCGGCCATGGCGATGAAGTTGATCGCCAGCAGAAAGCGCCGGTAATGCTGGACCACGTACGCCTTGTAGGCATCCTGCAGGCGCGGCGGAATTCTCCCCTGGGACTGCCGGGGAGGAACGGCGGGGAACTCGGGTACGGTCATCTGAAGTGGGAGCCTGTGTCTGCCATCCGGGGCGAATGCTGGCCAAGGGCTAGAGTAGGGTGGCGGCACCGTTGCCGTCCAGCGGGGCGAGGTACAGGGTGTGCCAAATCCTCGGCGCTCATGGATTGGCTCTGCCATCATGGCTGCTAATGGATCTTTATAGGGTGCCAATGCGGCGGCATGATGACCGCCACTACCTGCTGTCGAGGCTTTTCATGTACGTACCTGCGCATTTCGAGGAAACCCGCCCGGACGAGCTGCACCGGCTGATCCGCGACTATCCCCTGGGCATCCTGGTCACCGGCCACGACGGCCTGCTGGACGCCAACCACCTGCCGTTCGAGCTGGAACTGTCCGGCGCGACGCCGCTGCTGCGCGCCCACGTCGCCCGCAGCAACCCGGTGTGGCAGGAGGCCGACGGCGAGGATGTGCTGGTGATCTTCCGTGGCGAACACGCCTACGTCTCGCCCAACTGGTACCCGAGCAAGCACGAGGCGCACCGCCAGGTGCCGACCTGGAACTACCAGGTGGTGCACGTGCGCGGCCGCCTCAAGGTCATGGACGAGGAGCGCTTCGTGCGCGGTGTGGTCGGCCGCCTGACGCGTACCCATGAAGCCGGCGAAGCAAAGCCGTGGAAGATGAGCGATTCCACGCCGGAGTTCATCAGCGGCATGCTGGCGAACATCGTCGGCATCGAGGTGGAGATCGGCGAGATCATCGGCAAGTCGAAGCTCAGCCAGAACAAGGAAGAGCGCGATCGCCTGGGTGCCGCCGAGCGGCTGGATCAGCTCGGCAGTAGCGAGCTTTCCGCGGCAATGAAGCACGCGATGGACTGAGTCCTGGCCGGTGATGCCCGTTCCAGACATGTCCGCATGTTTCGAAGGGTTGGCAGTTTGGCTGTTTGAAATGTAATAATATTACAATTCAATCGCAATCGATCCTGCCAATGACCGCCGCAATCACGCCTGCCGTACCGCTTGCCACCAAGGCTGCCACCCGACTCCATTCCATCGATGCCCTGCGCGGGCTGGTGATTCTCTTCATGCTGCTGGACCACGTCCGCGAGACGTTCTACCTGCACCTGCAGGTGAGCGATCCGATGGACGTGACCCAGACCGACCCGGCGCTGTTCTTCAGTCGAACACTGGCGCACCTGTGCGCGCCAGTGTTCGTGCTCCTCACCGGGCTTTCCGCCTTCCTTTATGGCGAGAAGCACGAGGGGCGCTCGGCCGTCTCGGCTTTCCTGTTCAAGCGCGGGCTGTTCCTGGTGGTGCTGGAAATCACCCTGGTGAACGTCGCCTGGACCTTCCAGTTCCCGCCGTCGGTCATCTACCTGCAGGTGATCTGGGCCATCGGCCTGAGCATGCTGGCGCTCTCCGCGCTGGTCTGGCTGCCGCGCGCCGCGCTGGTGGTGCTAGGAGTGGCGCTGGTGGCTGGGCACAACCTGCTCGATGGGCTGCACTTCGCGCCCGGCCACTGGGCGCACGTGCCCTGGGCGGTGCTGCATGACCGCGGCTGGATCGAGGTGGGCGATGCGCTGCGCTTGCGTACGTCCTATCCCGTGCTGCCCTGGATCGGTGTGATCGCCCTGGGCTATGCGGCCGGTCCCTGGTTCGGTCGCTCGGCCGACGCTGCCGGGCGTACGCGCAATCTGCTGGTGGCAGCGGCCATCGCTCTGTGCGGTTTCATCGTCCTGCGCCTGAACAACGGCTACGGCGAGAAGTCCTGGGGGGATGGCGACAGCAGCGTGCAGTTGCTGATGAGCTTCTTCAACATCACCAAGTACCCGCCGTCGCTGCTGTTCCTGGCGCTGACACTGGGCATCGGCCTGCTCCTGCTGGTGTTCTTCGAGCGCCGCGGGCAGGGCGCGCTGGCACGCTGGCTGGCGGTGTTCGGCGCAGCGCCGATGTTCTTCTACCTGCTGCACCTGTACGTGCTGAAGCTGCTCTATCTGGCCGCCGTGGCGATCTGGGGGCTGAACCACGGGCAGTACTTCGGTTTCGATTCGGTTGGGGCTGTCTGGATGGGGGCGCTGGTACTGATCGTCGCGCTCTATCCGCCGGTGCGCTGGTTCGCCCGCCTCAAGGCTCGTCGGCGTGACATCGCCTGGCTGAAATACCTGTGAAGCTGTGCCGTTCCGCTGTGCTGCTGGCCCTGTCCGCTCCGGTGTTTGGAGCGGCGCAGGAGAATTCCAGCGGCTTCGTCGAGGACAGCCGCTGGAGCCTGCTCAATCGCACCGTGTTCGACCAGCGCGAGTACCGCCACGGCGACCGCAACAGTGGCGCGCGCAATGCCTACAAGCCACGCAACGAGCGCAACGGTTATGCGGAGGAGTGGGCCTACGGGCTGATGGGCAGCCTGCAATCCGGCTTCACCCGGGGCGACGTCGGACTGGGGCTGGACGCGCACCTGTACCAGGGCGTGCTGCTGGACAGCGGTGGTGGCCGCGCCGGCAAGGCCCGGCTGGTCGGCCTGGATAACGAGGGGCATCCCAAGGACAGCTTCGCCCGTGGCGGCGCGGCGCTGAAGGCGAGGGTCTCCTCGACCACGCTGTGGTGGGGCGAGCAGCGGGTGAAGACGCCGGTGTTCAGCTCCTCCGACAGCCGCCTGCTGCCGGAAACGGCCACCGGTTTCTTCCTCTCCAGCGAGGAGTACTCCGGGCTGCGGTTGGTCGGTGGGCATTTCACCGAAAGCACCGACCGCAATGCTTCCAGCCATGATCGCGGCTTCGTGGTGAATTACTCCAACGCCCGCCAGGGCGATGCGTTCGACCTCGCCGGTTTCACCTACACGCCGGCCAAGGCGGCGAGCCTGAGCCTTTACACCTCGCGTTACGACGACAGCTGGCGCCAGGACTACCTCGGCGGCACCGTCAGCCAGCCGCTGGAGGAGGGGCAGGACCTGTCGCTGAGCCTCAACCTTTACCGCACCCGCGATACCGGGCAGGCGCTCTCCGGGCGCATCGACAACACCACCTGGAGCCTGCTCGGTGGCTACGGTTTCGGCGCGCACCGGCTGAGCGTCGGTTACCAGCAGGTCGATGGCGATACGCCGTTCGACTACGTGACGCGCGGGGCGATCTTCCTCACCAATGCAGTGCAACTGTCGGACTTCAACGCGCCCAATGAGCGCTCCTGGCAGGCGCGCTATGACCTGGACCTGGCGGCGTTTGGCATGCCGGGGTTGTCGATGGCGGCTGCCTACGTGCGTGGCACGGACATCGATGGCCGCCATGTCGACCCGCGCGGCGGCTACGCGTACCTGGGCTACGGCGAGGGCGGCAAGCACTGGGAGCGCGACCTGGTGCTGCAGTACCGGGTGCCGGACGGCCCGGCGAAGGGCCTGCGGCTGGTATTGATGCACAACAGCCACCGCGCCAACGCCGCGCAGGCGGAGCTCAATACCGATCAGCTAAGAGTCGCCATGGAGTACCCGTTGGACGGCGGCTTCTGATCAGAGCCCGCCGAGCAGGTCGTGGGCATCGAGCAGGCGCCAGGCGATCTCCGGGTGCTTCTCCAGGCCCCGGCGTATCGCGGCGGGTATGGCCTGGCGGGTCTTGCGGCAAAGACCAGGCTGCTCGTCGAAGTCGAATTCGATGCCGCGCATGGTGCGTACTTCGTTGAAGCCGGGGGCGATGTGCAGGCGGATGCCAAGCTGCTCGTAGAGCTTGTGCTGCATGCGCTGCAGGTCGGCCAGGTCCTTGAGGTTCTCCAGGCGCTCCAGCAGGCGCTGCTCCTCGTGCCGGGTGAGCAGCAGGATACGCAGGTCGGCGTTGGGGGTTTCCAGCAGGCGCTCCCGGTCGCAGTTGCAGGCGCCGGGCGGGCATTGCTGGCGGAGCGGGGGAGTGGCGGTCATGTCCCGATCATAGCGGGGGATCGGGACTTTGCGCAGGGGGATTGCTCTTTGTAGGAGCGAGGGGGCCGCCTGGTTCTTGCTCGCGAACGAATTTCCCGGCACCTCAGATGCTGGGCTGTTCGCGAGCAAGCTCGCTCCTACACGTCCAGGTCAGCCTCAGTGCGCCGGCTTGCGAATGGTCTTGAGCAGGTCTTCCGGGCTGATCTGCCCGACGATGGTGTTCACGCCTTCGCTGCCCGGCTGTGGCAGGCCGAGGATGTGGCCCTTGATCTTGCCGATCACGTGCATCTCGCACGGTTTGCAGTCGAACTTCAGGGTCAGCACTTCGTCGCCGTGGATCAGTTGCATCGGCTGCACCTTGGTGCGCACGCCGGTGACGCCCTTGGCCTGTTTCGGGCACAGGTTGAAGGAGAAGCGCAGGCAGTGCTTGGTGATCATCACCGGCACTTCGCCTGTTTCCTCATGGGCCTCGTAGGCCGCGTCGATCAGTTGCACACCATGGCGGTGGTAGAACGCGCGGGCCTTCTCGTTGTACAC
Organism: uncultured Pseudomonas sp.; assembly: GCA_966191535.1. Classification (GTDB taxonomy): domain Bacteria; phylum Pseudomonadota; class Gammaproteobacteria; order Pseudomonadales; family Pseudomonadaceae; genus Pseudomonas. The sequence goes on along the minus strand of CBIGPF010000118.1, from coordinate 1,465 downwards.
GTTGTACAGGAAGGACAGGTGCGACTCCGGGTAAACCGGTGGCGGGCTGGTCTCGGCCTTGCGGCCACCGCGCGGGTGGGCCTGCACACGGGCTTCGGTCAGCGCTTCGATGGCCTCGCGACGCAGCGACTTGAGCTGGGAGTTGGGGATGAAGAACGCCTGCGGAGCGTCCAGTTCGATCTGGTCGGCGTGGTACTGGGTGGTGCCCAGCTGGCCAAGCAGGTCGTGCAGCTGGTCCAGCGCCTGTTCCGGCTTGTTGGCCGCGCCGAACGGGCCGTCCAGGGCGACGCTGGCGGTGACGCCTTCCTCGCTGGTGGCGGTCAGCTCCAGGCGCTCTTCGCGCAGCCTGGCGACCCACGACAGGCCGACGCGGCGCTCGGCGGACGTCTTCTGCAGCGCCTGCTGCCAGTTGTGGTCGAGGTTGCGCGACAGTGGATGGTGCGGGCGCAGGCGGTAGAGGCCTTCAGGCATCTCGTTGGGCTCGACGCGGTAGCGGTAGCGCTTCTCGCCGTCTTCCTCGAACTCACCTTTCGGCTCGGCGATGTTGGCGCGGAAGCCGACCACTTCGCGCTTCACCAGCACGTTGAGGCCGTCGCCGTTGGACAGCGGATCCTTGGTGACCACCAGCATGTCGCGCTTGCCGACTTTCTCCACGGTGCCCACCGGCAGGCCGGTGAAGGTCGGCGAGTCGAAGGCGCCAATATCGATCTTGCGGTCGCTGACGAAGTAGTCGGTGCTGCCGCGGTGGAAGGTCTTGTCCGGGTCCGGCACGAAGAAATGGTCGGTGCGGCCGCTGGAGGCGCGGGCCAGGTCCGGGCGCTCGGCGAGGATGCCGTCCAGGCGCTGGCGGTAATAGGCAGTGATGTTCTTCACATAGCCCATGTCCTTGTAGCGCCCCTCGATCTTGAAGGAACGCACGCCGGCGTCGACCAGGGCGCTCAGGTTCGCGCTCTGGTTGTTGTCTTTCATCGACAGCAGGTGCTTCTCGAAGGCGACCACGCGACCCTGGTCATCCTTCAGGGTGTAGGGCAGGCGGCAGGCCTGGGAGCAGTCGCCGCGGTTGGCGCTGCGGCCGGTCTGGGCGTGGGAGATGTTGCACTGGCCGGAGAAGGCCACGCACAGCGCGCCGTGGATGAAGAACTCGATGGCGGCATCGGTCTCGTCGGCGATGGCGCGGATTTCGGCAAGGTTCAGCTCGCGGGCCAGCACCAGTTGGGAGAAACCGGCCTGATCGAGGAATTTCGCCCGACCCAGGGTGCGGATGTCGGTCTGGGTGCTGGCGTGCAGCTCGATCGGCGGGATGTCCAGCTCCATCACCCCCAGGTCCTGCACGATCAGTGCGTCGACACCAGCGTCGTACAGCTGGTGGATCAGCTTGCGCGCGGGCTCCAGCTCGTTGTCGTGGAGGATGGTGTTGATGGTGGTGAACACGCGTGCATGGTAGCGATGGGCGAACTCGACCAGT
>CBIGPF010000117.1:0-18858 GCA_966191535.1 uncultured Pseudomonas sp. | reverse complement strand
TGTCGGCCGCTTCCATGATGGCGCGCATCTGCTCGAGGTTGTTGACGTTGAAAGCCGGGACGCCGTAGCCGAACTCGGCGGCGTGGTCCAGCATTTGGCGCATGCTGATGAGTGCCATGGTCTTCGCTTCTCCAGAAGTCAGGCTCGGTTACGCGAGCCCCTTAACTACATGTTTGGAAGCCTGCCGCAGGGGCAGGCCGTGTTCAAGTCTTCCGGCGCGTGCCGGACAATCGGCGCTCAGCGCGCCTTGCAACCACGGCCGATCAGGTCGTTGCTCTCGACCCAGTAGACCAGGCCCTGGTCGCCTTTGATGCTCAAGCCGATCAGCCCGTCGCTATAGAAAGCGCCGGAGCCGCCAGGTTCCTCTTCCAGGTGATGGACCACGTCGTCCTCACCCAGCTTCAGGTCGACCACCGTTTTGCTGGGGTCGACATAGCGCCACCGTACCTCGGCCTCGCTGTCGCAGACCCAGTGGTTCCAACCGCCCTCCGCAGCGGACTTGCCGCCCGTCGAGTGACTGGAACAACCCGCCACCAGCAAAAACGCCAGGGCCGGGACGATATAACGCAGCATCGGGCGACTCTCCTTCGGGCGGACGTGCCGCCGGATATCCAATGCGCCAGATTGCCCGTCCTGCCGCAGGAACGCCAGCACCGCCTGCACTCGGGCACAGGCGGTACTGTCAGGTCGTGATCCCGACCGCGGGGCGCCGCCTCAGGGGCAGTTCACCGGTTTCTGGCCGGGGGTTGGATCGCCGCTGCTCTGGCTTTCCACCCGCTCGCGATTCTGGTCAGAGGGCACCATGACCGCGGGCGGGCTCATCACTTCACAGGTGCTGGGCGTTCCGCCACCTCCGGCGCAACCCACCAGCACGAGGCAAAACGACAGCAGAGGGGTGACAGCTCGCATGACCGTTCTCCTTGGCATCCGTACAAGGCTTGTGACCCGAGGATGCCGGAGAGGTTTGCTTTACTGTCGCCCGACCGCGCCGCCGGATCAGGCCTTGGCGCGCTGTTCCAGTACTTCCACGGCCGGCAGGACCTTGCCCTCGACAAACTCGAGGAAGGCGCCACCACCGGTGGAAATGTAGGAGATCTGCTCGCCGATGCCGTACTTGTCGATGGCCGCCAGGGTGTCGCCGCCGCCGGCGATGCTGAAGGCGGAGCCTTCGGCGATGGCCTTGGCCAGGGTTCTGGTGCCTTCGCCGAACTGGTCGAACTCGAACACGCCGACCGGACCGTTCCACAGGATGGTCTTGGAGGTCTTGAGCAGTTCGGCGAACTGGGCAGCGGTCTTCGGGCCGATGTCCAGGATCATATCGTCGTCGGCCACGTCAGCGATGTCCTTGACGGTGGCGACGGCGGTCTCGGCGAATTCCTTGGCGACGACCACGTCCACCGGCAGCGGCACGCTGACCTTGGCGGCAATGGCCTTGGCGGTGTCGACCAGATCGGCCTCGTACAGCGACTTGCCGACCTTGTGGCCCGCCGCGGCGAGGAAGGTATTGGCGATGCCGCCGCCGACGATCAGCTGGTCGCAGATCTGCGCCAGGCTGTTCAGGACGTCGAGCTTGGTGGAGACCTTGGAGCCGGCGACGATGGCGGCCATCGGGCGGGCCGGGTTACCCAGGGCCTTGCCCAGTGCATCCAGCTCGGCGGCCAGCAGCGGGCCGGCCGCAGCGACCTTGGCGAACTTGGCCACGCCGTGGGTCGAACCTTCGGCGCGGTGAGCGGTACCGAAGGCGTCCATGACGAACACGTCGCACAGGGCGGCGTATTGCTGGGCCAGCTCGTCGGCGTTCTTCTTCTCGCCCTTGTTGAAGCGCACGTTCTCGAACAGCACGACATCACCCGGCTTCACATCGACGCCGCCCAGGTAGTCCTTGACCAGCGGCACGGTGCGACCCAGGGCCTTGGACAGGTAGTCGGCGACCGGCTGCAGGCTGTTCTCTTCGGAGAATTCGCCTTCGGTCGGGCGGCCCAGGTGCGAGCAGACCATCACCGCCGCGCCCTTCTCCAGGGCCAGCTTGATGGTCGGCAGCGAGGCCAGGATGCGCGCGTCGCTCTTGACCACACCGTCCTTCACCGGAACGTTGAGGTCTTCGCGGATCAGTACGCGCTTACCTTGGAGGTCGAGGTCGATCATCTTCAACACGGTCATGACAGTCAGTCCTGTTGGGGCTGTTTGATTAACGTTCGGTAGCGGCGACACGCAGGAAGTGCCCTGCGGTGTCGAGCATGCGGTTGGCGAACCCCCACTCGTTGTCGAACCAAGCCAGCACGTTCACCAGGCGAGGGCCGGAAACGCGGGTCTGGCTGCCATCGACGATGGCCGAGTGCGGGTCATGGTTGAAATCGCAACTGGCGTGCGGCAGCTCGGTGTACGCCAGCAGGCCTTTCAGCGGGCCTTCGGTGGCGGCCTGGCGCAGCACGCGGTTGATCTCTTCGGCAGACGTGTCGCGAGAGACCTGCAGGGTGATGTCCAGGGCCGAGACGTTCACCGTCGGCACCCGAATAGCTTTGGCCTGGATTCGCCCGGCGAGTTCCGGCAGCAGGCGCTCGATGCCGCGCGCCAGCCCCGTGGATACCGGGATCACCGACTGGAAGGCCGAGCGCGTGCGGCGCAGGTCTTCATGGTGGTACGCGTCGATCACCGGCTGGTCGTTCATCGCCGAGTGGATGGTGGTGATCGAGACGTACTCGATACCCACCGCCTCGTTCAGCAGCTTGAGCAGCGGCACACTGCAGTTGGTGGTGCAGGAGGCGTTGGACACCAACGTCTCGGCGCCGGAGAGGCCCTGCTGGTTGATGCCGAAGACCACGGTGGCGTCGATGTCCGCCTCGCTGGCCATCGGCTGGGAGAACAGCACCCGCGGCGCGCCGGCACCGAGGAAGCGCTCACCGTCGGCGCGGGTGTTGTAGACACCGGAGCATTCCAGCACCAGGTCGATATCCAGTGCGCTCCAGTCGATGGCCTCGGGTTCGGCTTCGCGGAACACCCTCACGCAGTCGCCGCCCACATGCAGGCAGCCGTCGTCCACGCTCACCTCGCCGGGGAAGCGGCCGTGGGTGGAGTCGAAGCGGGTCAGGTATTCCAGGCTGGCCAGGTCCGCCAAATCGTTCAGCGCGACGATGGAGAAATCAGCCTTGGCGCCGCGTTCGTGCAGGGCACGGAACACGCAGCGGCCGATACGGCCGTAGCCGTTGAGAGCAACTCGGTAAGGGCGCTTGGACATTGTTATCCCTTGGTGATCGCTGCCGGGGCGCGAGACGCCCCGGCAGGTTCAGGCGCTCGTCAGGCTTCGAGCAGCTCGGCAGCGACTTCCAGCACGTTCTCGACGGTGAAGCCGAAGTGCTCGAACAGCGCCGGGGCCGGGGCCGACTCACCGAAGGTGGTCATGCCGATCACACGGCCTTCCAGGCCGACGTACTTGTACCAGTAGTCGGCGTGGGCGGCTTCGATGGCGATGCGCGAGGCCACTTCAACCGGCAGCACGGCCTGCTTGTAGCCGGCGTCCTGCTGGTCGAAGACGCTGGTGGACGGCATCGACACGACGCGCACCTTGCGGCCTTCGGCGCTGAGCTTGTCGAACGCCTGAACGGCCAGGCCGACTTCGGAGCCGGTGGCGATCAGGATCAGTTCCGGCTCGCCGTCACAGTCCTTCAGCACATAGGCGCCACGGGCCACGTCAGCCAGCTGGGCGGCGTCGCGCGGCTGGTGCGGCAGGTTCTGGCGGCTGAAGATCAGCGCGGACGGACCGTCGGCACGCTCGATGGCGTACTTCCAGGCCACCGCGGATTCCACGGCATCCGCCGGGCGCCAGGTGTCCAGGTTCGGGGTCAGGCGCAGGCTGGCCAGTTGCTCGATCGGCTGGTGGGTCGGGCCGTCTTCGCCCAGACCGATGGAGTCATGGGTGAACACGTACAGCACGCGCTGCTTCATCAGGGCGGACATGCGCACCGCGTTGCGGGCGTATTCCATGAAGATCAGGAAGGTCGCGCCGTAGGGGATGAAGCCGCCGTGCAGGGCCACGCCATTCATGATGGCGCTCATGCCGAACTCGCGCACACCGTAGAACAGGTAGTTGCCATTGGCGTCGTCGGCGCTCACGCCCTTGCAGCCCTTCCACAGGGTCAGGTTGGAACCGGCGAGGTCGGCGGAGCCGCCCAGCAATTCCGGCAGCAGTGGGCCGAAGGCGTTCAGGGCGTTCTGGCTGGCCTTGCGGCTGGCGATGGTTTCGCCTTTCAGGGCGACGTCGGCGACGTAGGCCGCGGCCTTCTCGGCGAAGTCGGCCGGCAGCTCACCGGCAACGCGGCGCTCGAACTCGGCGGCCAGTTCCGGGTGCGCGGCCTGGTAGGCGGCAAAGCGCTTGTTCCACTCGGCTTCGCGGGTGGCACCGGTGTCCTTGGCGCTCCACTCGGCGTAGATGTCGGCAGGAACCTCGAACGGCGCGTGGTTCCAGCCCAGCGCAGCGCGGGTGGCGGCCACTTCGTCGACACCCAGGGCGGCACCGTGGCTTTCTTCCTTGCCCTGCTTGTTCGGCGAACCGAAGCCGATGATGGTCTTGCAGCAGATCAGGGTCGGCACGTCACTCTTGCGGGCAGTTTCGATGGCAGTCTTGATCTCGTCGGCGTCATGGCCGTCGACGTTGCGGATCACCTGCCAGCCGTAGGCTTCGAAGCGCTTGGGGGTGTCGTCGGTGAACCAGCCGTGGACTTCACCATCGATGGAGATGCCGTTGTCGTCGTAGAAGGCGACCAGCTTATTCAGGCGCAGGGTGCCGGCCAGCGAGGCGACTTCATGGGAGATACCCTCCATCATGCAGCCGTCGCCCAGGAAGGCGTAGGTGTAGTGGTCGACGATGCTGTGGCCGTCGCGGTTGAACTGTGCAGCCAGCACCTTCTCGGCCAGCGCCATGCCCACCGCGTTGGCGATGCCCTGGCCCAGCGGGCCGGTGGTGGTCTCGATGCCGGCGGTGTAGCCGTACTCCGGGTGACCCGGGGTGCGCGAGTGCATCTGGCGGAAGTTCTTCAGGTCATCGACGGTGACGTCGTAGCCGGTAAGGTGCAGCAGCGAGTAGATCAGCATCGAGCCATGGCCGTTGGACAGCACGAAGCGGTCACGGTCAGCCCACTGCGGGTTGCTCGGGTTGTGCTTGAGGAAGTCGCGCCAGAGGACTTCGGCGATATCCGCCATGCCCATGGGGGCGCCGGGATGGCCGCTGTTGGCTTTCTGCACGGCATCCATGCTCAGTGCGCGGATGGCGTTGGCTCGCTCACGACGGCTGGGCATCGCTAATCTCCTGCGGGGGCTGCTTCGAAAGATCGAAGGGAATGAAAAAAGGCCGGTATTTTCGCCCAGCCGGGCCCTGCGGGGCAATGACAGATCGGCAGATGCCTGATGCAAGGCACGCCCGGACGTGACCCGGCTGGTCAAAAACCACTCATCCGCCAATATCAAAACTTTTTGATACAGCTATTGCCCGCCCCGAACCCCGCGACTAGACTGCGCGACCTATGAGTCTGCGCCTGCCCGAAATCCGCCACGACGATTGCGACCAGTTGGCTGCCCTGTGCAAAGCCGGCGGCGATCCGCTGCGGCTGAACGTCCTGCGGGTGCTGGCCAACGACTCGTTCGGCGTGCTGGAGCTGGCGCATATCTTCGGTGTCCGCCAGTCGGGCATGAGCCACCACCTGAAGGTGCTGGCCCAGGCCGGCCTGGTCGCCACCCGCCGCGAAGGCAACGCGATCTTCTATCGCCGCGCCCTGCCGCAGGGCGAAAGCCTGGGCGGCACGCTGCACGGAGCACTGCTCGAAGAGGTCGACGAACTGGCACTGGCCGATGACGTCAGCGCCCGTATCGACGGCGTCCACGCCCAGCGCGCCGCCGTCAGCCGTGACTACTTCGCGCGCAGCGCGGAAAAGTTCCAGGCGACCCAGGACCTGATCGCAGGACTGCCGCAATACCGCGAAAGCGTGCTGGCGCTGCTCGATGCACTGAGCTTCGCCCCCAGCGCCACGGCGCTGGAAGTCGGGCCCGGCGACGGTGGCTTCCTCCCCGAGCTGGCCCGGCGTTTCGATCAGGTCACGGCGCTGGACAACAGCGAGACCATGCTCGAGATGGCGCGGCAACGTTGCGCCAGCGCAGGTTTGAACAACGTCCGGCTACGGCTGGGCGACGCCTTGCAGGACGTCGACGACGCGGCGGACTGCGTGGTGCTGAACATGGTGCTGCACCATTTCGCCGCGCCGGCAGAGGCCGTGAAGCAACTGGCACACCTGGTAAAACCCGGTGGCAGCCTGCTGGTGACCGAACTCTGCAGCCACGACCAGAGCTGGGCCCGCGAGGCCTGTGGGGATCTCTGGCTGGGGTTCGAACAGGAAGACCTGGCCCTCTGGGCCGACGCCGCCGGGCTCGCGTCCGGCGAAAGTGTGTACATCGGTTTACGTAATGGCTTTCAGATCCAGGTGCGGCACTTCGCCAAGCCGGATTCGCAAAGCGTCCTCACCCGCCGGTAATTGAATAGGAACCGTTAGATGAGCGAATACTCTGTTTTCACCTCCGAATCCGTCTCCGAAGGCCATCCGGACAAGATCGCGGACCAGATTTCCGATGCGGTGCTCGACGCCATCATCGCCAAGGACAAATACGCCCGCGTGGCCTGCGAAACCCTGGTGAAGACCGGTGTCGCGATCATCGCCGGTGAAGTCACCACCTCCGCCTGGGTCGACCTGGAAGAGCTGGTGCGCAAGGTCATCATCGACATCGGCTACAACAGCTCCGATGTCGGCTTCGACGGCGCCACCTGCGGCGTGCTGAACATCATCGGCAAGCAGTCCGTGGACATCAACCAGGGTGTCGACCGCGCCAAGCCGGAAGACCAGGGTGCTGGTGACCAGGGCCTGATGTTCGGCTATGCCAGCAACGAAACCGACGTGCTGATGCCTGCACCGATCTGCTTCTCCCACCGTCTGGTGGAGCGCCAGGCCGAGGCCCGCAAATCCGGCCTGCTGCCGTGGCTGCGCCCGGACGCCAAGTCCCAGGTCACCTGCCGCTACGAGAACGGCAAGGTCGTCGGCATCGACGCCATCGTCCTCTCCACCCAGCACAACCCGGAAGTCAGCTACAAGGACCTGCGCGAAGGCGTGATGGAGCTGATCATCAAGCAGGTGCTGCCGGCCGAGCTGCTGCACAAGGACACCCAGTTCCACATCAACCCGACCGGCAACTTCGTCATCGGCGGCCCGGTGGGCGACTGCGGCCTGACCGGCCGCAAGATCATCGTCGACTCCTATGGCGGCATGGCCCGTCACGGCGGCGGCGCGTTCTCCGGCAAGGACCCGTCCAAGGTCGACCGTTCTGCAGCCTACGCCGGCCGCTACGTCGCCAAGAACATCGTTGCCGCCGGCCTGGCCGAGCGCTGCGAGATCCAGGTGTCCTACGCCATCGGCGTGGCTCAGCCGACCTCCATCTCGATCAACACCTTCGGCACCGGCAAGATCAGCGATGACAAGATCATCCAACTGGTCCGCGAGCACTTCGACCTGCGTCCGTACGCGATCACCAAGATGCTCGACCTGCTGCACCCGATGTACCAGCCGACCGCGGCCTACGGCCACTTCGGTCGCAACCCGTTCGAAATGACCTACGGTGACGACACCTTCACCGCCTTCACCTGGGAGCGCACCGACAAGGCTGCCGCCCTGCGTGACGCCGCCGGCCTGTAAGACCCGCTAGCAGGAAAAGCCCCGCCTCGGCGGGGCTCTTTCATTTCCGGTCTCCCACAACCCGATCCGAAGAATCCACTCCCATCCGGGCATCGCGCACCAACTTGCGTCCCTAGCCTTGCAGGTTTCCGCTGCACGGACGCCCACCATGCCTCGCCCAGTCCTCGCTTTCCTGTTGTGCCTTCCTTTCCTCGCCCAGGCCTGCCCTGACTGGCCGCCCGAGCAGGCGCCCCGGCAGATCGAAGCGCTGCGCGCGCAGCTCGCGCGCTGGGACGACGCCTACCACCGGGACGGCCAGTCCCCCGTCGCCGACGAGCTCTACGACCAGGCCCGCGATCGCCTGCGGCAGTGGCAGGCCTGCTTCCCGCACGTCCGCGCCGAACCCGAGGCGCCACTGGCCAACAGCACCGGGGAGGTCCGCCATCCGTTCGTCCACACCGGTCTCGACAAGCTTCCCGATGCCTCGGCCGTACGCCACTGGCTGAGCCACCGCGACGACCTCTGGGTGCAGCCCAAGGTCGATGGCGTGGCGGTCACGCTGATCTACCGTAACGGCCGCTTCGTGCAGGCGATCAGTCGCGGTGACGGCAGCGCCGGTCAGGACTGGACCGCCAACGCGCGGCAGATTGCGGCCATCCCCGGACAACTGCCCGGCGAGCGCGGCCAACTGGTGCTGCAGGGCGAGCTGTACTGGCGCCTGCCGCACCACGTGCAGGCCACCCAGGGTGGTGCCGGTGCCCGCGGCAGGGTCGCCGGGCTGATGGCGCGCAAGACGCTGGGTGAGGACGGGGCGCAGATAGGGCTGTTCGTCTGGGAACTGCCCGAGGGTCCGCTGGAGATGCCGCTGCGCCTGGCGCGCCTGCGCCAGTTGGGATTCGGTGACAGCGCCGACCTGACCGAAGCGGTAACGAGCCAATCCGAGATTGAGGCCTGGCGCACACGCTGGTACCGCCAGCCACTGCCTTTTGCCAGCGACGGCATCGTCATTCGCCAGGGTCGCCGACCACCGGGCGGAGCGTGGAGCGCACAGACACCGGGCTGGGCAGTGGCCTGGAAGTACCCGCATCAGCAGGCGCTGGCCGACGTCCGGCGTGTGGAATTCAAGGTGGGGCGCAGCGGACGAGTGACGCCCGTGCTGCATCTCGCGCCGGTGGAACTGGACGGGCGGACCATCCAGCGCGTTGGCGCCGGCTCGCTCAAACGCTGGCGCAGCCTCGACGTCCGCCCCGGCGATCAGGTCGCCATCGCCCTCGCCGGGCTGACGATCCCACGACTGGACGGCGTGGTCTGGCGCTCGCCGAGCCGCCCCGAGGTGGGCGCTCCCGTGGACGGACAGTACGATGCCCTGTCCTGCTGGCAGCCCGCGGACGGCTGCACGGAGCAGTTCCTCGCCCGCCTGGAGTGGCTGGGCGGCAAGAATGGACTGGGACTTTCCGGCGTCGGGCCAGGAACCTGGCGGCGCCTGCACGAGGCCGGGTTGCTGCCGGGCATGCTCGACTGGATGACTCTGGCACCGGAGCAACTGGAGCAGGTGCCCGGCCTCGCCGAGCGCAGCGCGAGCAGTCTGTACCAGCAGTTCCAGCTCGCTCGCCAGCGCTCATTCGCGACCTGGTTGCGCGCGCTCGGCGCGCCCTCTCCGAACCTCCACCCTGCCGGTGAAGAGTGGCCCGCGCTGGCTGCCCGTAGCGCGGCACAATGGCAGGAGCAACCGGGCATCGGCAAGGTTCGCGCGACGCAGTTGGAAGACTTCTTCAGGGCGCCGGAGGTCGTGCAGTTGCGCAATCAGCTGCACGACCTCGGCGTCGCCGGTTTCTGAGCGCGTCAGCGCATCTGGAAGGCTTCCGGGTGGAAGCGGCCGCTCGGCATCCCCTGGCGGCGCAGGTCGCGACGCAGCAACTCGGCCAGCGCTTGCGGCCCGCAGAACCAGACACTCGGCCAGCGCCCCTGTGCACCGGGTTGCAGCCCCAGGTCGGTCGCCTGCAGGTAGCCTTCGCTCTCGCTGTAGTGCACGCGCAAGTCGATGCGCGGCAGTTGCGCGCACAACTCGCGCAGGCGGCCGGCGTAGATGGCATCGGAGGGCGAACGCACGCAATACAGCAGCGTCACGTCCGGGCTGTCATCCGGCCGCGCCTGCAGCGATTCGAGCCAGGCCAGGAACGGCGTGATGCCGATACCACCGGCGATCCACACTTGCCGCTCACCCTTGTCGCGGCGGAAGTCGAAGCGCCTGTAGGGGCCCTCCACCTTCACCGGGTCGCCGACGTGCAGGCTGTCCTGCAGACGCTGCGTGTAATCGCCGAGCGCCTTGATGCTGAAGCGCACCTCGCCGTTGCCCAGGTCGCCGCTGGAAAGGGTGAAGGGGTGCTGTCCCTCCAGGCGGTCGCAGGTCAGGAAGGCGAACTGGCCGGCGCGATGCTGCCAGCGCCCCTGCAGCTTGCAGGTCACCTCCAGCATGCGCTCGCCGGGACGCTCGATCGCCACCACGACGCCTTCATGGGTGCGCCGGCGGCCGATCTGCCCGGCCAGCGACCAGAGCGCGCACAGGCTGCCCACGGCAGCGCAGAGCGCCACCAGCCAGCCGATCGGCTGGGTCCAGTAACCCGCCGGGGCCAGCACCACTCCGTGGAAAGCCAGCACCAGGTAGACCACCGCGAGGGCTTTATGGACGTAGCGCCACACGTGATACGGGAAGCGTTGCCAGAGCGTGATGACCAGCATTGCCGCCAGCAGCCAGGCCGACCACTCGCCCAGGTCCTTGGCCGAGCCGCGGAACACGTCGAGGAAGGTTTCCACTCGAGGCCCCTTGGCCGGCTTGGCGATGAACTCGGCGAGCAGCGGACCGCCCAGCTCCATCAGGTAGTGCAGCAGGCCCAGCACGATGGCCAGGATGCCCGCCCACTTGTGCGCCCGGTACATGCGGTCGAGGCCGTCGAGGGGCTTTTCGAGCCAGACCGGACGCACCGCCAGCAGCATGATCAGCGACATCAGCGCAAAGGACGCGACACCGGTAAAGAGAATGGCCTGCTTACGCAGGACCCAGATGTCCAGCGTTGCCGGCGGGTCGACGAACAGCGCCAGGCCAAAGGTGGCCGCCACGGCCAGAAGTACGATCCAGATGAGTTTCATGAGTCCTCCTTGGGGCGCCAAAGCAGCGAGCCCAAGCGGAAGCTGAAGGAATCTTCTGAATCATCCCTTAATTTCGAAAGGTCTTTAGGTAGGCATCGGCAATGCCATGACCCATGTCAAACGCAGCGTCCTTCGTTATGCTCGGCACATTCCTACAGCCCCGTTAAATCCCATGCGCCTGCGAGTCCTCTCCGACCTTCACCACGAACACTTCCCCAATGGCCGCCGCGAATTGCCGCCGGCCGCCGCGGACGTCGTTGTGCTGGCCGGGGACATTCACGAGCACCTGCAGGGCCTGCACTGGGCACGCGAAGAATTCCCCGACAGCGAAATCATCTACGTCGCCGGCAATCACGAGTTCTACCACTCCGATCTGCCTGACCTGACCCAGACCATGCGCAACCTGGCCCGTGCGCTGGATATCCACTTCCTCGAGAAGGACGCGGTCGTCCTCGGCGGCGTGCGCTTCCTCGGCGCCACCCTCTGGACCGACTTCCAACTCTACGGCACGCGCGCCGAGGCGCTGGCGAAGGAGCAGGCCCAACTGCTGATGCCGGACTTCAGCACCATCGACCATTTCACCCAGCCCTTCACCCCGGACATGAGCCAGGCGTTCTGCCGCGCCACCTGCGAGTGGCTGGACGCGGAACTGGCGCAGCCTTTCGCTGGCCGGACCGTGATCATCACCCACCACGCGCCCAGCGCGCGCTCCATCCCGGCCGAATACGTCGGCGATGCGCTGTCGCCCGCCTTCGCCTCGAACCTGGAAGGCCTCGCCGAGCGCTGCGACCTGTGGATCCACGGGCATGTCCACGAGTGCCTGGACTACCGCATCGGCAACGCACGCGTCGTCGCCAACCCCGGCGCCTATCCCGGCGAGGACAGCGGCTTCGATCCCTGCCGGGTGATCGATCTCTAACGCGCCGGCTCGTTGCGCGGCAGATCGCTGAAGAATCGCCAGATCTCACCGGGCCCGTCCAGCTCCGGATCGGCCTGGCCGAGCATGCGCGGGGGCCGATAGAGCGACTGCGATATCAGGTGCCCACCGCCGAACACCGTTACCAGCTCCACGGGCGGGCCACCACCACTGTCCCAGCGCTGCCGCTGCGCCCACACAGGGCCCGGCTGGGTCAGCCTGTCCACATCCGGCTCGCCGCCCTGGCCATTGCGTCGCGCCAGCGCGAGGGCGGACTCCTCGGCAGAGAGCACGTTGCCGCGATCACCGAAGCCGAACAGCGTGACCCGACCGCCGGCATAGGGATTGATGGGGTCGCGCGTACCGTTCATCAGCAGCACGGCCCTGGGTTGCTCGGCAGGACTGCAGGCGTCGTTATCGGCGCTGGGCAGGCTCGCAGCCACGGCAGCGACGCCCTCGACCTTGTCCGAGGCTTCGGCGGCCAGGCGCAGGGCCATCTGGCCGCCATTCGAGTAGCCGGTGACGAACACCCGTGCAGGATCGACGCCGCGCTCGCGCTGCAGGCTGTCGATCATCCGGGAGAGGAAGCCGACATCGTCGATGTTCAGACGCCGCGCGCTGTAGGACGCGACTCGCCGGCAGTCATTCCAGTGCCCTTCGAAACCATCGGGGTAGAGCACCAGGAAGCCATCGCGATCCGCCAGGGCATCGAAGCGGTAGCCCGTGTCACGACGCATGCGCTCGCCATTGCTCTGCGAGCTGTGCAACACCACCAGGAGCGCGGGGCGCTCGGCCAGTTTCCGAGGCACGTAGAGCACATAGCTGCGCCGCCGCTCGGCCTGGTGCACCGAGGCATCCTCGCTGCTGCCAGTCAGTACCGGCTGCTGAATCAGCTCACCGGGTACGTACCACCAGCCGCCTGCCAGCAGCACCAGCACCAGCATCGCGATGAGCGCCTGAACGATCCGCATCGCCACCCGCATACCGCACCTCCTTGCCCGCACGACGGGCCCTGGCAGCCCCGGCCTTGTCCTGAGACAGCCCCTGATCCGTCCGTCCATGGCAAACTCTGGCCGTTGACTGCAACGTCATAGTGTTTGGTAACCAAGGACTCCGAAAATGTTCCGAAGCTCTGCCCTGATGGCCGCCGTTCTCGCCCTCGGCTGCACAAGCCCGCTGCTTGCCGCCGAGGCGGCCAGGCAACCGCTGACCGGCTGCGCCGCCAAGCGCGCTGCCATCGAAACCCAGCTTGAACAGGCCAAGGCCCAGGGCAACGCCAACCGCGTCGCCGGCCTGCAGACTGCGCTGGAGAAGGTGAAGACCTATTGCACGGACGCCAGCCTCAGCCAGGAGCGCAAGCAGAACGTGCTGGACGCGGAGAAGGAAGTCGCCCAGCGCGAGAAGGATCTGCGCAAGGCGATGAACAAGGGTGACGCGCAGAAGATCGAGAAGCGCAAGGACAAGCTGGCTGAAGCCCGCGCCGAACTGGAGCAGGCCAAGCGCGAGCTGGAGGAATAATACCGAGGGCCGTCCTGCGGCCGGATCGCGGACAGCGCCCACTCCTGCAGCATCAGGCGCGGCCGTTGCAGGAGCGGGCCACGCCCTGGAAGGCGGACAACGTCCGCCTCCGCTCTGCGCTTAGAGTGCGCGGAACTTCTTGTGGCAGGCTTCGCAGGCGTCTTCTACCGCGGCGAAATCCTTGCGCACGCCTTCAGGCGTCGGCGCGGCGTTGCGGGTGTTCTCACCCAGGGTACGAACGGCCTGCTGGAAGGTCTTGGCGTCGGCCTGGAACTCCAGCTGGCGCTGCCAGATTTCCGCCTTGGCGCGGGTGTCGTCGCTTTCCACCTTGTCCGCCGGCGGCTGGGTGGTGGGGAAATACTGCCAGGGCTTGTCGGCGAGTTCGCCGAGCTTGGTCGAGTTCGCGCGGAACTTGTCCGAGTCGAAGGGAATCCGTCCGCGCAGCATGCCACCCATGTCTTCACTGGTCTTGAGCATCTCCTTGAACACTGCCTGGCGCTTGTACTCCGGCGAGTTGGGGTCCAGGCGATGGCAACCGGCGAGTGCCGCGCCAGCGAGCAGCAGAACGAACAGGGTCTTCAACTTCATGGGGGACTCTTGTAGGACGGCCAGACACGGAAGCGCCGGATTATCCGCCCCGATTTCCGAATGTTCCAGACCACGCCCAAGCAGCTGCGGCCATCCGCCGCAGCCGCGCACCTTTCGTTCAGCCGCCGTTCAGGCGCGCACAGGTCAGGCCGAAACGACGAAGATCGCGATGATCAGGCCCATGCCGAGGAACCACGCCAGCGAGCGCAGGAGCGCGAGATCAGCGATGTAGAAGATCAGGTAGAGCAGGCGGCTGGTGACCCAGGCAATGGCCAGGCGGTCGATGGTGGCGGGCTCGGCGTTGTTCACGACGTAGGCGATGATCACCGCCGCGGCGAAGGCCGGGGTCACCTCGAAGCTGTTCATCTGGAAGGCGTTGGCGCGCTTGCGATAGCCCTCCAGGGTGGCGAGGAAGGTTCGCGGGTCGTGGTTCTGCCGGGGGCCGAAGCCGCCGCCGGTGAACTTGGCGATGCTGGTGCCGACATAGGGCAGGAAGATCGCGATCAGGACGCACCAGAAGGCAATGGGCATGGCAAATGTCTCATCGAGGGGAAAGCGCGCAGCTTAAGTGATCGCTGCACGCCTCGTCCTTGACCGGCTTGGCGATGCGCTTCGTAGCGCGAGCCAATCCTCAGAGCTTCATCACCAACATACCGGCCAGCACCAGGCTGCACGCAGCCAGGCGCGGCAGGCCAAAGGGCTCCTTGAGGAAGCGCATGCCGAACAGCACCACCAGCAGCACGCTGGTCTCGCGTAGTGCAGCAGCCTCGGCGATGGAGCCCAGTTGCATGGCCCAGAGCACCAGCCCATAGCTGAGCAGCACGCAGAACCCAACGCTGAGGCCGAGCTTCCAGTCGTTGATCCAGAATTTGGCAAAGGCGCGAGTCCGCCCCACCAGCGCCACCAATGGGAACGGCAGGCCGGACAGCAGTGACAGCCAGACCAGGTAGTCCAGGGGCTTGGGCCAGAGCTTCAGTGCATTGCCGTCGGTCCAGGTGTAGCTGCCGATGCACACGCCCATCAGCAGCACAGTGGGATAGGCGATCCACGGCAACTTCGACCCACCGCCGCCCTTGAGCAGGAACAGCATGCCGACCGGGATCAGCAGGATGCCGAGGATCTGCTTGTCGGTCAGGTGCTCGCCACCGAAGTACAGGGTCAGCGCCAGCACCACCAGCGGCGACAGCCCGCGCATCAGCGGATAGACCAGCCCCAGGTCGCCGACCTTGTAGGCCTGAATCAGCAGCACCCGGTAGACCAGCTGCAGCGACACGGCGGCCAGCAACCAGGGCCAGACCTCGGCGGGAGGGATCTCGATCCAGGGCAGCAGGGCCAGCCCGGCCGTCAGGCCGACCATGTCCATGCAGGCGACCACCAGCAGGCGGTCGTTGCTGAACTTGACGAGGGTATTCCAGGTGGCGTGCAGCAGGGCGGCCAGCAGCACCAGGGTAGTGGCGAGCACGAAAACGAACTCCTGGTATAGACCAGGGCAATTCTACCCCGAGCCACCCCATGACCGGCAAGCACCGGCTGATTCGGACAATTCCATGCGCCCTTCCGGAAAGAAGTGGCCTAGACTGGGCCTTTTCGCCAGCACGAGCGCCTGCCATGCAACGCCTGTTCAAGTTCCTGACCGCTTACATCCTCGTCTCTCTTCTCTCCGGCTGCGGCTACAACGCCATGCAGGCCGGCGACGAACAGGTGAAGGCCGCCTGGTCCGAAGTGCTGAACCAATACCAGCGCCGCGCCGATCTGATTCCCAACCTGGTCAGCACCGTGAAGGGCTACGCCTCCCATGAGGCCAGTGTGCTCACCCAGGTGACCGAGGCCCGCGCCAAGGTCGGCAGCACCACGCTCAATGCCGACCAGCTCGGCGACGAGGCTGCCGTGAAGCGCTTCCAGCAAGCCCAGGGCGAGCTCAGCTCGGCGCTCTCGCGCCTGCTGGTGGTCACCGAGAACTACCCGCAGCTCAAGGCTGATGGCCTGTTCAAGGATCTGCTGACCCAGCTCGAAGGCACCGAAAACCGTATCACCGTTGCCCGTGGCCGCTACGTGAAGGCCGTGCAGGAGTACAACGTGATGATTCGTCAGTTCCCGCAGGTGATCACCGCGAAGATCTTCGGCTACCAGCCCAAGGCCAACTTCAGCGTCGAGAACGAAGCCGCTATCTCCACCGCGCCGAAAGTGGACTTCGGCAACGCGCCGGCGCAGCCCGCGCAATGACCCTGCCGCGCTGGCTGCTGGCCGCCCTGCTGCTGTGCTGGGCGGTTCTGCTGCAGGCGGCGCCGGTCGCCATCCCGCCGCTCAGCGCCCGCGTCACCGACCTCACCCAGACCCTCGACGGCGGCCAGCGCGCGCAGCTGGAAAGCCAGCTCGCCGGCCTTGAACAGCGCAAGGGCGCGCAAATCGCCGTACTGATGATCCCCACTACGGGTGAGGACAGCATCGAGGACTACGCCGTGCGCGCCTTCGAGCAATGGAAACTCGGCCGCAAGGGCGCGGACGATGGTGTGCTGCTGGTGGTCGCCAAGAATGATCGCGCGCTGCGCATCGAGGTCGGCTACGGGCTGGAAGGCACCATCACCGACGTGCAGGCCGGGCGCATTATCCGCGACACCATAGTCCCGCACTTCAAGACCGGGGATTTCGCCGCGGGCATCCAGGCTGGCGTGGACAGCCTGGTGGCGCTGATCGAGCCGCCAGCGGCAGCCCCAGCCGAACCCGACGAAAGCGCAGCGGACCAACTGCCACAGACCGGTCCGGTGACGAGCTACAGCGACGCCTATTCCAACCGCAACGCCAGCACCACCGGGGAAATCCCGCCCGCACGCCTGCTCGGCCTGCTCGTCCTGCTGGTGGGCGTGCCGCTGCTGTGCCTGCTGTTCCCGGTGCAATGGCTGCGCCAGCGCAGCATGGGCCGCTACCTGCTGTGCAGCGCCCTGGTCGGCGGCGTGGCCTCGCTCGTCCTGCTGTTCAGCGAAGCCAATCCCGACGCCCTGCAGCAGCAGATGATCGGCTCCTTCTCGATCCCGCTGGTGCTGTACATCTTCTTCTTGCCACCGATGTGGCTGACCTCCGGCGTGCTGCAGCTGCTGCTGATGATCATCAGCTCGATCGGTCGCGGTGGCGGCGGTCGTGGTGGCGGTGGTGGTGGTGGAGGCTTCCGTGGTGGCGGCGGCTCCAGCGGCGGCGGCGGTGCCTCCGGCCGCTGGTGACCCGGTGTTGCGCTAACGATCAGAGGGCGGCGACGCCCTGCTCTTCCTCGCGGATCGAGCGCAGCACCTGGCGCTGCAGGTCGATGAACTCGGCGCTGGCGGCCATGTCCTCGTGGCGCGGGCGGCCGAGCTTCACGTCGAAGGTGGTCTTGATCCGTCCCGGACCAAGGCCCATCACCACGATGCGGTCAGACAGGTAGACCGCCTCCTCCACATCGTGAGTGACGAACATCACCGTCAGCCGGTGCGTTTCCCAGATGCGCGTGAGCAACTCCTGCATCTGGTGGCGGGTCATTGCATCCAGTGCACCGAAGGGCTCGTCCATCAGCAGGATCTTCGGCCGGTACGACAGCGCACGGGCGATCGCCACGCGCTGCTTCATGCCGCCGGATAGCTCGTTCGGGTAGGCCTCGGCGAACGTCGTCAGCTTCACCAGTTCCAGGTGCTCGTCGGCAATCTCGCGGCATTGCGCGCGGGACATGCCAGCCGCCTTGAGGGCGAACTCGACGTTCTGCCGCGCGGTGAGCCACGGCAGCAAGGTGTAGGACTGGAACACCACGCCACGGTCCAGGCCCGGTCCGGTGATCGGCACGCCGTCCACCTTTACGCTTCCGCTGTCGAACTCTTCCAGGCCGGCGGCGATCGACAGCAGCGTGCTCTTGCCGCAGCCCGAGGTGCCGACGATGGAGACGAACTCGTTGTCCGCCAGGGTCAGGTCGATATTGCGCAGCACCTCGCGGCGCTCCTTGCCGACTGCAAAGCTCTTGTGCAGGCCGGAGATTTCCAGGGTCGCCATCAGCTGCGTCTCCGGTTGTAGCGGAACAGGACCTTCTCGCCAGCGCGCATGGCCTGGTCGGTGACCAGACCGAGGAAGCCGAGCAGGAGGATGTAGCCGATGATGGTGTCGGTCTGGAAGAAGCGCTGGGATACGGTGATGCGGTAGCCCAGGCCCGAGGTTGCGGCCACCAGTTCGGCCAGCACCAGCCAGGTCCAGGCCCAGCCGAGGCTGATCCGCAGGGCGTCCCAGATGCCCGGCAGCGCGCTGGGCAGGACGATCTTCAGGAGAATGCGGCGGTCCGGCATGCCAAGGGTACGACCGAGGCCGACGAAGTCCGCCGGTACGCGCTTGATGGCGTCCATCACCATCAGCACCTGCTGGAAGAAGGTCCCGATCCAGATGATGAGGAATTTCTGGAAGTCGCTGGTACCGGCCCAGAGGATGGTCAGCGGCACGAAGGCCACCACCGGCATGTAGCGCACGAAGTCCACCAGCGGCTCGGTCGCGGCTTTCCAGAAGCCGTAGCAGCCGGCGAACACGCCGATCACGATGGACATCGCCGAGGACACCAGGAAGGCCACGGCGATGCGGTACACGCTGACCTTCAGGTCCGACCACAGGGTGCCGTCGGCGGCCAGCTTGAGCATGCGTGCCCAGACGTCGCCGGGTGCCGGCAGGAAGATCTTCGGCACCGCGCCGCTGGCGCCGGCCAGCCACCAGAGCAGCGCCAGCAGGACGAACACGGCGCCGCCGATGAGCAGGAAATGGCGCTGTGCGATCGGCTTGCCGATGGTGAACAGCGGGTTGGATTTACGGGCTTTCATGTCAGGCTCGTCGAACGGAGAAAGACGCGGGGGGGGGGGGGGGCGGCGGGGGGGGGGTGGGGCCCCCCCCGGCCCCCGCCCCCCGCCCCCCGGCGGCCCGGCCCCCCCCCCGCACCGGTGCGCAGCACCGGCTCGCGGCCGGCGGAACGTTTCTTTTGGTTACTTT
>CBIGPF010000116.1:0-18859 GCA_966191535.1 uncultured Pseudomonas sp. | reverse complement strand
CATCGCCGATGGTAGTGTGGAGTTTCTCCATGTGAGAGTAGGTCATCGTCAAGCTTCTAATTCCAAAGCCCCTGATCAGCGAGAGCTGGTCGGGGGTTTTGTTTTTGGGGCGGGAAAAGCTAGTGCGGGCGCCCTATGTAGGGCGAGTAACCCGGAACGGGTTATCCGCCGCGGTGGCGGATAACGCTTGAGGCGCTATGCGCCCTACGACCAGCGTTTGCCGAGGGCCATGAAGGGCGCGGTTCGCGAGCAAGCTCGCTCCTACAGGGGAGTGAGGAGCTTGGTCATGATGAGTGTGCGTTCTTCGCCGTGGAGTTGTTCGCGTAGCACGCGATAGCCGAGGCGAGCGTAGAAGCTTTCAGCGGTGAGGGAGGAGGGGACGAGCAGGGTCTCTATGCTGCGCTGCAGGGCGGCTTTCTCGATTTCCCCCATCAGGGCCTGGCCGATGCCCTTGCGCTGCTGCTGAGGCGCTATGAAGAGGCTGCGCACGGCATGACTATCCAGTGCCCCTGTGCCGACGATTTCGCCATCCAGCAAAGCGACGAACACCAGGCGCTGCTCCAGCAGGTCGATCACCCGTTCAGGCGAGAAGTTCGCCACCACAGACTCGATGACGCTCGCCGGGTAGTCCTGGCTGTTGCTCTCCCTGACGGCCGCGACGATGACCTGACTGATGGCCTTGGCGTCATCGTTGTGGGCCTTTCTGATCAGAACATCCATCTGCACGCTCCCTGCTATCCAGTCTGCTCATCCTGACGGGATCGGGGCGGAATCACCGGCAACAAAAAAGGCGCCCTGGGGCGCCTTTTTGTTTTGATCACTGATCAGCCGTTATGGCGTTTCAGAACCAGGGTGGCGTTGGTGCCGCCGAAGCCGAAGCTGTTGCTCATGACGGTGTCGATCTTCGCGTTCTCGCGGGTCTCACGCAGGATCGGCAGGTCAGCGACTTCCGGATCCAGTTCGTCGATGTTCGCGGAGGCGGCGATGAAGTTGCCTTCCATCATCAGCAGGCAGTAGATCGCCTCGTGAACGCCAGCGGCGCCCAGGGAGTGACCGGACAGACTCTTGGTGGAGCTGATGGCCGGGGCGTTGCTGCCGAACACTTCACGTACGCCACGGATTTCGGCGACGTCGCCGACCGGGGTGGAGGTGCCGTGGGTGTTCAGGTAGTCGATCGGGGTGTCCACGGTCGACAGGGCCTGCTGCATGCAGCGGATAGCGCCTTCGCCGCTCGGGGCAACCATGTCGTAGCCATCGGACGTCGCACCGTAGCCAACGATTTCGGCGTAGATCTTGGCGCCACGCTTGAGGGCGTGTTCCAGCTCTTCGACCACGACCATGCCCCCACCGCCGGCGATGACGAAGCCGTCACGCTTGGCGTCGTAGGCGCGGGAGGCCTTTTCCGGGGTGTCGTTGTACTGGGTGGAGAGGGCGCCCATGGCATCGAACAGGCAGCTCTGGCTCCAGTGTTCTTCCTCACCGCCGCCAGCGAAGACGACGTCCTGCTTGCCCAGTTGGATCTGTTCCATGGCCTGGCCGATGCAATGCGCACTGGTGGCGCAGGCCGAGGAGATGGAGTAGTTCACGCCCTTGATCTGGAAGGGGGTGGCCAGGCACGCGGAAACGGTGCTGCCCATGGTGCGGGTGACGCGGTATGGGCCAATGCGCTTGACGCCCTTCTCGCGCAGGGTGTCGATGGCTTCCATCTGGTTCAGGGTGGAAGCACCGCCGGAGCCGGCGATCAGGCCGGTGCGCGGGTTGGAGATCTGCTCGGGGGTGAGACCGGAGTCCTTGATCGCCTGTTCCATTGCCAGGTAGGCATAAGCGGCGGCGTCGCCCATGAAGCGGAAGACCTTGCGGTCGATCAGCTCTTCCAGGTTCAGGTTGACCGAACCGGAAACGTGGCTGCGCAGGCCCATCTCGGCGTAGCTGGGGTTGTGGCGGATGCCAGCACGGCCTGCACGCAGGTTGGCGGAGACGGTGTCTTTGTCATTGCCCAGGCAGGAAACGATGCCCAGACCGGTGATCACGACGCGACGCATGCGGATACCCTTAGAAGCTGTCAGTGGAAGTGAACAGGCCGACGCGGAGGCCTTCGGCGCTGTAGATTTCGCGGCCATCGACGCTGACGGTGCCGTCGGCGATGGCCAGGACCAGCGAACGATTGATCGTACGCTTGATGTGAATGTTGTAGGTGACTTTCTTGGCGGTCGGCAGGACCTGGCCGAAGAACTTCACTTCGCCCGAACCCAGGGCGCGGCCGCGGCCGGGGTTGCCCTGCCAGCCGAGGTGGAAGCCTACCAGCTGCCACATGGCGTCGAGGCCCAGGCAGCCCGGCATGACGGGGTCGCCTTCAAAGTGGCAGGCGAAGAACCACAGGTCCGGGTTGATATCCAGCTCGGCGACCAGTTCGCCCTTGCCATACTTGCCGCCGACATCACTGATGTGGGTGATGCGGTCGATCATCAGCATGTTCGGGGCGGGCAGTTGCGCATTACCCGGGCCGAAGAGCTCGCCGCGGCTGCAGCGCAGCAGGTCTTCTCGGGTGAAGGCGTTTTGTTTGGTCATGCGAGCTCCTCAAAAATCCTGGATAGCAGGCGTTGTTTGGCTTGTGCCTGCGGCGCCGCGTTCCGTTGTTCTTGTCACGGTGTCATGCGGCAGCCTAGTCATAGACTATTGCCTTTAAGTGAAAGTCACAGCAATCGGCGAACGCTTGTTCACTTTTCGCCGATGCCAGGTTTCCCCTCGGGACGCAGGCCCCGGGCCGGTCCGCAGTTTGCGGGCAAGCGCTCCGTCGATCAACGACCTGGAGCAACCCAGCGCTGCAGAATCCGCTGCAGCTCCGCGCGTTTGAACGGCTTGGCGAGGTAGTCGTTCATTCCCGCCTCCAGGCATGCCTCGCGGTCGCCCTGCAGCGCGTTGGCGGTCAGGGCGATGATCGGTACCTGTTCGCCGCCCGGTTTCGCACGGATCTGCCGGGTGGCTTCGTAGCCGTTGAGCACCGGCAGGCGGCAGTCCATCAGGATCGCCGCGAACTCACTGCGCTCCGAGGTACGGACCGCCTGGGCGCCGTCACCCACCAGCGTGACGTGATAACCCAGGCTGCGCAACATAGCTTCTATGACCGTTTGATTCACCGGGTTGTCCTCCACCAGCAGCACGGACTGACCAGTGGCAAGCGCATCGGCGCCGCTCAAACCCTCCTCTGCGGCACTCTGACGCTCCCGGAAGGGCAGGGGAATCTCCAGGGTGAAGGTCGAGCCGCAACCTTCCTCGCTGACCGCGCCCAGCGTGCCGCCCATCCGTTCGGCGAGCGTGCGCGCGATGGACAGCCCCAGTCCGGTGCCGCCATAGCGCCGCGAGGTGGACGAGTCGGCCTGCTGGAAAGCTTCGAACATGTGCTCCAGGCGCTCGCGGGAGATGCCGATGCCGCTGTCCTGCACCGAACAGGTGAGCCACAGCACTTCGTCGTCCAGCGCCTGCCAGGTGGCCTCCAGGCGCACGCCGCCTTCCTCGGTGAATTTCAGGGCGTTGCCCAGCAGGTTGACCAGGATCTGCCGGATGCGTGTCGGGTCACCCTGCACCTCGAGGTTGTCCAGGCCGTCCTGCACGTGCATTTCCAGTTCCAGCCCGCGCTGCTGGGCGCTGTGCTGGAAGACCTGGATCGAGCTCTGGATCAGCTCCAGCAGATTGAACGGGATGCGCTCCAGCTCCAGGGCGCCGCGCTCGACGCGGGAGAAGTCGAGGATGTCGTTGATGACTTTGAGCAGGTGCTCGGTGGACTCGGTAGCCAGCGCGCTGTACTCGGCCTGCTCCTGGTTCAGTTCAGTGGTTTCCAGCAGCTGCAGCATGCCCAGCACGCCGTTCATCGGCGTGCGCAGTTCGTGGCTCATCATCGCGAGAAAGTCGGACTTGGCGCGGTTGGCTTCTTCGGCTTCCTCCCGCGCCGCCACCAGTTGGGCGATGCTGCGTTCCTGTTCCAGGCTGGCCTGCTGCAGGCCGCGGGCCAGGTTGTTGATGTGCCGGGCCAGGTCGCCGACCTCGCCGTCATCCGGCACCGGCAAGGTAGTGTGGTAGTCGCCGGTCTGGATCGCCTGAACGGCGCGGCCCATGGTGCGGATCGGGGCAGCCAGGCGGCGGGCGAGGCGGCGGGCCAGCAGGAAGGTGAGGATCAGCGCGAAGAGCGCGAGCAGGCTGGCCTTGAGCAGGATTT
Source organism: uncultured Pseudomonas sp. (assembly GCA_966191535.1). Classification (GTDB taxonomy): domain Bacteria; phylum Pseudomonadota; class Gammaproteobacteria; order Pseudomonadales; family Pseudomonadaceae; genus Pseudomonas. The sequence continues at coordinate 14,646 of CBIGPF010000116.1, read as the reverse complement.
CCTGCTGCCGCTCGCTGAAGGCGTCACTGGCCATGCCGACCACCACCCGGCCGAGATAGTCCCCGCTGGGCGCTGCAGCGGCGGGCAGCATGTCGTTGGAGCTGGCCAGGTCGCTGCCGTCGAGGGCGATGTTCTCGCGCTGGATCGATGCGTGGAAGATTTCGACCTTGGTGCTCGCCTGCGCGGGATCGGCGGCGTGCTCGACATAGACGAGGATGTTGTCGCCGCGATCGCGCACTTCGATGAAGCGTACATGGGCGGTGCTCAGTGTTGCCCGCAGCAGGCTCTGCAGCACCGGCAGGTTGCCGGAGATCACCCCGTACTCCGCCGCCGGGGCGAGCTGGTTGGCGATCAGTTGGCCGGTGTGATTGGACTCCAGGCGCAGGTCCTGCAGACGCGAATACGTGAAATAGCTGGTCAGCAGCACGGTCAGCAGCAGCGCCGGGCCCAGGCTGATGGCCAGCATGCGCGTCTGGATGTTCCAGCTCTTGCGGGAACTCATGGTTTCTCTCCTTCGGCCAGGCGCTGCGCGAGTTCCGCGTCGCCTTGCAGGTCGATACCGAGCGAGCGCGCCACCTGGCGGTTGCTCTGTACCTTGAAGCGTTCGGGATAGAGGCTGCGAGGCCATTGCTCCGCCGGCTCGTCGAGCAGGGTGTCGAGGGTTTCCAGCCAGTCGCTCTGGTCGCTGTAGGTACTGGCCAGGCTGCCGGCCTTGACGAAGGCGGCAGTGGGGCCGATCAGCGGCCGATTCTCGGCGTAGGCGCTAAGAAGGATGCCCTTGATGGTCTGCGCGTTATAAAGCTGTTTGTCGTCCAGTCCGAGCAACAGGTCACTGCGACCGAGCAGTTCTCGAAGTGGGCGGGTGTCTTCGGCACGGGTTTGCAGCTCGCTGACCAGTTCCACGTCCAATTGCCGGGCGGCCTGGGTGAGCTCTTCCAGGAGAAATTCGCTGGTCGGTCCGAGCAGCACGCCGATGCGCTGTGGGCGAGGGCGGAGTTGCAGGGCCAGTTGCAGTTGGCGGGCGGGTGGCGGATCGCTCCACAGCAGGCTGAGGTGTGGCGGGTCGCGCTCCCCCAGCACTTGCCGGGCTTCGACGCGGCTGACCAGCAGGGTCAGTGCTGGCGGTGCATCGTGACTGGCCAGGCGCCAGTTCAGCGCGCCGCTGCCGAGCAGCAGCAGGCGGGTTTCACCATCGAGGCTGGCGGCGGGCGGCAGGTTCTCGGGGGACTCCAGCCGTACCTGATCATCGGGACGGCGCTGCGCCAGGGCGTTGGCGAAGTCCTGCAGCGCCACGCTCTGCTCGGTGCTGACCAGCAGGATGTCGCGGGCCTGGGCCGGCAGCGCAAACAGGCAGGCCAGCCAGAGGAGCAGGGCAGTGAGAAGGGTTCCGGGGCTCATCCTTGAGCGACGGGCAGGCATGCTAGAAATCCACCTCGGCGCTGAAGTAGAGCAGGTGGCGGCTGTCGTAGCGGTTTTCCGGCCAGGTCAGCGGCTCATCGTCCAGGCGCTGCTGCAGCACGCCGGCCAGTTCCAGTGCGGCGCGGCCCAGGGGGATGCGCTTGGCCACGCGCAGGTCGACACGCTCGAAGCGGTGCTCGTTGAGTGCATCGTCGCCGTAGTAGAAAACCGAACTGGACCAGCCCTGCCCCCAGTCGCGCATCCAGCCGGCCGAGCCGCTATTGCGCGCGGTGAGGCGCTGGTCGTAGCGGCTGCTGGCCTCGTAGTCGACATAGGCATAGGTCAGGCGCACGCGGTCCTGCCGCGTCAGGCGCCAGTCCAGCTGGGTTTCGGTGCCACTGAAACGGATTTCGTTGTCGTTGGTCGGTTCGAAGTCGGAGACCTTCAAGGGATCGCTGATCAGCCCGTGGATTTCGTCGTAGTAGGCTTTGATGTCGATCGCGAGCCCGAGTTCGTCGAACTGGCCGTTGTAACCGACTTCCCGCGAGCGCATGCGCTCCTGGTCGAGATCGCCGGGGCCTTGCGCGCGGGCAAAGTAGTAGGCGCTGGATTGGCCGTACGCGAGTGGCGAGAGGTTGCGAACTCGGTAACTCCAGTTCACGTCGTTCTCGTACATGTCCGGCGAACGGACGGCCTCGGAATACACCGCACGTAGACTGTGCCGCGGGGTGATCAGGTAATTGAGGGCGATCCGCGGGCTGACCGAGCTGCCGGAGAGTTGGTCGTCCTCCACCATCGCGCCACCCTGCAGCAGCCAGTGCGGCGTCAGGTGCCACTCCAGCTGGCTGAACAGGCGCCAGATGTCGTTGTTCACCGTGCCGTCGAAGTAGGTTTCCGAGGTGGCCTGGTCGTGGCGATAGCTCATGCCGCTGACCAGCCGCACGCCGTCGGCCAGGCTCAGGGTGTCCTGAACTTCGAGGTCGTAGCGGGTTTCACGGATGTTCTGGTTCACCTGCCCGCACACCGGCAGGTAGGCGCCGGCTGCCAGCTGCTGGACGACCTGCCGCGCCAGCGCCTGCTCCTGCGGCGTCCCGCGAGGAATGCGCGGCAGCGAGTCGGCGAAGCTCTGCACGTACTTCGGGTCCAGCGACCAGAGCTGTGCGAGTTGCGGGCTGAAGGCGATCTGCGCTTCGCAGGCACCGAAGTCCTGGAGGCGCTCCCAGTGCTCCGCATAACCCTGCACGTAGAGGCTGTGCTCGGGGTTGATGTCGAAGGTCCAACGCATCGAGCCGGCGTAGTCGCGGGCGGTCAGGTCGGAATTGTCGTCGCCGGCAGCGATGTTGCCGAAGATCGGCTGGTAGTCGTAGGGCCGCTGGTTGCTGCCTTCTTTGGCGGCCAACTGCCAGTCCAGGCTGTTGCGCAGGTCGAGGCTGTGATTGGCGACCAGGTTGAAGCGGCTCAGCCGACGGCCGTCGCGGTAGTCACGGTCGAACTGGTCGTGGTCGAAGCCGTCGTCTTCCTGGCCTGAAAGAGATAGCCGGTAGTCGCCGGAGCGGTCATGGATGCCCTGGCTGGCGTACCAGTCGCGCACGCCGTTCTGCCCGGTGGTGTATTTCAGCCGCGTGCCCTGGCTGTCGGCGGGGTGGCGGGTGAGGATGTTGATCACGCCCATCAGTGCGTTGGCGCCGTAGCTCACGGCGTTGGGGCCGCGGAAGACCTCGATGCGGTCGATGTCCTCGATGGCCACCGGGATATCGCTCCAGTCCACCGTGGCCAGGCCCGGGCGGTACACCGAACGGCCGTCCACCAGCACCTGCAGGCGCCGCGCCTCGGTGACGTTGGTGCCGTGGTAGTTCACCGTCGCCTGGTTGCCCGACAGGTAGCCGACCATCATGCCCGGCACCAGGCGCATCAGCTCGGGAATGTCGCGGGCGCCGGAGGCCTTGATCAGGTCGCGGTCGAGCACTGTCATGCTGCCGGGGACTTCAGCGGGGGACTGTTTCAGCCGGGTCGCGGTCAGAACTTCGGGGACGTCGAGGCTGTCCACGAACAGGTCGCCCGCCACGGCCTTGCCCGCCAGCAGCGCGGCAAGCAGGGAAAGCGGCAAAGGGACGCGGGCGGGACGATGCACGGAACGACCTTGTTCTCGGTTCTTATGGGTGTGGTCAATGTCTACTGCTAGACGTTTTCCACAGGACGGATGTTAAACGAGGCAGCGCTGATTGCCAGTCCTGCGATCCGGACTGGCCGGTCGCCAATGCGGCCTTATAATGCCCCAATCGCTGCCCCCGGGCGGCCACCAATGGAACAGACATGACACAGCAGCAACCGATCGCCGTCCTCGGTGGTGGCAGTTTCGGCACCGCCTTCGCCAACCTGCTGGCAGAAAACGGACAGCGCGTTCGCCAGTGGATGCGCGACGAGGAACAGGCCGAGGCGATCCGCACCCGCCGGGAGAATCCCAACTACCTCAAGGGCGTGCGCATCCATGACGGCGTGGAGCCGACCACTGACCTCGGCGCGACCCTGGCCGAGTGCGAGATGATCTTCGTCGCAGTGCCTTCCAGCGCCCTGCGCAAGGTGCTCGACGGCCGCAGCGAGGATCTGGCGGGCAAGATGCTGGTCAGCCTGACCAAGGGCATCGAGGCGCAGAGCTTCAAGCTGATGAGCCAGGTGCTCGAAGAGATCGCGCCGAAGTCCCGCATCGCGGTGATCTCCGGCCCGAACCTGGCGCGCGAGATCGCCGAGCATGAGCTGACCGCCACCGTGGTCGCCAGCGAGGACGAAGACCTCTGTGCCCAGGTGCAGAGTGCCCTGCACGGTCGCACCTTCCGTGTCTATGCCAGTGGCGACCGCTTCGGCGTCGAGCTGGGCGGGGCCTTGAAGAATGTCTACGCCATTATTGCCGGCATGGCCGCTGCGCTGGGCATGGGCGAGAACACCAAGGGCATGCTGATCACCCGCGCCCTGGCGGAAATGACCCGCTTCGCGGTCCAGCTCGGCGCCAACCCGATGACCTTCCTCGGCCTGGCTGGCGTGGGCGATCTGATCGTCACCTGTTCGTCACCCAAGAGCCGTAACTATCAGGTGGGCTTCGCCCTGGGCGAAGGCCTGAGCCTGGAAGACGCCGTGGCGCGCATGGGCGAGACCGCCGAGGGCGTGAACACCCTCAAGGTGCTCAAGGCCAAGGCCGACGAGCTGCAGGTCTACATGCCGCTGGTGGCCGGCCTCAACGCCATCCTGTTCGGCGGCCGCACCCTGGAGCAGGTCATCGGGGCGCTGATGAGCGGCGAGCCGAAGACCGACGTCGACTTCATTCCCACCACCGGTTTCTGAGGAGGTATCAACCATGTCTGCGGAACGTCAGCCCTCTGACCGTCTAGAGAAAGAATCCCTGGTCCTGCGCGTCGTTTGGATGCTGGTCTTCGCGCTGGTCTGGTTCGTCGCCGAGATGATCCTCGGTGCCGTGGTGGTCATCCAGCTGATCTACCGCATCATCTACGGCGCGCCCAGCGGGAGCCTGATGGGCTTTGGCGACAGCCTGAGCCAGTACTTCGCGCAGATCGGCCGCTTCGGCACCTTCCAGACCGAAGAGAAGCCCTGGCCGTTCGCCGACTGGCCGACCGCCCGTGCGCCCGAAGGCGAGGTTCCGCACGACGTGCCGCCCGCGCCGCACCCGGCGCGCGACGAGGAGCCCAAGCTTTGAAGCTCTGGCTGCTCCGTCATGGTGAGGCCGAACCCCAGGCGCGCCGCGACGCCGAGCGCCGGCTGACGGCCCACGGCGTCAAGGAAGTGCTGAAAAGCGCCGCCCAGCTCGCCGGCCGTCCGCTGGATGGCATCCTCGCCAGCCCTTACGTGCGCGCCCAGGAGACCGCCGAACTGGTCCGTGAGGCGCTCGGGTTCGAGGGCTCGGTCGGTACTGCGCCCTGGCTGACTCCGGACGATGACCCGAAGGACGTGCTGCGCTTCCTCGATGGCCGCAACGGGCAGAACCTGCTGCTGGTCACCCACCAGCCGCTGGTGGGCGCGCTGGCCGGTCTGCTGGTGCATGGCAGCCGCAGCGACGCCGTGCCGTTCAGCACCGCCACCCTGGCGGAACTGGAAGGCGAGGTACCGGTGGCGGGGCTGATGGAACTGGTGTCGCTCTACCATCCGCGGCATTCCTGAACTGGATCGCCCCACCCGAAAAGGCCCCGAAAGGGGCCTTCTGCATTTCTGTGGCGGTAAAGCGTGCCTGGATGTTTCCACGCGAGGCCCGTTGCAGAGCGGCTGGAGCCAATCCTTCGGTTAAATCCTACAAAAGTTCACACGGCTAGCCTTGTCTGCCGCTGCGCTGCGTGGAATATTCAACCAAGCAAGTGCTTGGTTGATCCATCGCTATATCCCTGAGCTACACCTCTGACAACAAGAACAAAGGAGGGGCACGTGGTTAAAGCAGTCCGATTACCACTCGACCTGTTCTATCAGCGCGAGAAGAGCCACCCGAACAAACGCTACCTGGTGCAGCCGCTGACCGGCGGCGACGTGCAGACCCTGACCTGGGGCGAGGTGGGCGATCAGGCCCGTCGCGCCGCGGCCTGGCTGCGCAGCCTGGACCTGCCCGAAGGCAGCCGGGTGGCGATCATTTCGAAGAACTGCGCGCACTGGATCGTTGCCGATATTGCCATCTGGATGGCTGGCCACGTCTCGGTGCCGCTGTACCCCAATCTCACCGCCGATTCCGTGCGCCAGGTGATGACCCACTCCGAAGCGCGAGTGGCCTTCATCGGCAAGCTGGATGACTGGCCGGCGATGGAGGGCGGCATTCCCGACGGCGTGCCCACCGTCGCACTGCCGCTGCACCCGCCAGGTCGCTTCGATCAGCAGTGGGACGATCTCCAGCAGCAGGCGCCGATCACCGACGACCCGCGCCCGGACGCCGCTACCCTGGCGACCCTCATCTACACCTCCGGCACCACCGGCACGCCCAAGGGCGTGATGCACACCTTCGGTAATTTCGCCTTCGCCGCCAGCCATGCCATCGACCTGTTCGGCGTCGGCGAGGAGGACCGCCTGCTGTCCTACCTGCCGCTGTGCCACGTGGCCGAGCGCATGTTCGTGCAGATGGCGTCGATCTACGCCGGGCAGACGATCTTCTTCGCCGAGAGCCTGGACACCTTCGTCGCCGACATGCGCCGCGCGCGGCCAACGGTGTTCTTCGGCGTGCCGCGCATCTGGACCAAGTTCCAGATGGGCGTCTACGCGCAGATGCCGGCGCAGAAACTCGACCGCCTGCTGCGCCTGCCGATCATCGGCCGCATGGTCGGTCGCAAGGTGCTTGCCGGCCTCGGTCTGGATGCCGTGCGCTATGCCCTGTGCGGCGCCGCGCCGGTGCCCGAGGCGCTGCTGAACTGGTACCAGCGCCTGGGTCTGAATGTGCTCGAGGTCTACGGCATGACCGAGAACTGCGGCTACTCCCACGTCTGCCGGCCGGGTGAACAGCGGGTCGGCTGGATCGGCCGCAACAGCCCCGGCGTCGAAGTGCGCATCAGCGACGAAGGCGAGGTGCAGGTACGCAGTGGCGCGACCATGGTCGGCTACTTCAAGGACCCGGAACGTACCGCCGAGACCATCACCGAGGACGGCTTCCTGCGCACCGGCGACAAGGGCGAGCAGGACGCCGAAGGCCACCTGCGCCTGACCGGCCGCATCAAGGAAATCTTCAAGACCGCCAAGGGCAAGTACGTTGCTCCCGCGCCCATCGAGAACCGCCTGGCCGTGCATTCGCGGATCGAGCAGATCTGCGTGGTCGGCGACGGCCTGATTGCCCCGCTGGGCCTTTGCGTGCTCTCCGAAGTCGGCCGCCAGGAAGCCGCCAACGGCTCGCGCAGCCAGCTGGAGCAGAGCCTGCAGGCCTTGCTCACGGAAGTGAACGAAGTGCTGGACAAGCACGAACGCCTGGCCGGTCTGGTGCTGGTGAAGGACGTCTGGACCGTGGACAACGGCTTCCTTACGCCGACCCTGAAGATCAAGCGCAACGTGGTGGAAGGGACCTACGGCAAGCGCTTCAATGAATGGGCGGAGCGCCGCGAGGCGGTGCAATGGCATGAATGACAGAAGGACTTTCGAATGACCTGGCGCACCACGCCCGACCTGGAAAAGCTCAACGCCAACCTGAAGAACACCATCGGTGAAGTGCTCGACATCCGCTTCGAGGCGTTCGACGACGACTCGCTGACTGCCAGCATGGTGGTGGATTCGCGCACCCACCAGCCCTACGGCCTGCTGCACGGCGGCGCCTCGGTGGTACTGGCGGAAACCGTCGGCTCCACCGCCAGCTACCTGTGCCTGGACAACAGCAAGTACTACTGCGTGGGCCTGGAAGTGAACGCCAACCACCTGCGCGGCCTGCGCAGCGGGCGGGTGACGGCGGTGGCGAAGGCGGTGCACATCGGCCGCTCGACCCATGTCTGGGAAATCCGCCTGCACGGGGATGACGGCAAGCCAAGCTGCATCTCGCGGCTGACCATGGCGGTGGTGCCGCTGGAGCGCTGAGCCTGCAGGGAGTTGCCCGTGCAGGAGTAACAGCCTTTTTGCAGCGCTGTGTCAGCGTATGCCTTCTCCCGCGTGCGGGAGAGGGCTCGGGTGAGGGGCTCTTGATCTTGTAGGAGCGAGCCATGCCCGCGATCGCGCGCACGGCGCGCTCCTACAGGGAGCGCTGCCGCCCGGCGGCCTCGCAATTTTGTCCAAGACCCACCGTTCCCGCGCCGGTACAGTAGGCCCATGGAACGCATCGAACACCACAGCAGCGGTCTGCCCGGCGTCCGTTTCATCGACGCCGAGTACCGCCGTTTCGCCTTTCCCCGGCATTTTCATCTCGACTACCACGTCGGACTGATGCTGGACGGCTGCCAGCGCTACACCCATCGCGGTGAGCGCTCGCTGGCCGGGAATGGCGACATCCTGCTGATGAGCCCCGAAAGCATCCACGATGGTTCCAGCGAGGGCGAGGACGGCTATCGCATCCGCGTGCTGTCCATCGATCCGCAATGGCTGGATGACGCCTGTCGCTCCTTCAGCGATGGTCGCCAGGGGGCGCCGCGCCTCACCGCCGCGCAGCTGCGCGATCCGCTGCTGCAGGTCGAGCTGCAGCGCGCTCACGCGCTGATGCTCGGCGGTGAGCGGCTGGCCCAGGAAGGCCAGCTCTGGCAGGCACTGGCCGCGTTGCTGGAGCGCGCCTCCAGCCTGCGTATCCGCGAGCCGGGGCAGGGCTTCGATGCGCCGACCTGGGCGCGCATCCGCGAGTGGCTGGAGTCGCGTCTGGAAACCCCGCCGACCCTGGAGGAGATCGCCGGATTCTGCGACCTCAGCCCCTGGCAGGTGCTGCGGCGCTTTCGCCACCAGTGCGGATTGCCGCCGCACCAGTGGCTCACCCAGCTGCGCCTGGAGCGCGCGCTGCCACGGGTGATCAAGGGCCAGCCGCTGTCGGAGATCGCCCTGAGCCTGGGCTTCTATGACCAGGCCCACTTCAGCCGACTGTTCCGCCGTACCTACGGATTGCCGCCCGCGCGACTTCGCCAGCGCTGATCCACCACCCTGATCCTGTTTCCTTTTCCCACTGGAGAATCCCGCCATGCAGGAGGTTCACGTCTTGCTCATGCTCACCGCCGTGTTCGCGGTCGCCCTGGTCAGCCCCGGCCCGGACGTCGCGCTGGTGGTGCGCACCTCGCTGCACCAGGGCCGCCGCGCCGGCGTGCTCAGCGCCCTCGGGCTGGCCTGCGGCATCCTGGTCCACGGCACCCTGGTGCTGACCGGTGTGTCGTTGCTGCTCAGTCGCTCGCCGCTGCTGTTCAGCGCCCTGCAACTGGTGGGCGCGGCCTACCTCGGCTGGCTCGGCATTGGCGCACTGCGGGCGTTGCGCAAGCCGGGCGGGGCAGGGCGCATCGACGGCGAGCTGGCCGCATCGAAGCTTGGCCCCTGGCTGCGCGGCCTGGCGACCAACCTGTTCAATCCCAAGGCGCTGGTGTTCTTCCTCGCGCTGCTCAGCAGCCTGATTCCGGTGGACATGTCGGCGCCGGGCAAGGTCGCGGTGGCCGTGATGCTGTTCGGCACCGGCTTCGTCTGGTTCAGCCTGCTCAGCGTGATCCTTACCCGGCCGCTGTGGCAGCAGCGTCTGCTGCGTGCCGTTCCGCTGATCGACGGCGCCTGCGGGCTGGTGTTCCTGTTGGTGGCAGGGGGCATCCTGTTCAGCGTGGTGAACCACGCGACGCATTGGGTTTGAGGCAAAAAAGCGGGTGGATCAGGGCAAATCCGCCGGAGCGCCATGGACTTTGGCCGTAGTGCCGTCATTCGCGGGAGCACGGGTCATTGCCGCGCCTCCGGTGCTGTCGGAAAATTCAGGCTGTCATCCCCCTGAGTTCACGCAGCATGTCGCAAGCGGTCTTCTTCGCCCACGCCAACGGTTTTCCTTCGGGTACCTACGGCAAGTTGTTCGATGCCCTGGAGCCGGATTACCGGGTCCACCGGCTGGACATGCACGGCCATGACCCGCGCTTCCCGGTGAACGCCAACTGGGAAAACCTGGTGGAAGAGCTGCTGCATCACCTCGAGGCGCTGGACGAGCCCGTCTGGGGCGTCGGCCATTCCCTGGGCGGCGTGCTGCACTACCACGCGGCACTGCGCAAACCCGAGCTGTACCGCGGCGTGGTGATGCTCGATTCGCCACTGCTGACGCTGGCTGATCAACTGGTGATCCGCGTCGCCAAGCGCTTCGGCTTCATCGACCGGTTGACGCCCGCCGGCCGCACCCTCGGCCGCCGCGAGGACTTCGATGACGTTGCCGAGGCGCTGGAGTACTTCGCCGGCAAGCCGCTGTTCAAGCGCTTCGACCGCGAATGCCTGGAAGCCTACGTGCGCCACGGGCTGGCGCCGTCCGACGCGCGCGGCCTGCGGCTGAAGTTCGACCCGGCCACTGAAATCTCCATCTACCGCAACGTGCCGCACACCGCGCCGGGCCGCGCCAGGCAGCTGGCCGTGCCGCTGACCATGGTGCGCGGCCGCCACAGCCGCGTGGTGCTGCCGCACCATGCGCGCCTGATCGGGCGCATCCCCATGGGAGAAAGCCTGTCGTTGCCGGGCGGCCACATGTTCCCGCTGGAGCGTCCGCAGGACACCGCCGCGCTGCTCAAGACCGTCTTCGCCCGCTGGCAACAGCGCACCAATGCTTAAGGAATCGCCATGACTGCCCACGTCCAGGAAATCCGCCTGAACCTGCCGCACATCGAGCTGGCCGCGCACCTCTTCGGCCCGGAAGACGGCCGCCCGGTGATCGCCCTGCACGGTTGGCTGGACAACGCGATGAGCTTTGCCCGCCTGTCACCCAAGCTCGAGGGCGTGCGCATTCTCGCCCTGGATTTCGCCGGCCACGGCCACTCGGGCCACCGTGCGCCGGGCGCCAGCTACCTGTTGTGGGATTACGCGCTGGACGTGCTGATGGTGGCCGACCAGATGGGCTGGGAGCGCTTCTCCCTGCTCGGGCATTCCATGGGCGCCATCGTCTCGGTGCTGCTGGCCGGTTCCATGCCCGAGCGCATCGAGCGCCTGGCGCTGATCGACGGCCTGGTGCCCTACACCGGCGAAGCGGACACCTCGCCGCAGAAGCTCGGCGAGGCGCTGCGCGCTCAACTGGCCCTGCCGAACAAGCGCAAACCGGTCTATGAAGCCATCGACCGTGCCGTGGAAGCGCGCATGAAAGGCGTCGGCGCGGTGAGCCGCGAAGCGGCGGAACTGCTGGCTTCCCGTGGTCTGGTCCCGGTGCCTGGCGGCTACACCTGGCGCACCGATGCGCGTCTGACCCTGCCGTCGCCGCTGCGCCTGACCCGCGCCCATGCGCGACAATTTGTCCAGTCCGTGCAATGCCCGACCAGCCTGGTGCTGGCGCAGCAGGGGTTGATGATGGTGGAGCCTGCCACCCGTGAGCTCCTGAAAGACCGGCCTTTCGAGGTCCATGAGCTGCCTGGCCAGCACCACCTGCATCTGGATGATGAAGCGGGCGCCGAAGCGGTCGCGGCGATCTTCCGACCCTTCCTGCAGGCCTGAGGGAAACACCCCGTAGCGCCCTTTGGCTTGACTAAAGCGGGGCCTGCCGCGACGCTGCACGGATCGCTTCAGGGAGATTGTGCATGCTCGACATCCAGACCGCCGCGCGCCAGGGGCCGGAAAACCCTCACTTCGTCAGGACCGACGCGCACCGGATGTCACGGCTGCTCCGCACGCTGATCGCCAGCGGCCTGCTCGGCTTCGCCAGCCTTGCCGGCGCTGCCGATCTGCCCGGCAGCCACGACCTGGAGATACTCCCGCGCTTCTCGCGTTCGGAGATCGTCGACTTCAACCAGGCCCCCAGCCAGGAACGCATCTACCCGCAAGGCTCGATCAGCCGCATCAGTGGGCGTCTGCGCATGGAAGGGGAGGTGCGTGCCATCGGCGACCTGACCGCCGTGACCTATCGGCTGCCTGACGAGGACTCCAGCCAGAGCGCCTTCGCCGCGGCGCGCAAGGACCTGCTCAAGGCCGACGCCACACCGCTGTTCTGGTGCGAGAGCCGTGATTGCGGCTCCAGCAACCTGCTGGCCAACTCGGTGTTCGGCAACTCCAAGCTGTTCGGTCCGGACGACCAGCAGGCCTACCTGCTGGTACGCCTCGCCGCGCCCCACGAGAACAGCCTGCTGGCGGTCTACACCATCACCCGTGGCAACCGCCGCGCCTACCTGCATGCCGAACAGCTGGACAGCGGCGCCGCCCTCGGTGAACTGCTGCCCAGCCCCGCGACCCTGATGCGTCTGCTCAAGGCCAACGGCGAGCTGACCCTGAGCCACGTACCGCAGGAGCCGGGTGGCGCCTGGCTGGACCTGCTGGTGCGCACCCTGCGCCTGGACACCGGCGTGCGCGTGGAGCTGGCCGGCAAGCACGCGGGCGACTGGCGCAGCGCCCTCACTGCCCAAGGCGTGCGCGATGCTCGCCTGGAGCAGGGCAAGGATGACAGCGACGGTCTGCATCTGACCTGGCTGCGCTGATTTCCCTGCGTTGATTCTCCGACGCTGAGGGCCGAAACGCCCTACACTGGGGCTTTCGGGCCAACCGGGGTTTCCAATGTTCGACAACGATCGCCTGTTGCTGCGCCTGCTCTTGCTCGGCCTGCTGGGCGCGAGTATCTGGGTGCTGCTGCCGTTCTGGTCGGCGCTGTTCTGGGCCGCCGTGCTGGCCTTCGCCAGCTGGCCGCTGATGCGTCTGCTGACCCAGTTGCTGGGCGGCCGCCAGGCTGCCGCAGCGGGCGTGCTGACCATCGGCTGGATCGTGCTGGTGGCGCTGCCGCTGGTGTGGCTGGGCTTCGGCCTGGTAGACCGGGTGCGCGAAGGCGTCGAACTGGTGAAGAACCTGCAGGTCTCCGGCCTGCCGCCGCCGCCGGAGTGGATGGCGCGGGTGCCGCTGATCGGTGATCGACTGATCGGCTGGTGGTACCAGGCGGACCAGCAGGGCGTGGCGATGTTCTCCACGCTCAAGCCGTACATGGGAGAAGTCGGCAACTGGGCCCTGGCGCGCAGTGCCAAGCTGGGGGCCGGTATCTTCGAACTGGTACTGAGCCTGGTGCTGATCTTCTTCTTCTACCGCGATGGCCAGCGCCTGCAGGCCTTTGCCCATGGCGTGCTGGAACGCCTGATTGGCACTGCCGCGCAGCAGTACATGGACATCATCGCCGGCACCGTGCAACGGGTAGTCAACGGCGTGATCGGTACCGCCGCCGCCCAGGCCGTGCTGGCCACCATCGGCTTCCTCATCGCCGGGGTGCCAGGTGCGCTGGTACTCGGCCTGCTGACCTTCGTCTGCAGCCTGCTGATGGTGCCGCCGCTGGTATGGGGGCCGGCCGTGCTCTGGCTGTTCTACCAGGAGAGCTATGGCTACGCAGTGTTCATGGCGATCTGGGGCTTCTTCGTGATCAGCGGCGTGGACAACATCCTCAAGCCCTACCTGATCAGCCGCGGCGGCAACCTGCCGCTGGTGGTGGTGTTGCTGGGGGTGCTCGGCGGGCTGCTCAGCTTCGGCTTCATCGGCCTGTTCCTCGGCCCGGTGCTGCTGGCGGTGGTGTATGAACTGGTCAGCGCCTGGGTGGCCAGCTCGCACAGGCCTCCGCCGCCGCCGGTGGTTTGATCCTTCGGAGTGGGGGATTGCCCTCTCCCTTCAGGGAGAGGGTGGCAGCCGGCAGCTCCGGTGTTCATCGTAAGCGCTGTTCGCGAGCAAGCTCGCTCCTACAGGGGATGCTGACGTAGGGCGGATAACGCCTGGGGCGTCATGCGCCCTACGATCCTGCGAAGTCAGACGTGCTCGCTCTTCACCTGCACCAGCTTGTCCCGCCCGGCGCCCAGGCCGAACGCAATGGCCGCTATCGTCACCACCACGAAGATCACCCCGGTCGCCGCCCAGCCACCGGTCGCGTCGTGCACCACGCCAACCAGGAAGGGGCCGCAGGCCGCGAGGGTGTAGCCCACGCCCTGGGCCATGCCGGACAGGTTGGAGGCGACGTGGGAGTCCGGCGAGCGCAACACGATCAGCGCCAGTGCGATGCTGAAGGTGCCGCCCTGTCCGAGGCCGAGCACCACGGCCCAGCCCCAGATGCCCGAGAGTGGGGCGAGCAGCAGGCCGAGCAGGCCGGCCAGGGTCAGGCCCATGACGATCACCACGGCGATGCGCTGGTCCTTGCCACGGGTCGCCAGCCAGGGCGCGGCGAGGGCGCTGAACAGCTGCACCATCACCGAGCCGGAGAGCACCAGCCCGGCTTCCACCGCGCTCAGGCCGCGGTCGATGAGGATTGACGGCACCCAGCCGAAGACGATGTAGGCCAGCGACGACTGCAGGCCCATGTACAGCGTCACCTGCCAGGCCAGCGGGTCACGCCACAGGCCTTTCACCTTGTACACCGCGCGATGGGCGTGATGGTTCTGGCGGGTCTGCGGCAGCCAGATCGCCGCGGCGACCACGGCCGGAATCGCCCAGAACGCCAGCGCAATCTGCCAGTTGTTATCCATCAGCCTGGCCAGCGGCACGGTGGCGCCAGCGGCGGTGGCGGCGCCCAGGCACAGGGCCATGGTGTAGACGCCGGTCATGGTCCCGGCGATGTGCGGGAAGTCACGCTTGACGATACCCGGCAGCAGCACGCCGATGATGCCGATGCTGGCGCCGGCCACCAGGCTGCCGAGGAACAGTCCGGCCACCGGG
>CBIGPF010000115.1:0-18949 GCA_966191535.1 uncultured Pseudomonas sp. | reverse complement strand
CCGCCAGCCCGGCGCGAATACCACCCTTGCCGGTCGCGGTTATCAGCGCGAAGTTGCCGGGGCCGGCGATGGCCAGGAGCACCACGAAGGCAATCAGGAAGGCGCCGTAATCGGTCACTCCGAACATGGGAAAAGCTCCTGGGCAGCTGAAGGCAGGCGAAGTGAAGGAGTCTACCACCGGTGTCGGCGGGCGCCGCCTTTCTGCCATCCTCCGAGGTGATCAAAGGTTGACGCGAAAACTGTCTTCGATAAGGTCAGGGGCCATCCGATCACTCAAGCATGAGCATCAGCTCGGGAGACGCACCCAGTGCAGAACGAGAGCAACAGCGTAAACACAGTGGTTTTCGACCTTGGCGGCGTGCTGGTCGACTGGAATCCTCGGTACCTCTATCGAAAGCTCTTCGACGGCGACGAAGCGGCGATGGAGGCGTTCCTGGCGAACGTCTGCAACACCACCTGGAACGAGCGCCAGGATCGCGGCCGCCCCTGGGCGGAGGCTATCGCCGAGGCTGTCGCGCAGCATCCTTCGCATGAACCGAATATCCGGGCGTACCGCGAGCGGTGGGAAGAGATGCTCAACGGTGCCCTGGAAGAAACCGTGCAGGTACTGAACGACCTGCACCAGAACGGCGTGCGTCTGCTGGCGCTGACGAACTGGTCGGCGGAAACCTTTTCGGTGGCGGAAGAACGCTTCGAATTCCTTGGGAAGTTCGAGGGTGTGCTCGTCTCCGGCCGCGAAGGCCTGATGAAGCCGGAACCGGAAATCTTCCAGTTGCTCATCCAGCGCTACGGCCTGACACCTTCGCGCACGCTGTTCATCGATGACGTCCGCAAGAACGTCGACGCAGCGACGGCGCAGGGGTTGCGCGCCGTCCAGTTCATCAACGCCGAACAACTGCGCCACGACCTGCAGCAGTTCGATCTGCCGATTGCCCCGCAGCAGGCGTGACGAAAGAGCCGGAAGTCGCCTTCCGGCGCTGGCGTCTGATCAGTAGCCCACAGCCGCCTTCTCGATGGAACGCGCCACCGCCTCCGGGTGCGAGACCATCACCACATGGGAAGCCCCGCTGACCACCTCGACGTCCCTGGCATGGGCACGTTGCGCCATGAAGGCCAGGGCCTGCGGCGGGATGTTACGGTCAGCATCGCCATAGACGAACCACGACGGAATGGCCGTCCAGGCAGCCGCGCCGGCCTTCTCGTTCAGCGCGGCCTCGGTGACCGGCCGCTGCGCCGCCGCCATCAGCGCAGCGTCGCCCGCGGGCACATCGGCGGCGAACTGGTCGTGGAACTTGTCCTGCTGGATGTACAGGTCCTTGCCGCCATCAGCCAGCGCCACCGGCGCGGCCAGGGTCGGGCCGAGGGTGCTGCCGGGGAACTTGCCGGCCAGTTCGGCGGCGCTCTCGCCCTTCTGCGGGGCGAACGCGGCGACATAGACCAGTGCCTTGACGTTGGCCCGGTCGCTGGCCGCCGCGCTGATCACGTTGCCGCCGTAGGAGTGCCCCACCAGTACCACCGGCCCCTTGACGCTGCCGACGATGTTGCCGATGTAGGCGCCATCGCTGGCCACGCCGCGCAGCGGATTGGCGGCGGCGATCACGCTGTAGCCGTCCTTCTCCAGGATGCGGGTCACGCCGTTCCAGCTGGAGGCATCGGCGAAGGCGCCATGCACCAGCACTACCGTCGGTTTCACCGGCGCCGCGAAAGCACCGCCGGCCAGCAGGCCGCTGGCGAGCGCCAGGGCGGTCAGGGTCTTCTTCATGGTGGAACTCCTTGCTGAGGATGTGGGGAATAAAAAGCCCCGCACGGCGGCTCGGGGGAATGTCGGACCGTGCGGGGAACGCTCATGCCGAGCGGGGAAAATCGCTGGACTGGCTCAGTTCGCGCCACAGGCGCAGCTCCGCCAGGCGGGCCTTGTCGGCGCTCTCGATGGCCAGCACCGCGTCGCTGCCCAGGGCCAGGCGCAGCGGCGGGCGATCCATCCAGGCCACGGCAAGAATTGCCTGCGCGGCGCGCTGCGGATCACCCGGCTGGTTACCGTCGTAAGCACGCTGCCGACGCGCCACGGCGCCCACTACCGCGTCGTACTCGAAACGCCCTTCGCTGAGCGTCGTCGAGGCGCCGGCGAAGTCGGTGCGCAGGCCGCCGGGTTCGATGATCGTCACCCGCACACCGACCTGCGCCATCTCGCGCGCCAGCACTTCGGAGAAGCCCTCGATCCCCCACTTCGCCGCCGAATACGGCGCCCGCCCCGGCGCGCCGATGCGCCCACCTACCGACGAAAGCTGGATGATGTGGCCGCTGCGCTGCCGGCGCAGGAGTGGAATCGCCGCCTTGGTGACGATGATGGTGCCGAACAGGTTGGTCTCGATCTGCCGGCGGAATTCGTCCAGCGGCGTGTCTTCGACTGAACTGACGTTGCCGTAGCCGGCGTTGTTGACCAGCACGTCGAGCCCGCCGAATTCCTCGACCATCTGCTCCACGGCGTCCTGCGCGGCGGCCGGGTCGGTGACGTCCAGCGGCGCCAGGCGCAGCGTCTGCGGATAGAGCCGGGCGAGGTCCGCCAACCCATCCGGGTCGCGGGCGGTGGCCAGCAGGCGGTGCCCGGCCTGCAGCACAGCCTCGGCCAGCGCCCGGCCCAGCCCGCGGGAGCAGCCGGTGATCAGCCATCGTTGGTTCATCAGAACCTCCACTTCTCTCAAGGTGTAGCGCTCAAGGTGCAGCTATCAGGGGGCGTAACGGGTGAAGACCAGGTCGTGATCCTTCACCCGCGCCTGGTGGCAGGCCAGACAGGTCTGGTGCTGCGCCTCGTCGGCGGGCTTGCCGTCGATGAAGCGGGCGAAGCCCCAACCGCCGGTGGCCGCGTACTTTTTCGAGTCCTTGACCATGAATTGCACGGTGGTCGCGGCGCCGGGGATCGACGCCGGCTCGAATTCCGGCGACTGCACGTGCTTCCAGGCGAGCTTGGCCAGCACGCTGCCATCGGGGAATGGCAAGGTGCCGGCGCGGTAGGCCTTCATGGCGATGTCGTTGCCCAGCACGGCGCGCAGTTCGTTCAGCGGCGCCGCCTCCTGGGCAGGCGCCACCAACTGCCAGTTGCGGTAGCCCTCGGGCAGGCGTACGCCGTAGATCGGCGACGCATCGCCGTCGGCCCTGGCGCCCGTCGTCACCAGCAGGGCGAACCCGGCCAGTGCGATGCGCCGCAGCACAGTTCCGGTGATGCGCATGGCGGCTCTCCGGTTCACAGATGGTCGGCGTCGACGACTGCCTTGACGAAGGCGTCCGGCGCCTCCTGCGGCAGGTTGTGGCCGATACCGCCGCTGATCAGGCGGTACTCGTACTTGCCGCTGAAGCGCTTGGCGTAGGCCTCGGCCGGCGGGTGCGGGGCGCCGTTGGCGTCGCCTTCGAGGGTGATGGTCGGCACCTTGATGGTCGGGAAGGTCGCGAGCTTCTTCTCCAGCTCGGCGTAGCGCGGCTCGCCTTCGGCGAGGTTCAGGCGCCAGCGGTAGTTGTGGATGGAGATCGCGCCGTGGTCGGGATTGTCCAGGGCCTGGGCGCTGCGCTCGAAGGTGGCGTCATCGAACTTCCATTGCGGCGAAGCCAGTTGCCAGATCAGCCTGGCAAATTCGTGGCGGTACTTGTCGTAGCCGGCCTTGCCACGCTCGGTGGCGAAGTAGAACTGGTACCACCACTGCAGCTCGGCGGCGGGCGGCAGCGGCGCCTTGCCCGCTTCCTGGCTGCCGATCAGGTAACCGCTCACCGACACCAGCGCCTTCACCCGCTCGGGCCAGAGCGCCGCGACGATGTCCGCGGAGCGAGCACCCCAATCGTAGCCGGCCAGCACGGCACTCTTGATCTTCAGTGCGTCCATGAAACCGATGACGTCCACCGCCAATGCGGCTGGCTCGCCGTTGCGCCGAGTCGCGGCGGAGAGGAAGCGTGTTTCACCGTAGCCACGGGCGTAGGGAATCAGCACGTGATAGCCCTTGGCGGCCAACTGGGGCGCGACGTCGGTGTAGCTGTGGATGTCGTACGGCCAGCCGTGCAGCAGGATCACCACCGGGCCATCGGCCGGGCCGGCTTCGGCGTAGGCCACATTGAGCAGGCCGGCATCGACGTGCTTGAGCGGGCCGAAAGCCGGGTCAGTCGACGGCGCGGTAGCGGCCTGCGCCACCGAGCAGGAGGTGAATTGCGCGAGGGCGATGGCCAGCGCCGAGGCGCCGAGGATCGAGTGCTTGAACAGGGTCATCAGGGGTCTCCAGGGCAGGCACGTGGCCTGCACGGTGGTTGCCGGCATTCGGCGGGATTCAGTGGCTGGTGAGGCTAGCTCGCAGCGGGCGGAACGCCTCGCGCAGTTCCTCGCTGAACAGCTGCGGCTGTTCCCAGGCGGCGAAGTGGCCGCCCTTGTCCACCGCGTGGAAGTAATCCAGCGAGGGATAGGCGCGCTGCGCCCAGCTCTTGGGCGCGCGGTAGATCTCGCCGGGGAACACGGTAATCGCCACCGGCACCTTGATCTGCGCGGTCTTCTGCGCGGCGGCGCTGAAGTTGTTGTTGTTGTTTTCCCAGTAGAAGCGCGAGGAGGACGCCCCGGTATTGGTCAGCCAATAGAGCGAGATGTCGTCGAGCATCTCATCGCGGCTCAGCACACGTTCGGGCTCGCCGCCACTGTCGGTCCAGGCGGCGAACTTCTCGTACATCCACGCGGCCATGCCGGCGGGCGAATCCGCCAGGGAGTAGCCGATGGTCTGCGGGCGGGTCACCATCATCGCGCCGTAGGCGGCATTGCGGCCGAAGAAGGTACTCAGCGCGTCGAAGGCGCGGCGCTCGTCGGTGCCCAGCCCGGCGGGCGCTGGCGCGCCGCTGTTGATCGGCCCGACCAGCTCCGGCGGCACCGTCGCCGGCATGTTCAGGTGGATGCCGAGCAGGCCGGCCGGGGCCAGGCGCCCGAGGGCATCGGAGATCACCGAACCGTGGTCGCCGCCCTGGGACACGTAGTGGCGATAACCCAGGCGCTTCATCAGCACGTCCCAGGCACGTGCCACCCGGTCCGGTCCCCAGCCGGTGACGGTCGGCTTGCCGGAAAAACCGTGGCCGGGGATGGCCGGGATCACTACGTCGAAGGCGTCTTCCGCGCGCCCGCCATAGGCCACCGGGTCGGTCAGCGGGCCGATGGTCTTGAGGAACTCCAGTGGCGATCCAGGCCAGCCGTGGGTGAGGATCAGCGGCATGGCGTGCGGCTCCTTCGAGCGCACGTGGATGAACTGGATGTCCACGCCATCGATGCGGGTGACGAACTGCGGCAGCGCATTGAGCCTGGCCTCCGCACGGCGCCAGTCGTAGTCCTTGCCCCAGTACTCGACCAGCGCGCGGACCTTCTCCAGCTGGATGCCCTGCGAGGCATCGCTCACCGTCTCGCGGTCCGGCCAGCGTGTCGCGGCGATGCGCCGGCGCAGGTCGTCCAGTTGCTCCTGCGGCACCTGGATGCGGAATGGCCGCACGCTGTTAACGGCAGGTGCGGCGTTGCTGGCGGTAGCGGTTGCGGCAAAGGTCTGTTGCAGCAAGTGGTGCTGGCCGTCACCGAGCAGGAACAGGCCCACGGCGGAGGCCATGAGCGTGCGGCTGAAACGGCGGCGAAGGTGGGGCGATAGCGTGGCGGCTGGCATGGTCGGTCTCCCTGATTAACTGGCCGACGGATCGGCGACCTGCAGCGATCTCAACAAAGCCCGGGAGGCGCGGCGATTGCACCATGGTGTCGGTCGATACCTTGGTATCAGCGCTCCCCGCTCACACGCCTGCGGTATCGGAGTCGACACCTAGGTATCATTGGCAGCCCCGCCAGCAAGGCGCATGCTCGCCCCACGGCTAGCGCCGGGAGAGGACCGGTATGCACAACGAAGTCGTCGACAAGCTGCCCGACATGGCGTGGACCGCCACCGTCGACGGCCGCCTGGAGAGCGTCAACCAGGCCTGGCGCACCTACGCCGGCCGGGACCTCGACACCCACGCCGAGCATGCCTGGCAGGCGCTGGTGCACCCCGCTGACCTGTCGGCGCTGCAGCACGGCTGGAACGCTATCCGCCAGTCCGGCGCAGCCCATGACCTTCAGGCCCGCCTGCGCCGACACGACGGTGTGTACCGTCGCTTCCTGCTGCGCGCCCGCCCGCTCAGCAACGACCTCGGCGAGCTTGCCGGCTGGTGCGGCCAGAACATCGATATCGACGACCTGTTGCCCGCCCCGCCTCTGGCGGTCACCCGGGAAACCCAGGAGCTCATCGACAGCATTCCCGCGCTGATCTCGCTGATGACGCCCGCCGGCGAACTGGAGTGCGTCAACCGGCACAACAGCGACTACCTCGGCGCCAGCTTCGACGAACTGCGCCACTGGACCAGCTCCGACACCATCCACCCCGAGGACCTGCCCCACGCGCTGGCCGCCTGGAAGCACTCGGTGGCCAGCGGCGAGCCATACAACTTCCAGCAGCGGGTGCGCGGTGCCGACGGCATCTACCGCTGGTTCCACGTGCGCGCCCTGCCCCATCGCGACAGCGAGGGGCGCATCCAGCGCTGGTTCGTGCTGAAGGTGGACATCGACGAACAACGGCGCGACCAGGCCTTGATCGCCCAGGCGCAGAAATCGCTGGCCAGTGCGCTGGAGGACGTCAGCGTTTCCGAAGACCGCCTGCGCACCCTGATCGACGCCGTGCCGGGCTTCGTCTGGCGTACCGATCCGGATGGCAGTGTGGAGTTCCTCAACCAGCGCTGGTTCGACTACACCGGCATGACGCCCGAGAACGCTGCCGGCGTCGGCTGGATGACCGCCCTCCACCCCGAGGATGCGTCCGCGCTGGGCGTCTACTGGCAAGGCCTGCTGGAAACAGGCAGTGCCGGCGAGTTCGAGGCACGCCTGCGCCGCGTCGACGGCAGTTACCGCTGGTTCCTCATCCGCGCGGTGCCCCAGCTCGACGCTGCCGGCCGCGTGCTGAAATGGTACGGCGGCAACACCGATATCCACGTGCGCAAGCGCGCCGAACTGCTGCTCGCCGGCGAGAAGCGCCTGCTTGGCCTGATGGCCGGCGGCAGTGCCCTGCCGCAGGTACTGGAAACCCTCTGCGAGCTGGCGGAAGCCAACCTCGAAGACAGCCGCTGCGCCATCACCCTGGTCGCGCCCCGCCATGGCCGCCTGCCGGAAGCTACGCTGCGCCTGCAGGCCGGCGCCGCACCGCACCTGCCGGCGTCGCTGCACGGCGGCGTCGACGGCCAACCGGTTGACCCGCTCGGCAGTCCGCACGCGCAGGCCGCCCGGGAGAACGCCACGCTGCAGGTCGACGACCTGCAGGTAGAAACCCGCTGGCCCGTCTGGCGGCAACAGGCGCAGGCGAGCGGCCTGTGCGCCCTGACGGCGACACCGGTGGTCTCCACTGCTGGCGAGGTGAGCGGCATCCTCTCGGTGTATTTCACCCGGCCCCAGTCGGCGGACGAGAACCAGCGCGCGCTGATCGCGCAGTTCACCCACCTCGCCAGCATCGCCATCGACCGCGCCCGCAGCGAAGCGGCCCTGCGCCAGAGCGAAGCCTTCCTGGCCAAGGCCCAGCGCATCAGCCTCACCGGCACCTTCTCCTGGCGCGTGGACAAGGACGAGATCGCCTGGTCGGAGGAAATCTACCGGCTTCTCGATCTGCAGCCGGGGCTGGTGCCGAGCTTCGAACTGATCTTCTCGCGCATTCATCCGGACGATCGTGCCCTGGTGGAAGAGATGCTCAAGCGCCAGCGCCGCGACGGCCGCGACTTCGAGTACGAACACCGGCTGCTGCTCCCCGGTGGCATCGTGCGCCACGTCCACCTGGTCGCCCAGGCCACCCGCGAAGCCGACGGCGCGCTGCTGTACATCGCCACGGCGCAGGACGTCACCCAGCGCCGCCTCGCCGAGGAAACCCTGAACAGGACTCGCGCCGAGCTGGCCCATGTCGCCCGCGTGGCCAGCCTGGGTGCACTGACCGCATCCATCGCCCACGAAGTCAACCAGCCGCTGTCGGGCATCATCACCAACGCCAGCACCTGCCTGCGCATGCTCGGCGCGCCAACGCCCAACCTGGAGGGCGCGCGGGAAACCGCACGGCGCACCATCCGCGACGGCAACCGAGCGGCGGATGTAATCAAGCGCCTGCGTGCCCTGTTCGCCCGTCACGAGGCAGTGAGCGAGCAGGTCGACCTCAACGAGGCCACGCGGGAAGTGATCGCCATGCTGCACAACGAGTTGCAGCGCCACGGCGTGACCGTGCTGCCCGCGCTGCACGCCGAACTGCCCACGGTAAGCGGTGACCGCGTGCAGCTGCAGCAGGTCATCCTCAACCTCATCCTCAACGCCATCGACGCCCTGGGCGACGTGCATGACCGCCCGCGGCAACTGCGCGTCAGCACCGGCCACGACCTGGACGCAAGCATCTTCCTCGCGGTGCGCGACAACGGCGCAGGCTTCGCGCCGGAGGACGCCGGCCGCCTGTTCGACGCCTTCTTCAGCACCAAGCAATCGGGCATGGGCATCGGCCTGTGGGTCAGCCGCTCGATCATCGAGCACCACGCTGGCCGGGTCTGGGCCACCACCCACGACGGACCGGGCTCCACCTTCATCTTCGCCCTGCCGCAGGCGTCGGCACTGTCGCACGCCCAGGACACCCATGACCAACCGACGGAGAATCGCTGATGGCCACGCCCCTGCTCGTGTCGGTGGTCGATGACGACGAATCGGTGCGCGAATCCCTGCCGGACCTGCTGCGCGAGTTCGGCTTCGAGGTCAGCGCGTTCTCCTCGGCAGAGGATTTCCTTGCCTCGGACGCCCTGCAACGCACCCGCTGCCTGATCCTCGACGTGTCCATGCCGGGCATGAGCGGGCCGGAACTGCAAAAGGAACTGGCCCTGCGCGCCATCCCTGTGCCGATCATCTTCATCACCGCCTACAGCGACGCGACGACCTGCCCACGCCTGATCGCCCAGGGCGCGGTGGCCTGCCTGCTCAAGCCGTTCAGCGAAGCGGAATTGCTCAAGGCGCTCAGCGCCGCCCTGCCGGTCGGCTGACAGCCCGGTCGACGCCACTCGGAGGACATGGCATGTTGCACCCCCATCCCACCCAGCCCTTTGCGGCCCATCGCGGCCCATCCAAGCGAACGGAAGCCCTGCCGATGTCCAACGCGACACCCATCGTCTACGTGGTCGACGACGACATCTCGGTGCGTGAATCACTGGAGCTGCTGATCCGCTCGGCCGGCTGGCGACCCGTGCTGTTCGAGGCCGCCAGCGCCTTCCTCGACGAGCCGCCATGCCACACACCCAGCTGCCTGGTGCTGGACGTCAACCTGCCGGACCTCAACGGGCTCGACCTGCAGCGCAGCGTGGCCGGCGAGCGCCCGGCAATGCCGATCATCTTCATCACCGGTTATGGCGACGTGCCGCTCACCGTGCGCGCGATGAAGGCCGGCGCGGCGGAGTTCCTCACCAAGCCGTTCGACAGCGACACGCTGCTGCAGGCCATCACCGACGCCCTGGAACACAGCCGCGCCGCGCTCGGCCAGCAATCCCGGCTCGACGCCCTGCGCCAGGCCTATGCGCGGCTCACCTGCCGCGAACGGGAAGTGCTGGAAATGGTGGTGGCCGGGCGCCTGAACAAGCAGGTCGCGGCTGACCTGGGGATCAGCGAGATCACCGTGAAGGCGCACCGAGGTCGGGTCATGCGCAAGATGCAGGCACGCACACTGCCGGACCTGGTGAACATGGCCGCGCTGCTCGCCATTACTCCGGCCGACGCACGCTGAGTTCGCCTCAGGCGTTCTCGCCCAGGGTCAGCCGTAGCGCTTCCAGCTGACGCACGTCCAGTGTGTCGAGGCCTTCATCGAGCGCGCAGGAATCCAGCAGCGCCAGTGCCTCCGCACTGTTCCCCTGGTTCGCACGCAACCGCGCCAGGTCCAGGCTGGAACGCAACACCCAGGCGCGGGCGCCCTGCTCGCACGCCATCGCCAGCGAATCCTGCAGCACACGCTCCACCGCCTGATCACCTTCCTCGGCCAACGCACCGATGATCTGCGCCTCGATGCGCATCAGCTCCGGTAACGCATAGGCATCACCACTGCGGCGGCAGTGCGCGATGCAGCGCCGCGCCACGCCCAGCGCACGGCGGTGTTCGCCGGCGAGGATCAGGCCTTCGGCCAGGGCGATCTCGAAGGAGGTGGTCAGCAGCTCGTAGCGCATGCCATGCAGTCGCGTGAGGCTTTCTTCCAGCTGGCGCACCGCATCGCCGGGTTGTTCGCGGCGAATGGCGATGGCTGCGCGCAGTCCCGGTGTCGCGGCCTGGTACGGCGCGAAGGCGTTGGCCTCGGCGATACGGCTGAAAGTCGCCAGGCTGCGTTCGGCCTTGTCCAGCTCACCGGTCCAGAGATGGATGCACAGCGTCCACACCAGGGCGATGCAATGGGTGGCCGGATGATTGAGTTCCGCCGCCTCGGCTTCCACCTGGTCCGCCCAGCGCCGTGACTGATCGGCGCAACCCAGCAGCCAGAGCGTGCGAGCCAGCGCCAGGCCAGTACGGTTGTGGTGGTCGAAGCCATAGTGCAGCGTGCGGCTGCGCTCCGAGGGCAGGCTGTTGCGCAGGGACTTCTCCAGTTCCTCGCGTGCGCGCTCCTGGTCGCCCAGCAGGTGATGCGAGATGCCGGCGAGCGAGGCAGCCACCGCCACGGCTTCCGGCTCGCCCAGGGTATCGCCGACCAGCACGGCGCGTTCCGCCCAGGCCAGCGACGAGGCGAAGTCGCCAATGCGTTCATAGAAGATCTGCAGGCGCCCCAGCACCCGCAGCTCGGCCCAGTGGTCGCCGAGCGCCACCGCGATTTCCAGCGCTCGCAGCAGCGCCTTGCCGGCGGCCTCGCTGTTGCCGCGGGTGAACATCAGCACCAGGCCGAGGGCCGCCTGCAGTTCCATTTCGGTGGGCGTGCCGAAGTAGCCAAGCTCCAGCAGTTCGGTGGCCCGCGCACACCAGGTGCGGCACTCCACCTGCAGCGAATAGTGCAGGAACAGCGGCGCGCTGGCCGCCGCCAGCGGCAACGCCAGGCCGGGATCGCCCTGCGGGCCGAAGCTCCATTCCAGCGCGCTGCGCACGTTACCCAGCTGGCTGGCCAGGCGCGTGCAACCCTCGTAGATCACCTCGGGCACGCTACTCAGCTGCTCCAGCAGCCACAGGTAATACGCGGCATGCCGGAAGGCCAGGGCGTGGGCGTCATCAAAGCCATGGGCCGCCGCTTTCTCGCGTGCGAAGGCGCGGGTCATCTCCAGCAGTCGGTAGGCCGTCGCGGCGTCGCTGCGATCCACCGCCAGCAACCCCTTGGATGTCAGCTCATCGAGGACGGACGCTGCCTCCAGCGTGTCGATCCGCGCATCGGCGACGACCTGCGCGGCCGCCTCCTGGGAGAAGGGCCCGACGAAGACCGACAGGCGATCGAACACCAGGCGCTCACTCTCGGACAGCAGGCCATAGCTCCAGTCGAGCATGGCGCGCAGCGTCTGGTGGCGCGGCTGCGCCGTACGCCGGCCCGACCAGCCCAGGGAAAACCTCTCGCCCAGCAGCGCATGGGTGGCCTTCACGCCATGGATCGCCACGCGCACGGCCGCCAATTCGATGGGCAAGGCCATCCCGCCCAGGCGCCGGCACATGTCGGCGATCAGCCCGGGGTCGCCGTCCTGCAGTTGCAGGGAGGCGTTGGCAGCCCTGGCGCGCTCGACGAACAACCGCACGGCGGGGAACTCCAGCAGCGTCTCGACTGGCAGGCCGGCCGGCTCTTCGGGGAAGTCCAGCGGGCCCAGCCAGTGCGCCTCCTCGTCCCGCGCGCGCAGGGGTTCACGGCTGGTGGCAAGCAGCCCGACGCCGGGGGCGGCGTCACGGATACGCTCGGCCAGCGCGGACACCACATCCACCACGTGCTCGCAGTTGTCGACGATCAGCAGCAGGTCCTGTCCCCTGAGGTGCGCCAGCAGCACCGCCAGCGGGTCCTCGGCCTGCACCGGTACGCCCACCGAGGCGGCCAGGGCCGAAGCGACCAGTTGCTCGTCCTCCACCTGGGCAAGGTCGATGAAGCGCACGACCTGCCGGCGCTCGGTGGCCAGGCGGTGGCCGACCTCATTGGCCAGGCTGGTCTTGCCGACACCGCCGGTGCCAACGATGGTGAACAGCCGTGGCTCGCGCAGGCGCTGCAGGATCATCTGCACATCGGCCTCGCGACCGATCAGTTTCACCCGCGGCGGCAAGGTACCGACGCCTTCCCCCATGGTCACCATCGGCAGCGCAGGCGGTGCATCGCTGCCCCGGTTCACCGGCGCGACGAAGGCATAGCCGACGCCGACCTGGGTGGCGATATAGCGCGCGCCGTCTTCGCCGTCGCCCAGGGCGCGGCGCAGGCCGGTCATGTGGAAGCGCAGGCTGCCCTCTTCCACCACCATGTCGGGCCACACGCGCTTGAGCAGCTCGCGCTTGGAGAGCACGCGACCGGGCTTTTCCAGCAGGGCGAGGAGCAGGTCGAACGCGCGTCCGCCGATATCCATCGGCTGCGAATCACGGGTGAGCAGGCGTTTGCCGGGCACGACCCGGAACGGGCCGAATTCGATCGGCGCTTTCAGCGAGGGGGACAGATCGTCCGCTGCGGACTCCACGGGGCGTCTCTTCGAAAAGGGAAGTGGGCGCGAGGCTGGCCCGCAAGTCCTAGCAGGATAGGAGTTTCGAGCGCTCGATCAAGCCTTGAGCGCGGCCTTTTATGCGGGGTGTCACGCTAAAAGGCCGGCGGGAACGGCTCAGAGCAGGGTCAGGGTGACGTCGACGTTGTTGCGCAACGCCTTGGAGTACGGACAGCTCTGGTGCGCGGCATCCACCAGCCGTTGCGCCAGTTCGGGGTCCAGGCCCGGCAACTGGATCGCCAGGTGCGCACGCAGGAAGAAGCCATTCTCGCCATGCATCAGTTCCACCTCGGCATCCACCGCCGTCTGTGCCGGGAACTCCAGCTTGCGCGCATTGGCGGCATGACGCAGCGCGCCGATGAAGCAGGCCGACCAGCCGGCGGCGAACAACTGCTCGGGATTGCTGCCCTGCCCCGGCGCCCCCGGTGGGGTCAACCGGACCTGCAACCGACCATCATCACTGCGTGCTTCGCCATCACGACCGCCCCGGGTATGGACACGGGCGGTGTAGAGAACCTTCTCGATCGACTGCATCGGTACTTCCTGAAAACGTGGACTCAGTGGGCGGCGGCGGTGCGCCTGCGCCGAGGTGTTCTGATCGGCTCGCAGACTGCGGGCAGTTCGAGCGGCGCCGCATGACGGTGGACGCTCAGCTCATGCCGGGCCAACTCCAGCAGCCACGCACGAAACGGAATGGCCGGGTCGTAGCTGGCGCGCTGCCGGTCCACCTGCCGAAGGCTGGCGCGCAACAGGTCACCCATGTCCTGCTGGCCGATGCGGCCGGCCTGCGCCTGGCCCTCGAAGAACGCGATGAGCAGCGGCAGCACGGCCATGTACAGCTGCCGCGAGGCCGCCTCCTCGGGCTCGCCGGCCCCGAGGATCAACGCGCCGAACTCTGCATTGCTGCGCCGCCCCGCCAGATTCATGCAGCCATCATGCTTGGTCATGGAGGCCTCCCTGGTTAGCCAATGACACCCGGTTGCCAGATTGGCAAGGCCGGCGCAATCGGGCGAGTTATCTGCTGTTAGCTCTTGTTAGCCGCACGCCTGGAGCGTTACGCAGAAAGCAGAAACCCGAGCGAGGCTCGGGTTTCCGGGGAGTGAGGCGGTGTCAGGCGCTGCTCAGAACGGCGACGTTTCCCCGCTGAACGCCTCGACCGCCTGCACCAGTCCCTGGGCGGCCAGCATCACCAGTTCGCGACCTTTCTCCGGCGAGGCCAGGCCCGGATCGGAGCCCATGCGGCCATCCGGATGGCGTGCACGGAAGTCCGCCGCCTCGCGGATCGGGCCCCAGTTGGCGATCGGCGGCGAGTACTCGGCCGACTTGATGTGCTGCGGGTAGGCCCACTGGGTGACGGCGATCTCAGACGGCGTCGCGTGGATGCCGTGGCCTTTCGGGAACTGCCGGTTGGCCAGTTCGCCGACACCTTCCAGGTCCCACCAGTTGCACAGCTTCAGGGCGAAGCCGGCCGGGCGCCGGGCGAAACTGGCCTGGGCGTAGAGCTCGGAGAAGGCCGCCTCGATGGAGGCGACGTTGCCGCCGTGACCATTGAGGAAGAGGATCTTCTCGAAGCCGTGGGCAGCCAGGGAACTCACCCAGTCGCAGATGGCGGCGATAAAGGTCGAGGGGCGCAGCGTGATGGTACCGGGGAAGCCCAGGTGGTGCTGCGCCATGCCGATGTTGAAGGTCGGCGCGATAAGGATATCCGCCGACTTCTGCGCTTCGTGGGCGATGATTTCCGGGCACATCCAGTCGGTCCCCAGCAGGCCGATGGGG
Source organism: uncultured Pseudomonas sp. (assembly GCA_966191535.1). Taxonomy (GTDB): domain Bacteria; phylum Pseudomonadota; class Gammaproteobacteria; order Pseudomonadales; family Pseudomonadaceae; genus Pseudomonas. The sequence continues at coordinate 4,468 of CBIGPF010000115.1, read as the reverse complement.
CCATGCTGCTCGTTGGAGCCGATGGGAATGACGATGGTCCGGCTGCGGCCAAGGAACTGCTCGATTTCGGACCAGGTGCAAAGGGGTAGGAGCATGGAGACCTCACGGTTCGACGGGTTCGCCTGGTGGGATGAGCGTGCGGCGGCTGGGCCACGCACGTTCAGGCTGCGGGGCTCCCGGAACGCTGGCCGGCTTGCCCTTGCCGGGAATGACACCACGCCGGACGGGAGGCGGACAGTGCACCATGGTGTCTATCGGGGGGCTGGTGCGCCTGGTTGACGGCGGACGTTGTCCGCCGTTCGCGGGCACGGCGTACGAGATTGGTGTAGGAGCTGGCCATGCCTGCGACAGCCCAGCGCAGAGGCGTCAGGGGCTAACCCTTCGGCCGGATCGAATACAACCCCGCCAGCAGGATCAGCAGCGCGCCGGTGATCGTCCAGAGCGTCGGTGCCTCGCCGAAGACGACGAGACCGATCAGCGTGGCGAAGGCCAGCAGCGAATAGTTGAACGGTTGCAGTGTCGAGGCCTGGGCGTACTTCAGCGCCTGGATCAACAGTAACTGGGCGATCACCCCGGAGACGGCGACGATCGACATCAGCATCGCCTCGTGGGGCGTTGGCGTGACCCAGGCGGGCAGCCCGGCAGAGGTAGCCGCCACGGCGCCGACCACGGCCATGTACAGCGTGGTGGTGGCGAAGGAGTCGGTCTGGCTGATGCGCCGCGAGAGGATGTTGAAGAAAGCGAAGGTCAGCGCCGCCGCCAGCGGGATCAGCGCAGCGGGCTCGAACACGCCCATGCCGGGACGCAGGATCAGCAGCGTGCCGCCGAAGCCAACCGCCGCCGCCAGCCATTGCCGACCGACCATCCGCTCGCCGAGGAACAGCCGCGCCAGGCCCAGCGTCATCAGCGGGACGACCGCGTAGAGCGCGTGGGTCTCGGCCAGCCCGAGGTAGCGCAGGGCCAGGCCGAAGATGGCGATCTCGCCCACGCCCAGCAATGCACGGACCACCTGCTGCCAGGGACTGGCACTGCGGCTGGCCGCGCGAACGCCGCCCTGGGAGCGGCAGACGATGAGCGCGAACAGCACGAATACCCAGTAGCGCACCATCACCAGCTCGGCCACCGGCAGGTGGCGGACCAGCACCTTGGTGATGCCGTCCTGGCAGGCGAAGATGAGCATCGACAGCAGGCACAGGGCGATGCCCAGGCGGGGGTTGTTGGCAGCGGCCAGCGCGGTGGCCGTGGACTTGCTGGTCATGGAGGAAGGCTCGTCGGCGGTGGCGGCCTCGCTGCGGGCGCCTCCAGCGCTTGTGCCGGAGTCGGCCCGGCGCGGTCAAGCCACACGGCGCTGGCGAGCACGCCGATGTCGCCCGCAAGCCGCCGGCTCTTCTATCCGCCGCGGCTTCCCTCTACAGTCTGGCGACCCGATCAAGGCGACAACGGTGACCCATGGACCGCTTTCAGGAAATGACAGTGCTGCTGGCCGTGGCCGAAGCCGGCAGTTTTGCCGCTGGTGCGAAGCGGCTGGGCCTGTCGCCTCCCAGCGTGACCCGCGCGATCGCCGCGCTGGAGCAGCGCCTGGGCACCCTGCTGCTGGCCCGTAGCACCCGCAGCGTGCGGCTGACCGAGGCCGGCCAGCGCTATGTCGAGGACTGCCGACGCATCCTCCAGGAGCTGGAGGACGCCGAGGAGCTGGCCTCCGGCAGCGCCCTGCGCCCGCGCGGCAACCTCACGGTGACGGCCCCGGTGCTGTTCGGCGAGCTGTACCTGATTCCGCTGATCGCCAGCTACCTGGACGCCCACGCCGAGGTGACGATCAACGCGCTGCTGGTGGACCGCGTGGTGCACATGCTCGACGAAGGCATCGACGTTGCGGTGCGCATCGGCCAGTTGCCCGAGGGCAGCCTGACCGCGCTGAAGGTCGGCGACATTCGGCCGGTGGTCTGCGCCGCCCCCGCCTTCCTCGACCGTCACGGTCGCCCGCAGCACCCGAACGACCTGCTCGACGCGCCAGTGGTGATGGCCGCCACCAGCGTGCTGCTCACCGACTGGCAGTTCATCACCCCGGATGGGCCGCTGACCTTGCGCCCGCCATCGCGCTTCGTGGTCAGCTCGAACAACGCGGCGATCCATGCCGCACGCCTGGGTGGCGGTTACACCCGCGTGCTCTCCTACCAGGCGGCCGAGGCCGTGGCGCGCGGCGAGCTGGAGATCGTCCTCGACGAATTTGCCACGGCGCCACTGCCGATCCACCTGCTCTACCAGGACGGTGCGCGGCTGCCGGCGAAGGTTCGCAGCTTCGTCACGCATTGCGCGGAACACCTGCGCGCCGACCCGGCCCTGCACGCCGCGAAGCCGTGAGCCGCTACCGCGAGATGCAGGCGTTCGACGCCGTGGCGCGCTCCGGCAGCCTCGCCGCCGGCGCCCGGCAGCTGGCGCTGTCCACCGCGACGGTGATGCGCCTGGTCGCCGCACTGGAGTCGCGCCTGCACGGCGAGCTGCTGTTGCGCGGCCCGCGCGGGGTCGAGTTGAGCGCGAGCGGCGCCGCCTTCGCTGCCAGCTGCCGACAGATTCTGGACGCTATCGACGAGGCCGACGGCTCGCTCGACGGCTTGCAGGCGCACCCGGCCGGCCAGCTGAATCTCACGATGCCGTTGCTGATGGCCGACCGCATCTTTGCGCCCATTGCGCTGGACTACCTGGCCGCTTTCCCCGACGTGCGCCTGGCCAGCCAGCATCGGGAGGGCCTGCCGCGTCTGCTGGAAGACGGTATCGATGTCGCCCTGGTGATAGGCGCCCTGCCCGATTCCTCCGGCTTCGCCCTGCCGGTGGGCACAGTGCGGCCGGTGATCTGCGCATCGCCCGACTACTTCGCGCGCCATGGCGTGCCGCAAGCGCCGGAGGACCTCAAGGCGCATGGCATCATTGTCTCCGGCAGCCAGGGTGCGGTCAGCGAATGGCGTTTCCGCCACCAGGACGCGCCGCGCTCGGTGCGCCTGCTACCGCGCCTGGTGTGCAGCACCACCCACGCGGCGATCCGCGCCGCCAGCCTGGGGCTCGGGCTGACCCGCTGCATGAGCCACGAGGCGCATGCCGAGCTGAGCAGCGGCCGCCTGCAGACCGTGTTGCAGGACTACGCAGCGCCAGGGCTGCCGGTGCAGCTGATCTACCGCGAAGGGCGCCGCGCGGCAGCACGGGTGCGCACCTTCCTTGATTTCGTGGTGCCGCGCCTGCGCGCGCATCCGGCGTTGCGCGGGTAGGTCCGAGGCTCCGCCGGGCGGCAGCGGCGCTGGGCCGTCGCAGGCATGGCCAGCTCCTACAGGCTAACCCCCTGCACTCCCTGCAGGAGCGGGCCTGACCGGCACCCTCACCGTACGCACATACCACCGGCCCCAAAAACCGTCGCACCGTATTTCGCGGAATACCCCAGGCCCATTCGCTCCCTGTAGGAGCGGGCCACGCCCGCGATCCGCCGGCAGGGCCGGCGCCCTCACCGTACGCACATACCACCGGCACTCCCCCACGGCCCCGCAACCCGTCACACCGGATTTAGCGGAAAACCCAGGCCCATGCGCTCCCTGTAGGTGCGGGCCACGCCCGCGATCCGCCGGCAGGGCCGGCGCCCTCACCGCTCACAAACGCCACCGGCGTGGAACCACGGCTCCGATTCTTCCGCATTCTGAAACGCTGGATTGCCCGCGCTGGTGATTCTGCGCACCGACCATCGGGCGCAGCATTCACCCATCAGCTCGAGCAACCGCCACGGCACGACTCGCGCTGCATCCCCACTCACGCCAACGGAGTCACTCACATGTCGCATACCATCAAGCTCTTCCGCCACCCGCTGTCCGGCCACGCCCACCGCGTCGAACTGATGCTCTCGCTGCTGCAACTGCCCACTGAACTGATCTCGGTGGACCTTGCCAAGGGCGCGCACAAGCACCCGGACTTCCTCGCCCTGAACCCCTTCGGCCAGGTGCCGGTGATCGACGACGAAGGCGTCATCGTCGCCGACTCCAACGCCATCCTGGTCTACCTGGCGAAGAAGTACGGCAACGGTCGCTGGCTGCCGGAAGACCCGCTGGGCGCAGCCCGTGTGCAGCGCTGGCTGTCGGTCGCCGCCGGACAGGTCGCCTACGGTCCCGCCGCCGCCCGCCTGATCACCGTGTTCGGCGCCGCCTTCAACCCCGAGGAAGTCGCCACCCGCGCCCACACCCTGTTCCAGGTGATGGAGCGCGAGCTGGCCGGGACGCCCTTCCTCGCCGGCACCGAAGCGACCATCGCCGACGTGTCCAACTACTCCTACATCTCCCACGCGCCGGAGGGCAACGTCTCCCTGCAGGACTACCCCAACCTGCGCGCCTGGCTGGCCCGCGTGGAGGCCCTGCCCCACTTCGTGCCGATGCAGCGCACCGCCATCGGCCTGCAAGCCTGATGCAACCCTGGCTGCCGGGTTGACCCGGCAGCC
>CBIGPF010000114.1:0-19172 GCA_966191535.1 uncultured Pseudomonas sp. | reverse complement strand
TCGCGTGGATATCCCGCGATGCCTCGCGATAGACGTCCATGCGCGGGCGGACGATGGTGAGGTCCGGGCACAGTTTCACCGCGGTGCGCATGGCCATGGCCGAATGCAGCCCGTAGGCGCGCGCCTCGTAGTTGCAGGTAGCGACCACCCCACGCTTGTCCGGCGAGCCGCCCACGGCCAGCGGCTTTCCCGCCAGTGCCGGGTCGTCTCGCATCTCGATGGCGGCATAGAAGCAGTCGCAATCGATGTGGATGATCTTTCTCTGCCGAGTCACGAAGAAGGCGCCTGCATCACCGTCGGAAGCCGCCCGGAAAGGCAGCGGAAATCCCGTCCATGTTAATGCAAAAAGCTGCCGCTCCGGTTATCCACAGGCAGGAAAATCCCATCGTCCCGGCGCAGCGCCACCACCGGCCTCCTCCGCTAAATATCTGATAGAAAATCACTTTTTCCCGATTTTCATTGACAGCAGGGGCGATCTGCGTAGAATGGCCGGCGCGGGATGGAGCAGTCTGGTAGCTCGTCGGGCTCATAACCCGAAGGTCGTAGGTTCAAATCCTGCTCCCGCAACCAGACATCAAGAAGAAAGCCACTCTTAGGAGTGGCTTTTTTCGTTGCGTGCGAAAAATGATCGCCCACGGGTGGCGTCTTGCGGATCAGGAAAATACTCTTCCGGGGACTTGGGAATTCGCGTCAGTACCCCTACTCTGTCGCGCTAAATCGATTGAGGTGCCCGATGAGCGCCAACCCCGCCACACCTGATACACCCGATACACCGGTAGCCGACGACGCTCCTGCCCGAGCGACGTGGCTCAACTGGATCAACGCCAACCGCCAGGCACTCGGCCTGGGCGTGACCCTGGTGCTGTTCAGCCTGGCGTTGATCGCCTGCTATCACCTGCTGCGCGACATCGATGCCTATTCACTGCATGACGCGCTGCTCGATGTCCCCACCACGTCACTGTTCGGCGCCTTCGCTGCCACCGTGGTCGGCTTCATCTTCCTGCTCGGCTACGAATGGTCGGCCAGCCGCTTCGCCGGCGTGAAACTCCCCGTCCCGGCGCTGCTGACCGGCGGCTTCTCGGCATTTGCCATCGGCAATGCCGTCGGCCTGTCGATGCTCTCCGGCGGCTCGGTACGTTATCGCCTCTATGCTCGCCAGGGGTTGGGCGCCGGCGATGTCGCGTTGATGACGCTGTTCGCCAGTCTCTCGCTGGGCTGCGCATTGCCGGTACTGGCGGCACTCGCCGCGCTGAGCGACCTGTCCGATGCCTCCCTCGCCCTGCACCTGCCGGAATGGCTGGTGGCCGTGCTGGCGCTCGTCATCATCGCTCTCTGCCTGCTGCTGGTGGTGTCGGTCGAACGCCGCCGCCTGCCGGAGCAACCCTCGCCCGACAGCCATCTGGTCCGTTTCGGCCGCCGCACCCTGCGCCTGCCGGGTCTGCGCCTGTCGCTGCTGCAACTGCTGATCACCGCGCTGGACGTGGCAGCCGCCGCCACCGTCCTCTACCTGCTGCTGCCTGAAGCGCCGCCCTTCGGCGCCTTCCTGCTGGTCTACCTGATTGCCCTGGCTGCCGGCGTGCTCAGCCATGTGCCGGGCGGCGTCGGCGTCTTCGAGGCCGTGCTGCTGGCCGCCTTCGCCGGCCAGCTGGGCGCCGCGCCGCTGGCTGCCGCGCTGCTGCTGTACCGCCTGATCTATGTCGTGCTGCCGCTGATCGTCGCCTGCCTGTTGCTGCTGTTCCTCGAGGCGCGCCGCATCCTGGTGGCCAAGCAGGCGGTACGCATCACCTCCGGCTTCGCCGCGCAGATCCTGTCGCTGCTGGTGTTCATTTCCGGCATCGTGCTGCTGTTCTCCGGCGCCACTCCGTCCATCGATACCCGCCTGGACGAGGTCGGCTTCCTCGTACCGCACCGCCTGATCGACGCCTCGCACCTGGCCGCGAGCCTGATCGGCGTGCTCTGCCTGCTGCTTGCCTACGGCCTGCGTCGCCGCCTGTCGGCCGCCTGGGCGCTGACCCTCGGCCTGCTGATCGCCGGTGCCGCACTGTCGCTGCTCAAGGGCTTCGACTGGGAAGAAGCGCTGATCCTGAGTTTCACCGCCGCCCTGCTGGTGATCTTCCGCAGCGCCTTCTATCGCCGCAGCCGCCTGATGGACCTGCCCTTCTCGCCGCTGTACCTGGGTGCCGCCGCCTGCGTCATCGCCGCCTCCATCTGGCTGCTGCTGTTCGCCTACCAGGACGTGCCCTACAGCCAGGAACTCTGGTGGCAGTTCGCCCTCGACGGCGACGCCCCGCGGGGCCTGCGCGCCGCCCTCGGCAGCTGCCTGCTGCTGGCTGCCCTGGCGCTGTACTGGCTGCTGCGCACCGCTCCACCGGCGATCCACGCACCAACCCGCGAGGAACTGGACACTGCCGCCGGCATCCTGGCCAATTCCGCACAACCCGACGGCGGCCTGGCCCTGTCCGGCGACAAGGCGCTGCTGTTCCACGAGGGCAAAGACGCCTTCCTCATGTACGCCCGCCGCGGCCGCAGCCTGGTGGCGCTGTTCGACCCCATCGGCCCGGCCCAGGCCCGCGCCGAGCTGATCTGGCAGTTCCGCGACCTGTGCGACCTGCACCACGCCCGCCCGGTGTTCTACCAGGTACGCGCGGAGAACCTGCCGCTGTACATGGACATCGGCCTGACCGCGCTCAAGCTCGGCGAGGAGGCGCGGGTCGACCTGCGCCGCTTCGACCTGGAGAGCAAGGGCAAGGAGATGAAGGACCTGCGCTACACTTGGAACCGCGGCCAGCGCGACGGCCTGAGCCTGGAGTTCCACGACGCGGGCCAGGCGCCGATGGACGAGCTTCGCGCCATCTCCGACGCCTGGCTGGGCGGCAAGAACGTCCGTGAGAAGGGCTTCTCCCTCGGTCGCTTCACCCCCGAATACCTGGGCTATTTCCGCGTCGTCGTGGTCCGTTTCCAGGGCCGCGCCGTGGCCTTCGCCAACCTGCTGGAAACCTCCGGCAGGGAACTGGCGAGCATCGACCTGATGCGCGTCGCCCCCGACGCCCCCAAGCTGACCATGGAATTCCTCATGCTCGGCCTGATCCTGCATTACAAGGAGAGCGGGCACACCCGCTTCAGCCTCGGCATGGTGCCCCTGGCCGGCTTGCAGCCGCGTCGCGGCGCCCCGCTGACCCAACGTCTCGGCGCGCTGGTATTTCGCCGGGGTGAGCAGTTCTACAATTTCCAGGGGTTGCGGCGCTTCAAGGACAAGTTCCAGCCCGACTGGGAACCCCGTTACCTGGCCGTGCCTGCCGGACTGGATCCGCTGGTGGCCCTGGCCGATACGGCCGCCCTCATCGCGGGCGGCCTGAGTGGATTGGTAAAACGCTGATATGTTGAAACGACGCTGGCGACACCTGCTCGCCCTACTCCTGCTGGTCATCATCGCCGTCGGCCTGCTGCTGTGGAGCCGACCGGCCTCCCAGGCCTCCCTCGAACACCACCAGCTCGCCGACGGCAGCGCTGTTGCCCTGGCCATCCCCAGCAAGCAGCCCAACGCCCGCGTGCTGCTGGCCGTGCAGGCAGACCAGAAGCTCGACGACGGTCAACTGCTCGCCCTGGCCCACGACAGCGGTGCCCGCGTGGTGCAATTCGTCTTCCCGGAAAAGGACTGCGCCACCCAGCAGGCGCGCATCCAGGCAGCCAGTGAGATGCTCGACGGCAAGCCAACCCTGGTCGCCGGCATTGGTCCGGGCAGTGCCTGGGCCTTCCGCTGGCTCGCCGGGCAGACCGACGACAAGGCCAAGGCCCTGTCGGTCGGCTTCTCCCTGGAGAAGCCGGACTGCGACGCCACCCCGCTGCCGAAGACGGCTCCTCACGGCCACTGGCTGGCTGCCTGGAACGACAACCCGGACGACGCCAGCGCGCGCTTCGCCCGTAGCCTGCAGAATGCCGAGACGGTGATCACCGACTACGACACCCCGCTGCCCAAGGTCCTCGCCGACCAGTTGCGCCAGCTGCTGCAAGGCGGCGGTGACAACGTGCCGGTGGTCGAAGTCCCGGCCGCCAAGCCCTCGGAAACCGTCACCCTGTTCTATTCGGGCGATGGCGGCTGGCGCGACCTGGACCGCGACGTCGCCGCGCAGATGGCCGAGCTGGGCTATCCGGTGGTCGGCGTCGACGCCCTGCGCTACTTCTGGGAGCACAAGACCCCTGAACAGAGCGCCGCCGACCTCGCAGTGCTGATGCAGCACTACCGCGAGAAATGGGGCGCCAAGCACTTCGTGCTGGCCGGCTATTCCTTCGGTGCCGACGTACTGCCGGCGATCTATAACCGCCTGCCGGCGGACGCCAAGAAGGACGTCAGCTCGGTGATCCTGCTCGCCTTTGCCCGCAGCGGCAGCTTCGAGATCGAGGTGCAGGGCTGGCTCGGCAAAGCCGGCCAGGAAGCCGCCACCGGCCCGGAAATGGCCCGCCTGCCGGGACCGAAGGTGCTCTGCGTGTACGGCATCGAGGAAAAGAACGAAAGCGGCTGCACCCAACCGCAGGCGGTGGGTGAAAACCTGCAGCTGCCGGGCGGCCACCACTTCGACGAGGACTACCCGGCCCTGGCCAAGCGATTGGTGAATGCCATCCGTTCTCGCCAGTCAGCCGACGACGAAGGCTGATCGACATCAAAAGGGCCGCACATTGCGGCCCTTTCACGTTGGCTTAACGGTTTTTCAGACACGCTTAAGGCTCTATGCTCAGACTGACAGCCCCGTCGTCAGAACGCGGCGTACGAAGAAGAGCCACACAAGGAACCGTCATGAGCCTGTCCAAGACCCCGTCCCGCTATGGCAGCCTGTCCATCGCCATGCACTGGATCATGCTAGTGCTGATCGCCGCCACGTACTTCTGCATGGAGTACCGCACCAACTTCCCCAAAGGCAGCGACACCCGTGCGCTGTTCTCCCAGTGGCACTTCATGCTTGGCCTCTCGGTGTTCGTGCTGGTCTGGCTGCGACTGATCGGCCGCTTCATCTACCCAACCCCGCCGATCGTCCCGGCACCGCCTGCCTGGCAGATGGCGCTGGCGAAGCTTGCGCACCTGGCGCTCTACGGCCTGATGATCGGACTGCCGCTGGCAGGCTGGATCATCCTCAGCGCCGCCGACAAGCCGGTACCGTTCTGGGGCCTGGAGCTGCCGCACCTGGTCGGCAAGAACCCGGACCTGGCCAAGCAGGTGAAGTACTGGCACGAGACCATCGCGGTGCTCGGCTACTGGCTGATCGGCCTCCACGCCCTGGCCGCGCTGTTCCACCACTACATCAGCCGCGACAACACGCTGGTGCGCATGCTGCCGGGCAAGGGTGAGGCGAAGCCGGAGTAAGGTGTGCGATCCCGCGAACGTTATCCACCGTCGCCGGCAAACACCGAAGCTGACCTGCAGGAGCGCGCCATGCGCGCGATCGCGGGCATGGCCTGCGCCTACAGGCGCAATCCCGAAGTCGACCAACAGGCGTCAATCCTGCCGATAGGGCAAAGCGGTGCGGGCCTCTTCGGCGTAGGCCAGGATGCCCGCCCGCTCCCCCACCAGGAATTCCTCCACGGCATCGCGCAGCCCCGGATGCCCCAGGCGATGCCAGGAGCGCGTGATCACCGGCTCGAAGCCACGGATCAGCTTGTGCTCGCCCTGCGCCCCGGCGTCGAAGCGCTTCAGGCCATGCTCGATGGCGAAGTCCAGCCCCTGGTAGAAACAGGTCTCGAAATGCAACCGGTCGAACTCCGCCAGGCAGCCCCAGTAGCGGCCGTATAGCGTATCGCCGCCCAGCAGGCTGAACGCCATGGCCACGGGCCGACCGTTCTGATGGGCGAAGACCACGCGAATCGCCTCGGGCATGCGCTCACCGATCAGGCTGAAGAACACCCGGCTCAGGTAAGGCGCCTGTCCGCGCACCTCATAGGTGCTGCTGTAGCAGGCGTAGACGAAGTCCCAGTGCGCCTCCGATAGCTCGCGTCCTTCCATCCAGACGAAGTCCAGCCCCAGCCCGGCGACCTGCTCGCGCTCCTTGCGCAGTTGCTTGCGCTTGCGCGAACTGAGCGCGTCGAGAAAGTCCTGGAAGTCACGGTAGCCGCGATTGCTCCAGTGATACTGGCAACCCAGGCGCTCCAGCCAACCGTCGGCATCGCGCAGCAGTGCATCGGCGGCCGCATCGGTGAAGTTGACGTGCACGCCTGAGCAGTGTCCCTCGTCCACGCCCCCCGCCAGTGCGCCGACCAGGCTCAGTGCCGCGTCCGCAGTGCCCAGCAGGCGGGCGCCGCCGACCGGAGTAAAGGGAATGCCCACCAGCAGCTTGGGATAGTAGGGAATGCCGGCACGCAGGCAGGCATCCGCCCAGCTCCAGTCGAACACATACTCGCCGTACGAATGGCTCTTCAGATAGGCCGGCGCGGCAGCGAGCAGGCGACCATCATCGTCCAGCAGTACGCGGTGGGACGGCTTCCAGCCGGTCCGGCCGCCGACGCTGCCGCTGTCCTCCAACGCGGAAAGAAAGGCATGGCGCAGGAACGGCTGGTCGTCCGGCAGCAGGGCGTCCCACTGGCGGGCGTCGACTTCGGCGAGGCGGGAAAGGGTCTGGATTGGCATGGCCGACAGTCTGGCGCGCTGCGCCGAGGTTGGGAAGATTCGAGTGGGAAATCTCCGGCGAAGATGACATTCGCGTTCGTCGGTATACGGCGAAGGACCTGCCGCGGTGGTCTATGTTGGGGGTTAACGAGGCTTGCCCGCGCATGACGCCGGCACCGTTCCGCTCGCCACCCGCCCTGCGCGGGCCGTTGGCGAACCGCCAGGAGGACGCCCCATGAGCCTGATGCAATGCGAGTACCGCAAGTACACCATCACCGCCGATGTCGTCGAACACCCCGGCCTGCCGACCCCCTGGGCCGCCGGCTGCCACATCACCAGCCCGGATGGGCACACCACCAAACGCAAGACGCTGCCGGTGGAATACGCCTTCATGTCGGACCTGGAGAAGGCCCAGCACGCCTCCATCGCCCACGGAAAGTGGCTGGTGGACCAAAGCCTGGACCACGACCGCCAGCTGTTCTGATCAGCCGCTTGCGTAACCCGGTCCTTCGCTGACCGGCATGTCCGTCAGGCGCACCTGCAGCGCCATGAACTCCTGCGCCGATACCCGCCAGGTTTGCCCGCGCGCCCACTGCGCGCAGGCCAGGCGATCCAGCGCCAGTGCCCGCAGGCAGGCGCTGCGCAGGTCCGCGTCCATCGCCCCGGTAACGCCCTCCACCAGCACGTCCAGTGGCCCGGCGACCGGGAACGCCGCTACCGGCGTGCCACAGGCCAGTGCCTCGATCATCACCAGGCCGAGGGTGTCGGTCAGCGACGGGAAGGCCAGCACGCTGGCGCTGCGGTAGGCCTCCGCGAGAGCGACGCCGTGGCGATAGCCGAGGAACTCCACCTGTGGATAAGCCGCTTGCAGCTCGGCGCGCTGCGGGCCATCGCCCACCACGCGCTTGCATCCCGGCAGGTCGAGAGCAAGGAAGGCTTCAAGATTCTTTTCCCGCGCCAGCCGGCCAACGTAGAGGAACACCGGCTCATCCGGCGGTGCGCCCGCCCCTGGCTGGAAGCGCTGGATATCCACACCCTTGCGCCACAGCGCGAGATTGCCGAATGCCTGATCGGCAAATGTGCTGCGCATGCGCTCGCTGCTGACCAGCACGGCTGCGCTGGGTGCATGGAAACGACGCAGGAAGGCATAGCCCCAGCCCAGCGGCAGCCAAGGCCAGCGGGTGTGCACATACTCCGGGAAGCGTGTGTGGATGGCGCTGCTGAACTTCAGCCCCCGGCGCATCAGCCAGCGTCTTGCCGCCCAGCCCAGCGGGCCTTCAGTGGCGAGGTGGACGCAGTCGGGAGCGAATCGACTGATCTTCTCCCCGACCTTCCACAGGTCCCACGCCAGCGGGATCTCCGGGTAGCTCGGACACGGTCGGTGACGAAAGTCCTGCGGAGTGACCAGACCAACCACATGACCCAGTCCTTCCAACTCGGCTACCAGCGCCATCAAACTGGTCACCACGCCGTTGACCTGCGGCAGCCAGGCATCGGTGACGATCAACAGCCTCATGCGGCCGACTCGACCACCGCAGGCGCCTCGACGCGCGCCTGCTCCTCGGCCAGCCGGTAGAGCTGGATGCTGCCGTCCCAGTGCTCGATCAGCGCCGAGCAGGATTCCACCCAGTCGCCGCAGTTGAGGTATTCCACCTCGCCGATCTGGCGGATTTCCGCATGGTGGATGTGGCCGCAGACTACGCCATTGAGCCCGCGCTTGTGCACCTCGTGGGCGATGGCTTCCTCGAAATCACTGATGAAGTTCACCGCCGTCTTCACCTTGTGCTTGAGGTACGCCGACAACGACCAGTAGCCGTAGCCATAGCGACTGCGCCAGTGGTTGAGCCAGCGATTCAGGGTCAGGGTGAACTCGTAGGCGGAGTCGCCGAGGAAGGCCAGCCACTTGTGGTAGCGGGTGATCACGTCGAACTGGTCGCCGTGGATCACCAGCAACTGACGGCCATCGGCGGTGGTGTGGACGATTTCGTCGACCAGGCGGATGTTGCCCAGCAGCAGCGAGGAATAGCGGCGCAGGAATTCGTCGTGGTTGCCGGTGACGTAGATCACCTCGGTGCCGCGCTTGCTCATGGTCAGCAGGCGGCGGATCACGTTGGTGTGTGCCTGCGGCCAGTAGATGCCGCCGCGCAGCTTCCAGCCATCGATGATGTCGCCCACCAGGTAGATACGGTCGGCGTGGTAGCGCTTGAGGAAGCCCGCCAGGTGTTCGGCCTGGCAATCGCGAGTGCCCAGGTGGACATCGGATATCCACAGGGTCCGCACCCGTTGTTTCTTCGTCGGCGTCATACGTTGCACGCTACTCATCGTCGGCGACCTCCAGTGGGGTTTCTCCGAGTGTCGGCGCGCGCGGTGAAGTCCACATGACCGACTGGCGACAGTCCCGTTACAGCCCACGGCGCGCTAGACTGTCAGCTTGCCTGCCAGCTCCGGATAGCCGCTTCGCATGAGCCAGATCCTCTCCCTGCGCCACTACAGCCATGATCACCTCGCCCACAGCCACAGCCATGCGCAGCTGGTGCTGGGGCTGTCCGGCAGCCTGGATTTTGAAGTGGGCGGACGCGGCAGCCTGGTGACCCGGCAGACCTTCGCCGTGGTGCCGCGCGAGGAACACCACGCCTGCGCCAGCCCCGATGGCAGCCGCTGCCTGGTGGTTGACCTGGAAGACGAGGACGACCTGCTCGGCGGTCTCGGCCTGCACAGCGATGCCGGTCGCCGCCTGCTGGAAACCCCCGGCCAGCGCCTGCTGAGCAATGACCAGGCACAACTGGTCCATTGGCTCGCCGGCAGCTCGCTGCATGACCCGGTACTGGCCCGCCAGGGAGCAATCCTGCTCCTGGCGAGTCTTGCCGCTGGCCAGCAGCGCGTCGAGGAGCCGGCACAACTGCCGCTGGCCAGCCTCGACAGCTATATTGATCGCCACGCCGCGCACCCGCTGCAGGTGGCCGACCTGGCACGCCTCGCCGGGTTGTCCGCCGCGCGCTTTCATGCCCGCTTCCTCGCCGAAACCGGCCAGACGCCCATGGATTACGTGCGCCAGCGCCGCCTGCAACTGGGCTGCGACCTGCTGCGCGGCTCGCACCAGTCGGTCGGCGAGATCGCCGCACAGGTGGGTTACGCATCGCAGAGCGCCTTCACTGCCGCTCTGGTACGCCAGTTCGGCACCACCCCGCGCCAGCTGCGCCAGGAGGCGCGCGACAATTCCCGCTAGCCGCGCGACAGACAGCCGTGCGCCCAGGACCTAGACTGCCCGCCATCGAACCGCATGACCTACCGGGAGCAGCGATGTCGGCAGACACCATCGAGTGGCAGGATTTCGAGCGCGTGGAACTGCGCGTGGGCACCATCGTCCAGGCCGAGCCCAACGTGAAGGCGCGCAAGCCTGCCTACATTCTCCAGGTCGACCTCGGCCCGCTGGGGATCAAGACCTCCAGCGCGCAGATCACCGCACACTACGACGTCGACGAGTTGATCGGCCGCCAGGTGCTGTGCGTGTGCAACTTCGAGCCCAAGTCCATCGCCGGCGTACGTTCGGAGGTGCTGGTCACTGGCGCCTACGACAGCGACGAGAAGGTGGTGCTGGCCGGATTCGACAAGCCGCTGCCCAATGGCGCGCGGCTGGCCTGACCTTCGTTTCACCGCGTGCCGGCTGGCCCGGCGCGCTTTCCTCTTTCCAGACAAGGCCCCGCCACGGCAGTCGGCGGGAGCGCAGGCATGAAGCGCGTTACTGAACTCACTCCCCGCGGCGCCCTGATCGGCCTGCACATCGGCGCCCTGATGTTCGGGCTCTCCGGCATCTTCGGCAAACTCATCCTCGCCGGCCCCCTGATCATCGTTTTCGGCCGCGCGCTGTTCGGTTCGCTGTCACTGGCGGCGGTGTTTGCCGGACATCTGCGCGAGCAGAAGCGCCCCACGCTGAAGCAGGCCGCCATGCTGCTCGGCGGCGGCGTGCTGCTGTGCACGCACTGGCTGACCTTTTTCCTCGCGGTGAAAGTCGGCAACGTCGCCGTCGCCACCCTCGGTTTCGCCAGCTTCCCAGCCTTCACCGTATTGCTCGAGGGCCTGCTGTTTCGTGAGCGCATCCGCAAGGGCGAGTACCTGGTGGTGGCGCTGGTGTGCCTCGGCCTGGTGATGGTCACGCCGACCCTGGACCTGCGCGACGGCGCCACCGCTGGCCTGCTCTGGGGCACGCTCTCCGGCCTGTTGTTCGCGCTGCTGTCGCTGGCCAACCGGGTCAGCGTACGCGGCATCGACCCGATCCAGGCGGCGCTGTGCCAGAACCTGACGATCATTGCCTGCCTGCTGCCGCTGGTGCTGCTCGACCTGCCCTCGGTTCGTGGCATGGACTGGCTATGGCTGGTGGCGCTGGGCGTGCTCTGTACCGGCGTCGCCCACAGCCTGTTCGTCGCCAGCCTGCGGCTGATCAAGGCGCGCACGGCGGCGGTGATCTTCGCCCTCGAGCCGGTCTACGGCATCGCCTTCGCCGCCGTGCTGTTCGGTGAGGAGCCAAGCCTGCGGATGCTGGCGGGCGGCGTACTGATCATCTTCGCCACCTTCCTCAGCGCTCGCGGCTCGCACTGATCCCGCACTCTGGCTTTTCTGTAGGAGCGAGCTTGCTCGCGAACGGCTTGGCAGCGGAGCAGGTTCTGTTCGCGAGCAAGCTCGCTCCTACAAAAGGCGGGATCGGTGCATGAGGTAAAAAAGAAGGCCGCCCCGCAGCGCGCGAAACTCGAACCTTGCCCCGGGGAGGGAATGCCAAGGAATCATCGCACGACAGCCTGCGTGGCGGCCTGTTCGGTGTGGCGCCTGTGGGCAAGGCGCCGGGGACTCAGTTGATGCTGTATCCGCGCCCGCTCAGGCAGGCGCCCAGCGCGCGGCGGTAGGTGTCGGACATCCCGGCCGGCGGCGCCTGGTTGGCGGCAGCCGGATCGAAGCCGCTCTGGCCGACGGCCCAGGTATGGCACTCGTAGCGGTCACGGCTCTGCTGCTCCGGCGACTGGCCGCTGGCGGGGTAGGCGATCACCTCGTAGCTGGTGGTCGGCGCAACCTGCACGGCCGGCGGCGTTTCCACCGCCACGTACTGGCTACGATCGGCATTCCACAGGTAGTAGGTCCCGGCCGCGACGAAGTAGAGCATGCTGCCGATCCAGACTTCCCGCGCGTAATCCGGCAGGCCATAGCCGTGCCCCGGCCCCCAGCCATGGTACGGACCAGGTCCCGGGCCGCCCGGACCACCGGGGCCGCCGTGGGGCCCGGCCACGGCCACCGCCGACAGGCTCAGGGCCAGCAGCGTGGCGATGGATTTGAGCGCAATGCGCGAGGACAGCTTCATTTCACCTCCAGTCACGGACGATCCACCGCCCGCCGTTCATGGTGCGAATTGTCTCGCGCCCGCCCCCCGCGGAGTGTCAGCACTGCGTAAAGACTGGGTAAAAAGCCCGATACACGCGGTATCAGTCCCGTTGCAGCAACCAGTGGCAATAGCGCTTGACGCCCTCCTCCACACCCATCATCGGCGCGCGGTAACCCGCTTCGCGGAGGAATGCGATATCAGCGCAGGTGTAGCACTGGTACTTGCCACGCAGCGCATCCGGAAACTCGGTGTACTCCAGCAGCCCGGCGCGAATCGCCGCATCCAGGGTCAGCGGCTGCAGGTCCTGCTGCTCGCGCAGGGTATTGATCACCGCCATCGCCACATCGTTGAACGGCTGGGCACGGCCGCTGCCGAGGTTGAAGATGCCGCTGCGCTCGGGGTTGTCGAGGAAGTGCAGGTTGACCTTCGCCACATCCTCCACCGAGACGAAATCGCGCAGGTGGCCGCCGGCCGGGTAGTCGCCGTACGCGCCGAACAACTGCACCTTGCCGGTCTCGCGAAACTGGTTGAAGCAGTGGAAGGCCACCGAGGCCATTCGCCCCTTGTGCTGCTCGCGCGGGCCGTAGACGTTGAAATAGCGGAAGCCGGCCACCTGGGTCCGCGCGGAAGGCAGCACCTTGCGCACGCGCTGGTCGAAGAGGAACTTCGAATAGCCATAGACGTTCAGCGGCCGTTCGCAGGAGCGCATCTCGCGGAACTCGTGGCCGCCGCCGTACACCGCCGCCGACGAGGCATAAAGGAACGGCACGCCCAGCGACAGGCTGGCATCCAGCAATTCGCAGCTGTAGCGGTAGTTGTTGTCCATCATGTAGCGCCCGTCGCGCTCCATGGTGCTGGAGCAGGCGCCCTGGTGCAGCAACGCACGTACCACGCCGAAATCGCCACGGGCGTAGCGCTCGATGAAGTCGCGCTTGTCGAGATAGTCGCTGATGTCGCAGTCGGCGAGGTTGGCGAACTTGTCGCCTTCCGTCAGATCGTCGACCGCAATGATGTCGGTTTCGCCGCGCTGGTTCAGCGCCTTGACGAGGTTGCTGCCGATGAACCCGGCAGCGCCAGTGATGATGATGCTCATGGTGGGGCATCCCCTGCGGAGAATGGATGCCCTCAGACTAAGAGTGGTACGCGCGTACCCCGTTGATATGAAGCAAAGAAGTTAGCCAGCTATCGATATAACCTGCCCGGCGGTACAGCGCGGGTTCAGGAGCGATCGTTGTGGCCCAGGTCGCGCAGCGGGTCGATGCGGTCGCGGACTCGCTGCTTGAGCACCTTGGCCTCGGGGAAACCGCCGTCGGCCTTGCGCTCCCAGATCGGCTCGCCGTCACAGGTGATGTGGAAGACCCCGCCAGTGCCCGGCACCAGGCTGACCTTGCCCAGGTCGTCGCCGAAGGTACTCAGCAGCTCCTGGGCCAGCCAGGCAGCGCGCAGCAGCCACTGGCACTGGGTGCAATAGGTGATGACGATTTCGGCTTTGGCTTCGGACATGAATCAGACTCTGCAAGGGGACGCGAACCTATAATACCGCTCTGAAACGCCCTACCGGACTCTTCCCTTCATGCGCCGACTGCTGTTCGCCCTCCTCCTGCTCCTTCCCCTCGGCACCCTGGCGGCCACGACCCCGCCGAAGATCGGCCTGGTCCTTTCCGGTGGCGCGGCGCGCGGCCTGGCACACATCGGCGTGCTGAAGGCTCTGGACGAACAGGGTATCCACGTCGACGCCATCGCCGGCACGAGCATGGGAGCGGTGATCGGCGGCCTCTATGCGGCGGGCTACACGCCCAGGGAACTGGAGCAGCTGGCGCTGACGCTGGACTGGAAGCAGGCGCTGTCCGACTCCCCGCCACGGGTCGACGTGCCGTTCCGCCGCAAGCAGGACGACCGCGACTTCCTGGTGAAGCAGAAACTCAGCTTCCGCGATGACGGCACCCTCGGCCTGCCGCTCGGGGCGATCCAGGGGCAGAACCTGTCGATGCTGCTGGAGAGCCTGCTGGTGCACACCAGCGACACCCGCGACTTCGACCGCCTGGCCATCCCCTTCCGCGCGGTGGCCACCGACATCTCCACCGGCGAGAAGGTGGTCTTCAGCAAGGGCCACCTGCCCCAGGCGATCCGCGCGAGCATGTCGATCCCCGCAGTGTTCGCCCCGGTGGAGGTCAACGGCAAGCTGCTGGTGGACGGCGGCATGGTCGACAACATCCCGGTGGACGTGGCACGGCAGATGGGCATCGACGTGGTCATCGTGGTCGACATCGGCAACCCGTTGCTGGACCGCAAGCAGTTGAGCACGGTGGTCGACATGCTCAACCAGTCCGTCACCCTGATGACCCGCAAGAACTCCGAGGCGCAACTGGCGACCCTGAAGTCCAGCGATGTCCTCGTGCAGCCGCCGCTCAGCGGCTACAGCTCCACCGACTTCGGCCGCGTGCCGCAGCTGATTGACGCCGGCTACCGCGCCACCAGTATCCTCGCCCCGCGCCTGGCGGAGCTGCGCAAGCCTGCCGACGCCGAGGCCGTGGCACTGGACGAGGCGCGCGCGCCGGGCGAGCGCCAGCCGGTGATCAACCGCATCGAGGTGGAGAACAGCTCCAAGGTCAGCGACGACGTCATCCGCCACTACATCCGCCAGCCACTGGGCGAGCACCTGGACCTGGAGCGTCTGCAACGTGACATGAGCACCCTCTATGGCCTGGACTACTTCGACCAGGTGCAGTACCGCGTCGTCCACCACCCCGATGGCAACGCGCTGGTGATCCACGCCTACGGCAAGCGCAGCGGCACCGACTATCTGCGCCTGGGCCTGAACCTCTCCGACGACCTGCGTGGCGACAGTACCTTCAATGTCGGCGGCAGCTACCGCATGAACGGTATCAACCGCCTCGGCGCTGAATGGCTGACACGCCTGCAGATCGGCGACCGCCAGGAACTCTACAGCGAGTTCTACCAACCGCTGGACGTGGGCTCGCGGTACTTCGTCGCGCCGTACCTGTTCAATCAGGCGCAGAACGTCGAGGCCACCGACAACGACGACCCCATTGCCGAGTACCGCCTGGAGCGCTACGGCTACGGGCTGAACCTGGGTCGGCAGATCGCCAACAACGGTGAGTTCCGCCTCGGCGTGGCCCAGGCCTTCGGCAAGGCCGATGTGCGGGTGGGCGATCAGGACCTGCCCGACTACCACTTCAACGAAGGCTATGCCCAGCTGCAGTACTCCTTCGACACCATGGACAACGTCGACTTCCCGCGCGAAGGCGAGAACATCCAGACCTCCTTCCGCGAGCACACGCCATCCCTGGGCGACGACGATCGCTACCGCCAATGGGAATTCCGCCTGGACAAGGCGCTGAGCAGCGGGCCGAACACCTGGGTGCTGGGCGGCGGCTACGGGCGCACCATCGATGACGCCGACGTGGTGGTGTCGAGCTTCCTGCTCGGCGGTGCGCGGCAACTATCCGGCTACCGCCAGGACGCCCTGGCCGGGCAGAACTACAGCCTCGGCCGGGTCATCTACTACCGGCTCATGACCGAGCGCTCCTTCCTGCCGCTGGACTTCCCCTTCTACCTGGGCGGCAGCCTGGAGCGCGGTCGCGTATGGAACAACGACAACAGCTATGACACCGGCTACGTCAACGCCGGCAGCATCCTCATGGGCTTCGAGACGCCGCTGGGACCGCTGTCCTTCAGCTACGGCCTGAACGACGCCAGCGAGCAGGCGGTGTATATCAACCTGGGGCGCAATTTCTGAGGCATGCGCTCAGTGGCGCCCCTGCAGGAGCGGGCCATGCCCGCGAACAGCGCCCACAAGGCACGTCGATCCGCGCGCGCAGGGCTTTCGGCAGTCACGGGTGACGCGGACCTTGTCCGTGATCGCGGGCGTGGCCCGCTCCTACGGGTTGTGCCGGAAGCAATTTCCCGCAGGCATGAAAAAGCCCGGCATTGGCCGGGCTTTTTCATGCGCGGTGAGGCTCAGGCAATCAGCGCCAGCAGTTCGCGCGCTTCGGCCTTGGCCTTGGAGTCGCCGCTGGCGATCACCTGCTTGAGGATGCCGTAGGCCTCCTCCAGGTTGCCCTGGTCGATGCACTTGCGAGCGCGGTCGAGGCTGGCCAGCAGTTCGTCGTGCTCGTGACCGATATCGTCCGGCAGGTCGAAGCTCAGCTCCTCTTCCACACCCATGGTCTTGCTGCCATGGCCGAACATCTCGCCGTGCTCGCCCAGGTCCAGCTCGGTGATTTCCGGCAGCTCGTGGAGGTTGCTGCGGAAGTCCGACGGCACTTCCTGGGAAGCCTTGGGTGCAGCCTTGCCCTGCTTGGACGAGTCGAAGGGGTTATCGAGCTTGTCCCAGTCCAGGTCCAGCGACAGGTCGCTGAGGTTCATCGCGAAGTCCGGCTGATCCTGTGCGGCATGGGGCTGCACGGTGGGCGCGGCCTCAGGCTCGCCCAGCTCCAGATCGTCCCAGTCGGTGAGCGTCTCGCCGGTGGGCGCCTGCAGGGTGTCTTCGGGGCGGATCAGCATTGCCGGGTAGCGCGACTTGAGCTGGTCGATCTGCTTCTGGTCGCCACCGACGGCCACCAGGCCGCGCTCTTCCTCATGGAAGCCAGCCACGTCACCCAGTTCGGCGAGAACCAGCAGCAGCTTCATGCGCAGCTCGCGGCGGCTCGGCTCGGCGTTGACCGCCTTGCGCAGCATGTCGCGAGCCTGGGTAAAGCGGCCATAGGCGATGTAGATATCCGCGCCTTCCAGGCTGTCTGCGCTGGCGGCGGGCAGGCGAGCGACGCCTGGCTCCGGCGTGGCGATCACCACCGGATGCGGCACCGGCACCGGAGCCACGACCGCTGCAGCCAGCGGCTTGGCGGCCGGCAGCGGTGCAACCGGTTCGGGCGCTACGGCCGCACGCAGGGGCGGCATCTCGACCGGCTTCTCTTCGCGCTTGCGACGGGAGAACAACAGGCCGACCAGCAAGGCACCCAGGGCGCCTGCGCCCAGCCAGGGCCAGTAGTTGAAACCGGAGCCCTGTGCGTCCTGTGCCGGTGTTGCCGGCTGGGCGACACTCGACGCAGGCGCGGCCTGCGGCACCGGCGCTACCGCATTGGGTGCGGCGGGAACGGCGTTGGTCGGGGCATTGGCGGTCGCCGCATCGGTTCCCGAAGCGCTGGCTGCCGGGGCATTGCCGGAAGCATCCGCGCCCTGGCGGCGATCCAGTTCGGCCTGCAACGACTGAACCTGCTGGTCGCGGCTCTGCAGGGCCTGCTGGAGGGACACCAGCTGCTTCTGCAGGTCGTCCATACGCTGGTTCATCTGATCGCGCTGGGCGTTGGCCACGAGCAGGTCGGCTTCGACCTTGGCTACCGTGGCGTCACTGGCCGGCACAGTCGGAGCGGCGGTATTGGCCTGGGCCTGGGCCGGTGCCTGGGTACTGGCCGCAGCGGATGCGGGCACCTGCGACGCGTCGGTCGATTGCTCGGCGCTCGTCGAAGGCGCAGCGGCCACAGGTTGCGGAGCAGGCGCTGCGTTGTGCTCGCCGCCAGCGACCTGCTGGCCCTGCGGCAGGATCAGCGTCTGGCCCACTTTCAGCCGATGCGGGTCGCCGTTGACGAAGGCCTGCGGGTTCAGCGCGACGATGCTGTCCATCAGTTGGGCGCGCGAAGCGCCGCTGCCGGTCAGGCGCGAACTGATCTTCCACAGGGTGTCATTGCGCACCGTGGTATAGCGGCCATCGCCCGCCGGCAGCGGCGGCTGCGCCGGCGCTCTGCGCACGGGTTCGGCGCGATAGCTGGCTGCGCGCGAAGGAGCCGCTTCGCTCGTCCGTACATTGGCGGCCATGCTGCGATTGGCGCTGTACTCCGGCGGATCGATCAGCACGGTGTACTCGCGCAGCAAGCGGCCGTTGGGGCGCTCCACGGCGATCAGGAAATTCAGGTAGGGCTCGTGCACCGGCTGCGTGGACACCACCTTGATGTAGCCACGACCGTTGCGGATCACCGGGGTGAAACGCAGGTCTTGCAGGAACACGAAGCGATCGACGCCGGCGTTCTCGTAGTCCTGCGGACTCGCGAGCTTCGCGATCAGCTCGTCGGACGTCATGTCGCCGGTCTCAAGCAAGGCGATCTCGGCGTTCAGCGGCTGGTTCAGCGCCGAATGCAAGGTGATATCCCCTAGACCAAGGGCATTCGCGTGAGCGGAAACAAAAACCGAAAGTGCGGCAAGCGTCAGCGGAATTCTATTTATTCGAGCCATAACCCCATCCCATTGTCCGGGTCTGCACGCCATTCCCTGACCACTCGAAAGCGGCAGGCTGAACCTGTCCACACACTTGAAGCCATGCCGGACTGCAGACCGTCACGCACCACCCTCTGTACCTTGCAGGGTACAGGCCGTCTGATATCACGGATTAGGTGTTGCACGGGGTTTGGTCAAGATAAATCGTCGAAAAACCGGCGAATGGTTAAGGGGTGAATAGCGAATGGCCAGCGGCCCCGCGAGGGACCGCCAGAAAAATGGCTACTTTACCCGAATAACGTGATGAATTGCTCAGTTTCGCTCGAGGTTGCCGAGAATCCGGCTGAGTATTTTCTGACACGCCGCGATTTCCTCCTCGGAAATCCCCGTCAGCACTTCGTTGCGAACGGCGGCGGCGATGTTCTCGATATCGGCGATCAGGACATCTGCCTTGGGGGTCAGGGCGATGCGCTTGGCGCGGCGGTCCTCGGCCACGGCCTGGCGACGAACCAAGCCCTGGGCTTCAAGGCCGTCGAGCAGGCGGGCCAGCGTCGGACCTTCGACACCGACCGATTGGGCCAGCTCGCGCTGGGTGGGAGCGGCAGCGTGGCGCGCCAGGTGCAACAGCACCAGCCAGCGCGCCTGGGACAGGCCGAGGTGGCTGAGACGGCGGTCGAGTTCAGCCCGCCATGCACGCGACGCCTGGGCCAGTTGGGTACCGAAATAGTGCTTATCGTTGTCTGACATTGTGCTGCGTACGGTAGGAAGTTGGACGGCTAATTGATTTGACTAATTATTAGCCAGCTAATCAAGCCCGTACAATGACAGATTGTCGCAGGGTGTAAATCCCTCCTTCACCATTTCGCGTATTGGTCTTCGACGAATCCCCACAGGTTGTCGATGCGCACCTCCGGCTCTCCCGCCGGTCTCAGAACGCCGCTGAAGCGCCCGAATATCTGCTTGAAGTTGCTTGCCAGCACA
>CBIGPF010000113.1:0-19231 GCA_966191535.1 uncultured Pseudomonas sp. | reverse complement strand
ACTCTTCGACGACACGCTGACCAGCAGCACCAGGATCGCCACCACGATGTTGAAGGTGAACAGGGCGTCCAGCACCAGCGGCGGCAGCGGCAGGATGATCATCGAGAGGATCGACAGGATGATCAGCGGGATGCCGATGCGGCCGCTCTGGAAGGTCGGCAATAGTGACTGCAGTAGGCGCATGGTCAGACTCTGTTCAGCAGTTCTTCGGGAATGGGGACGTTCTTGATCAGCTCCGGGCGCTCACGGCGCCCGGAGCGCCAGGCCTTGAGCTGGAGGATGTAGGTGAGGACGTGGGCCACGGCCTTGTACAGCTGCGCGGGGATCTGCTGGTTCACCTGGGTAGTGGCGTAGATCGCGCGCGCCAGTGGCGGCAGTTCGAGCACGTCCAGGTCGTGGGCCTTGGCCATCTTGCGGATGTACAGCGCGGTCTCGTCCAGGCCCTTGGCGACCACGTAGGGCGCCTGGGCCTTCTTCGGGTCGTAGCGCAGCGCCACGGCGAAATGCACCGGGTTCACGATCACCACGTCGGCAGTCTTGATCGTCTTGCTGATCTGCCGGTGCACCAGCTGGCGCTGCATCTGGCGGATGCGCGCCTTCACTTCGGGGCGGCCTTCCTGGTTCTTGTGTTCTTCCTTGCGCTCCTGCTTGGTCATGCGCAGCTTCTTCTTGAAGAAGAAGTACTGGATCGGGATGTCGATGACCGAGAACAGGATGAACACCACCAGCAGCGACACGGTGATGTCGTAGAAGGTGCCGAAGGCGGCGGCGATGGCGCTGTGCACGTTGCTGCGCTGCAGCGCCAGCAGGCCGGGCAGGGCGCCGTGCAGCTGGTAGAGGGCGACGAGGATCAGCACGACGATCTTCAGCAGCGATTTGGCCAGCTCCGTCCAGTTCTGCATCGAGAAGATGCGCCCGAGCCCGGTGATGGGGTTGAGCTTGGACAGCTTGGGCATGAAGTTCTTGCTGGAGAAGATCCAGCCGCCGGGGATCATCGAGAACAGCACCACCAGCAGCGGAGTAACCAGCAGCGGGAGCAGGGTGGTGATGAACAGCACGAGGTGATGGCCGAGCACCAGCGGCAGGTCGTCCAGGCCGATCTCGCTGTGCTTGAGGTCGATGAAGGACAGCGCGAAGCCTTGCTTCAGGCCGTCGTAGAAATGCTCCAGGCAGAACTTCAGGGCGATGAGCGTGGCGAGCAGCGAGAGGGTGGTGGAGAGGTCCTTGGAGCGGCTGACCTGGCCATCCTCGCGGCTTTTCTTGAGCTTCTGCTGGGACGCCTCTTCCGTTTTCTCCTGGGCACTGTGCTGGTCAGCCATGGCGCCCCTCGCGGAAGATCACGCCGATGGCATCGAGCAGCTGGCGGGTGAGCTTGAGGTAGTTTTCGGGGATGTCCGGCAGGGTCAGCCAGATGCACACCAGGCCGGCCAGCACCGCCATGGGGAAGCCCAGGGAGAACAGATTGAGGGCCGGCGAGATGCGGTTGAGGAGGCCGAAGCAGAACTGCACCAGGGTCATGCAGAACACCACCGGCAGGGTGATCAGCACGGCGGCGGAGAACACCCAGGCGAGGCTGCCCACGACCGACTCCAACCCCAGGTAGTGCAGCCCGCTGCCCACCGGCCAGTAGACGAAGCTCTGGTAGAGGATGCTCACCACCAGCAGGTGGCCGTCGATGGAGAGGAACAGGAACACCAGCAGAATGAAGTACAGCTGGTAGAGGATCGAGGACGACGACACGCCGTTCATGGGGTCGTTGTAGACCGCCATGCTCAACCCCAGCTGGGTGGAAATCACGTCGCCCACCAGGGTGAACACGGTGAACACCAGCATCAGCGAAAGGCCGAGCATCAGGCCGAAGGCGACCTGCTCCAGCGCCACCAGCAGGCCCTGCGCGGACAGCGGATCGATGGCCGGCGGGCGCGGCAGCGCGGCGCCCAGGGCAACGGTCAGGGCCAGGCCGAGGAGGATGCGCAGGCGCATGGGGATCGCATTGTGACTGAAGATCGGCGCCAAGGCGAACACCGACATGATCCGGCAGAAGGGCCACCACCAGGCCTGCAGCGTTTGCAGGTATTCGAAGGCCTGCAGGATGGATGCGCCTTGCTGCATGGCATCAGCCGACCAGTCGGCCTGCCTGGTGGAACGACTCGATGAACAGCTCCGAGAGCGTGCGCAGGATCCAGTGACCGGCGAAGACCAGCATCCCCAGGGTGATCAGCAGGCGCGGCAGGAAGCTGAGCATCTGCTCGTTGATCTGCGTGGCCGCCTGGAAAATGCTGACCAGCAGGCCGCCGATCAGGCTCGGCACGATGAGCACGCAGACGATCAGCGCGGTGATGTGCACGGCGTTGGACACGATATCGACGGCGCTTTCCGGAGTGAGCATGGCTTGTCTTCCGTCAGGGTCGCTAGAACGGCTGCACGCTGCTGGTCAGCGTGCCCATCATCAGGGCCCAGCCATCCACCAGCACGAAGATCATCAGCTTGAACGGCAGCGAGATCATCATCGGCGAGAGCATCATCATGCCCATCGCCATCAGCACGCTGGCCACCACCAGATCGATCACCAGAAAGGGGATGAAGATCATGAAGCCCAGCTGGAACGCGGTCTTCAGCTCGCTGAGCACGAACGACGGCAGCAGCAGGGAGAAGTCCAGGTCGTTGAGGTTCTCCGGCACGGTCTCGCCGGCCAGGGAGACCATGGTCTCCAGCGAGGTGCGGTTGGTCTGCGCGAGCATGAAGTGGCTGAGCGTCTGCTTGGCGCGGCCGAGGCCGTCTTCCAGGCTGATCTGGTCGGTCTCGAATGGCTGGTAGGCGTTGGTGTAGATGTCCTGCCAGACCGGGCGCATGACCAGCAGGGTCATCACCAGGGCGATGCCCACCAGCACGTTGTTCGGCGGGCTCTGCTGCAGGCCGATGGCCTGGCGCAGGATCGCCAGCACGATGATGAAGCGGGTGAAGCAGGTCATCAGCATGAGCATCGCCGGGAGGAAACCCAGCAGGGTCATGACGATGAGGATCTGCAGCTTGACGCTGAAGGCCTGGCCGTCCGCCGTGTCGTGCAGGTTGAACAGCGTGACGTCGCCGCCGGCCGCCTGCGCATAGAGCGGGCAGAGCCCGGCAGCGACGAGGCCCAGTGCGGCCAGCGTGCGGCCGGCGAGGGAGCGCGGCAGCATCACGCCGTCAGGGCGTCGAGGCTGGCGCCGCACAGTTCGAGCACGCGCAGGCCGTAGTTGCCGTTCATCACGACCACCTCGGCCTTGGCGAACAGCGCACCGTTGACCTTCACGTCCAGCGGCTCGCCGGCGAGCTTGTCGAGGATGATCACGCTGTTGGCATCCACGTCCATGAGTTCCTTCAGCGAGATTTCCACCGAAGCAACTTCCAGGGTGACGTTCACCGGAATCTTGCCGAAGAAGCTCAGGTCCTGCTGCGGCAGCGGCGCGCGCACGGGTTCGGCGGGGATGTCGGTGACGTCCTGGGTGAGACCCAGGTCGCCGTCGTTGATCAGCGACTCGAACTCGGAGTCGGAGAGAGAACCGGTCATGGGTTTTTCACGCTTTCCAGGGAAGAGAGGAAGAGGGTGCCGTCGTCTTCGAAGATGGCGCCGCGGAACAGCTTCTGCTGGTTGACCCGCACTTCGACGCGCTCCAGCGGGCGGATCGTCAGCACATCACCCGGCTCCAGGGCCAGTACCTGCGACAGCGGCAGGCGCGCGGCGGCGACGACGCAGTCCAGGCGCAGGGGCAGGTGCTTGATGTGCTCCACCGGGTTGCCGGTCAGGCGCGGTGGTGGCGGGCCGGCAAGGCGGCGGGTCAGTTCATCCGCCAGCGGGTTGTCCAGATAGAGGTAGAGCGAGGAGCGCTCGCCAGTCAGGTGGCTGACGTAGCTGAACTCGGCGATGTACTCCCACTGCACTTCTTCGTAGGTGGGATCGATCTGCTGCAGGCGGCCGACCGATTCGCCCATCAGCAGGGCGCGGCCGAACAGGTCCACCACGTCCAGGCCGAGGCGATCGAGCATGCGCTGCTCGGAGCTGCTGATCGGCGGCGTGTCGCGGTTGGCGACCACGGTCCCACCGTAATAGCACTCGATGACTTCGGTGAGCAGGGCACGGTCCATGGCGAAACCGAACTTGCCCAGCGGGGAATCGAAGAGGCATTCCAGTTCACGGGGAAGTTCCTCGTGAATGGTCAGGTTATCCAGTTCGAGATTGATTCGATAATGCCGCAGAAAGTAGTCGCTGATGATCCTCGGGTATTTGCCGGAGATCTCTTTGATGTACTGCGGAATCTTGTGATAATGCCGGCCGAGTTTCTGCGGTTTCAGTCGAATCAGACTGTCGGCGGGCACGCCATGGTGGACTTTTGATTTACCAGTCATGCTCAGCGTCGTACTTCCAGGTTCGATCTGCCATCTGCCCAAGGACACGGGAGGTGTCGTGACCGCCGGGGTCGGCTGATCGTTGCTCGCGGCATGCTCTGTATGTCGCAGGGCCCTGTGACTGAGGCGTCACGGCTGCTGACATGGCGGAATGATAGCGATCTGAGGTCGCCCGATTAAATCAATAGATATCAAATGATGTTTTTGACGGAACTTTTTTTCTATTGATCTTAATTAATCGGCGGGAAGCTATGGCGTAGTGCTGGCACTTGTTAGTGTGGGTGAGTTAGTTACAGGTTGCAGTGACTTCGAATATGACGAAGTTGTTGCAATGCCACCCGTGAGATACCCGGTCCATGAAGAAGTTCCGCAGTCGCCGATAGGATTTTTCGGCCGACGCTGGCGTTGAACGAAGACGGGGTTTCGAACGCACTAGCGAATGGAAAGTTGCGGTGAACAGTTTAAGCCAGTCGATCGATCAATTATGTGAAACGCTGCTCGAAGAGCGGCCGGCGCAGAAAAAAGTTGCGATCATCGGGCCGTCCTCGGACGCCGCTCACGCCCTCCTTTTGCAGACGCTGCTGGCCGAAGGTTGCCGCGTCGAGCGCTTCTCCGGCTTCGCCGAACTGGCCCGCGCACGCAGCGATGCGTCCTTGTTGTTCATCCTCGCCGGCGCCTTCCCCGCTCCCGACCTCTATGCACAGGTCGGCGCGCTGCTCAGTGATGGCCGCGAACGCGACGTGGTGCCTATCGTCGGCTATGAAGAGCAGGACAAGGCCGCGACGCTGCTCGACCTCGGCTGCGTCGACTACCTGCTGTCGCCCTTCGGCGCCGGGCAACTGGCCGCACTGCTGCGCCGCCAGGAAGCCTCCAGCGCCGCCCAGGAGCTGTTCGTTTCGCGCTCCCAGGCCGGCCGCCGCCTGCTGGCCATGGCGCAACGGGTCGCGCAGACCCGCGCTCCGATCCTGATCACCGGCGAGACCGGCACCGGCAAGGAGCTGTTGGCCCGCTACATCCACGGCATCGCCAGCCCGGACGCGCCCTTCATCGCCGTGAACTGCGCGGCGATCCCCGAGGCGATGCTCGAATCCATCCTCTTTGGCCACGAGCGCGGCGCCTTCACCGGCGCGGTGAATGCCCAGCCGGGCAAGTTCGAACTGGCCAACGGCGGCACCCTGCTGCTGGACGAGATCGGCGAACTGCCGCTGGCCCTGCAGGCCAAGCTGCTGCGCGTGCTGCAGGAACAGCGCGTGGAGCGCCTGGGCGGGCGCCGCGAGATCGAACTGGACGTGCGCATCATCGCCGCGACCAACCGTGACCTGCAGGCCGAGGTCGGCGAAGGCCGTTTCCGCGCCGACCTGATGTTCCGCCTCGACGTGCTGCCGCTGCACATCTCGCCCCTGCGCGAGCGCAAGGAAGACGTGCTGCCGCTGGCGCGGCGCTTCATCCGCCAGTACGCCCCGCAGGATGCCGAGCACGATCTGCTCACCGAATCCGCCGGCCGGGCGCTGCTGCAACATGACTGGCCGGGCAACGTGCGCGAGCTGGAGAACACCCTGCAGCGCGCGCTGGTACTGCGCAACGGCTTGTTCATCCAGCCGCGCGACCTGGGCCTGGCTGCGCCGGATGTACCTGCCGGTACGGTCGCTGCGGTGATCCCGCTGGCAGCCGAAGGCGGGCGCGCCGCGCTGCGCGCCAGCGGCAAACTCGCCGAGTACCAGCACGTCATCGACACCATCCGCCGCTTCGGCGGGCACAAGACCAAGGCCGCCGAGAGCCTGGGCATGACCACCCGCGCGCTGCGCTACCGGCTCAACGCGATGCGTGAGCAGGGTGTGCAGGTGCAGTTCTGATTCGTTTCCGGGGGAGACTTCCATGAGTTCGATCATGCAGGTGCAGCAGGACATGCTGGACCGGATGAACCGTTACGCCGACCTCGCCAGCGGCCCGGCCGTGCGGCCTGCCGCGCAGCTCGCCACGCAGTTCGACGAGCGCGCGCCGGCTCCAGGTATCGGCGCCAGCTTCGAGCAGGCGCTGCGCTCGGTGGACGCCGAGCAGCACAAGTCCAGCGCCGCCATGGCCGCGGTGGACAGCGGCCAGAGCGAAGACCTGGTCGGCGCCATGATCCAGAGCCAGAAGGCCAGCGTGTCGTTTTCCGCACTGCTGCAGGTGCGCAACAAGCTCACCGGCGCCTTCGATGAAATCATCCGCATGCCGCTGTAAGGACTGACAGTGCTGCAGAATCTCAAAGGGCGCCTGCCGCTCGACAAACTCAAGCTCGACCCGCGCCTGGGGCTGCTCGGCATCGCCCTGGGCGCCGCCCTGCTGGCCGCTGCCGTGGTCTTCTACCTGTGGCGCGACCAGGGGGCCTACCGCCCGCTGTACGGCGCCGGCGAAGCCTACCCGGCCGCCGACGTGATGCAGGTGCTGGACGCCGAGGCCTTCGACTATCGCCTGCATCCGCAGAGCGGCCAGGTGCTGGTGCGCGAGGAAGACCTGGCGCGTGCCCGCATGCTGCTGGCGGCCAAGGGTGTGAAGGTGTCCATGCCGGCCGGCTACGAGCTGTTCGACAAGGACGAGCCGCTGGGCACCAGCCACTTCCTTCAGGATGTTCGCCTGAAGCGCAGCCTGGAGGGCGAGCTGGCCCGAACCATCATGGGCTTGAAAGGCATCGAGCAGGCACGCGTGCACGTCGCCCGCGAGGACAGCAACTCGTTCGTGGTCGGCCGGCGCGATCCGGCCAAGGCCTCGGTGCTGCTGCAACTGGCGCCCGGCCAGCGACTGAGTCCCGAGCAGGTCGGCGCGATCGTCAACCTGGTGGCGGGCAGCGTGCCGCAGTTGAAGCCCGAAGACGTCAGCGTGGTGGACCAGAACGGCGTGCTGCTGTCGCGCGGCATCAATGGCGCCGGTGGTCCCTCGCAGAACTGGCAGGCGGTGGACGAGTACCAGCGCAAGGCCGTGGGCAACGTCGAGGAAGTGCTGGCGCCGGTGCTCGGCCTGGGCAACTACCGCATCAGCGTGTCCGCCGACATCGACTTCAGCCAGAAGGAAGAGACCCAGCAGGCCTACGGTGAAGCGCCGCGCCTGCGCAGCGAGTCCCTGCGCAACGAAAGCACGCTGGACCAGCTTGCCCTTGGCGTGCCCGGCTCGCTGAGCAACCGCCCGCCGGAGCCACCGCCGCAACAGCAGCAAGGGCAGCAAGGGCAGAACAACGCCCAAGGCAACAATCCGCCCGGTAACGGCAAGGTCGCCAGCACCGACAACAAGGCCGCGACCTCGACCCGCCAGGAAACCAACCGGCAGAACGACTTCGACCAGCGCGTCACCCACATCAAGTACCCGGCCTTTGCCCTGCGCCAGCAGAGCGTCGCCGTGGTGATCAACGCTTCCACCGCGCCCGAAGGTGGCTGGACCGACAAGGCCCGTGCCGACCTGGAGTCCATGGTCAAGAGCGCCGTGGGTTTCAACGCCCAGCGCGGCGACCTGATCACCGTCAGCGTGTTCCCCTTCGCCGCCGCGCCGGTGGAAGAGTCTTCCGCCAGCTGGTGGGAGAGCAGCGCGCTGCAATCGCTGGTGCGCTACACCGTGCTCGGCCTGATCGCGCTGTTGTTCCTGCTGTTCGGCGTACGCCCGGCGGTCCGCAGCCTGACCCAGCGTGCGCAGCCGTCGGCCACCGCCGAGTTGCCCGAGGGCAGCGCCGACTATCCGCTGGCCCTGGACGCCGAGCGGCGCCTGGCGCTGGGCAGTGAAAGCGTCGGCGGGCTCAACGTGCTCGGCGAGCTGAACCCGCTCTCGGAAATCCGCCTGCCGGCGCCGGGCTCGGGCCTGGAGCACCAGATCGAGCATCTGCAGATGCTGGCGAAGAACGACCCGGAACGGGTCTCGGAAGTGATCAAGCACTGGATTGGCCGCAATGACCGACACGAGCCTGCCTGAAGAAACGAAAAAGCGCGGCCCGCAGATGCGCGCTGTGAGCTCCCTGGAACAGGCGGCGATCCTCATGCTGAGCATGGGGGACGAAGCCTCGTCCGGCATCCTGCGCAACTTCAGTCGCGAGGAGATCGTCAGCATCAGCCAGGCGATGGCACGGCTGTCGAACGTCAAGCAGAACACCGTTTCCGACGTGATCGGGCGCTTCTTCGACGACTACAAGCTGCAATCCAGCATCAAGGGTGCCTCGCGCTCCTACCTGGCCGGCATGCTCGGCAAGGCGCTGGGCAGCGACATCACGCGCAACCTGCTGGACAGCATCTACGGCGAGGAAATCCGCGCCAAGATGGCGCGCATGGAGTGGATCGATCCCAAGCAGTTCGCCGCGCTGATCGCCAAGGAGCACGCGCAGATGCAGGCGGTGTTCCTCGCCTTCCTGCCGCCGGGCATGGCCACCGACGTGCTCGAGGCGATGCCGCCCGAGCGCCAGGACGAGCTGCTGTTCCGCATCGCCAACCTGAGCGAAGTGAACAGTGACGTGATCGCCGAGCTGGAACAGCTGATCGACCGCAGCCTGCGCGTGCTTTCCACCCAGGGCTCGCAGGTGCGTGGGGTCAAGCAGGCGGCGGACATCATGAACCGCTTCAAGGGCGACCGTAACCAGATGTTCGAGCTGCTGCGCGCGCACAACGACGACCTGGTCGGCAAGATCGAAGACGAGATGTACGACTTCTTCATCCTCTCCCGGCAGAACCAGGAAGTGCTGCAGAGCCTGCTGGAAGTCATCCCGCTGGACGAGTGGGTGGTTGCCCTCAAGGGCGCCGAGCCCGAGCTGGTGCGCGCCATCCAGGGCGCCATGCCCAAGCGCCAGGCGCAGCAGATGGAGTCCATCAACCGCCGCCAGGGCCCGGTGCCGCTGAGCCGCGTGGAGCAGGTACGCAAGGACATCATGGGCGTGGTGCGCGAGCTGGCCGCCGAGGGCGACCTGCAGGTGCAACTGTTCCGCGAGCAGACGGTGGAGTAACCGCGCATGGCGATCAAAGTCATCAAGGCCGACAGCCGCGCCTGGCGCCCTTACCGCTTCCCGCCGCGCTGCGCTGCCGCGAGCGCCGACAACCCTGGCTGGGACAGCGACCCGGCCGCTCGCCAGCGCGCCATTTCAGACGGCTTCCAGGAAGGCCTGGAGCGGGGTTACCAGGACGGCGTCGGCGAAGGCCGTGAAGCCGGCCTGCGCGAGGGCTTCGAAGCCGGTCGCCAGGAAGGTCTGCGCAAGGGCCGCGAGGAAGGCCGAGCCACTGGCCGCCAGGTGTTCGACGAGGCCAGCGCGCCGCTGCAGGCCGCCGTCGATGCCTTCGGCGATTACCACCAGGCCTTCCAGCGCAGCCGCCAGAAGGAGCTGCTGGAGCTGGTGCAGAAGGTCGCCAAACAGGTCATCCGCGTCGAGCTCACGCTCAACCCCACGCAGCTGCTGACCCTGGCCGAGGAAGCCCTCGCCGCCATGCCGGGCGAGCAGGGCGACGTGCAGATCCTGCTCAACCCGGAAGAATGCGCACGCATCCGCGAGCTGAACCCCGAGCGTGCCGCCAAGTGGCGCCTGGTGCCGGACGAGCGCCTGGCTCTGGGCGAATGCCGTGTCGTCACCGCGCAGGCGGAAGCCGACATTGGCTGCCAGCAGCGCCTGGACAGCTGCATGGAAGCCCTGAGCGCGCATCTGCAGGACGAAGACTGACATGGCCCTGGGCGACGGCTTCAAGCTGGAAGAAGCGCTGCGCTCGCTGGACTCGGTCCAGCTGGCGCGGGTCAGCGGTCGCCTGGTGCGCGTCTCCGGCCTGCTGCTGGAAAGCCTCGGCTGCCGGCGCATGACCGGCCAGCGCTGCTACGTGGAAGTCGCCGACGGCGAGCGCCTGGAAGCGCAAGTGGTTGGCTTCAACCGTGACATCACTTACCTCATGCCCTTCAAGAAGCCCGTCGGCCTGACCTCCGGCTCGCGGGTCTTCCCGGCGCCGGACGAAGCCGTGCTGCACATCGATCATTCCTGGCTGGGGCGCGTGGTCAACGGCCTTGGCGAGCCGCTGGACGGTCTCGGCAAGCTCGCCGGTCGCCATCCGTTGCCCACCGAGTTGCCGAACGTAAACCCGCTGCGCCGGCGCCCGGTGTCCGAGCCGCTGGACGTTGGCGTGCGCGCCATCAACGGCCTGCTGACCCTGGGCAAGGGCCAGCGCGTCGGCCTGTTCGCCGGCAGCGGCGTGGGCAAGAGCGTGCTGCTGGGCATGATCACCCGCCAGACCAAGGCCGATGTCGTGGTGGTCGGGCTGATCGGCGAGCGCGGCCGCGAGGTTCAGGAATTCATCCTTCACTCCCTCGGCCCGGAGGGTTTGCAGAAGGCCGTGGTGGTGGTGGCGCCGGCCAACGAATCGCCGCTGATGCGCCTCAAGGCCACCGAGTTGTGCCACAGCATCGCCGCCTACTTCCGCGATCAGGGCAAGGACGTGCTGCTGCTGGTGGACTCGCTGACCCGTTACGCCATGGCCCAGCGCGAGATCGCCCTGGCCCTGGGCGAGCCGCCGGCCACCAAGGGCTATCCACCGTCGGTATTCGGCATGCTCCCGGAACTGGTGGAGAGCGCCGGCAACGGCGAGGGCACGACCGGCAGCCTGAGCGCCATCTACACCGTGCTGGCCGAGGGCGACGATCACCAGGACCCGATCGTCGATTGCGCCCGCGCGATCCTTGACGGGCACATCGTCCTGTCGCGCCGGCTGGCGGACGTCGGGCATTACCCGGCCATCGACATCGGCGCCTCGGTCAGTCGCTGCATGAGTCAGGTCGCGGACCCCGCGCATCTTTCCGCGGCGCGGCAGTTCAAGGAGTTCAGCGGTACCTATGAGCGCATCAAGGAGCTGATCCCACTGGGCGGCTATACGCCGGGCATGGACGTGAAGACCGACCGTGCGGTGCAGCTGGCGCCGATGCTGGAGCGCTACCTGCGCCAGGAAACGGCCGATGGCGCCGAGCTGGGCAACAGCGTCGCCACCCTGCAAAGCATCGTCGGGGGCCGCTGATGAAGGCGCAGATCGACATGCTCGGGCGCCTGGCCGACGTCCGCGGAGGCAAGGTCCGCGAGCTGCTCGGGCGGGTCAACTACCAGCAGACTCTCTGCCAGCGATACCGCAACAACATCACCGGGCTGGACCGTCTCTGCGGCTTCAGCGTGGCCACCAGCACGCCCTTGCAGCGGCACAACCAGCAGCAGTACAAGGCCACCCTGCACAAGATGTTGCAGTTGCAGCGCCGCGAACTGGAGGTTGCCGAGCAGACCCTGGCGCGCATCCAGTCCGAGTTGATGGCGGCCATGCGCAGCGAGAAGGTGCTCACCCAGGTGATCGAGGCCAAGGTCGGCCAGTGGCAGCTGCAGCTTGCGCAACAGGAGCAGAAAATCCAGGATGGCCTCGCCGCGCAGTCCTGGTGGCGAGCGCGAGCGTGAACATCGCATTTAAGTTTTCCGTCGGGGCGGTCGCCCTCTGAGGGAAAGCCCAAGAATATTCGGATACCGATCATGGAAATCACCCGGCAACTGACCAGCGTCGCGCTGGCCACCAGCGAGTCCGCCAAGGCCGCGCGCAGCGAGCGTGCAGCCCCGGTGGCGGAGACCAGCGCCGTCGCGCCGGTCAACGATTCGCTGCGCCTGGACGAAATGCAGGAGACCCTGCGCGCCATGCCCGACGTGGACCAGAGCCGCGTCGCGGAGATCCGCCGCGCGCTGATGAATGGCGAGCTGGGTAACGACACCAGTGTGCTCGCCACCAGCATCCTCTCCTACCATCGCGGCAGCGACGCATGACCCAGCGCGCGCGGCTGCTGCAGGTAATCGAGCAGGACATCCAGCAGGATGGCCGTGATTGCCTGGCGCTGCGCGACCGCCTGCAGGAGCTGTACCGCCACCTGCTGGCACGGGACAGCGCGCAGATCGATGCGCTGAACCCCGATATCCAGGCGCTGCTCGAAGGCGTCGCCGGCCGCGCCCAGCGCCGCACGCGCGTATTGCGGGCCTTCCACTTGTCAATGGACGCCGACGGCATGCGCACGTTGCTGTCCAACTACAAGCCGCCGCGCCGCGAGGCACTCCAGCAGGAGTGGATGCAGCTGGGCCAGCTCACGGCCCAGTGCAAGCGCCTCAACGAGCGCAACGGCAAGCTGCTGGCAATGCACAACGACATCCTCAGCCAGCTCATGGGCGATCCGCGCGAGCAGCCGGTGTATTCGCGCCAGCTGTACTGATCCCCGCGTTCGTCTCCCCCTGCAGGAGCGGGCCATGCCTGCGACCGCGCGCGTGGCGCGCTCCTGAAAAACACTGTTGCCAAACACCCCGCCGAAACCCCTTAACGAATCCCTTTCCACGGTCGCCTTTTCCCTGCATCAGGGTGCGTGGTCAGCAGGCGGAAATGCCGCTTCCCGCTGCGCGCCAAAGCACGCCGGGCGGAAGTTCGACTTCTCCCTGGAAAACCCGCAAAGCCCCATGAAACGGGGTCTCCGGCATTGGCATCGTAATTGCTCTTCCGGAGCAAAGAGGTGGATTCAGATGGCGACCATAGATTCCGATTACGTCAAGAGCATGGCCCAGCAGCTGGCGACGTACGATGTGCAGAGCGGGCTGAACAAGGCCGACCGCAACAAGGCCTCGTACCAGGCGCAGCTGACCGCCGTGACCTCCCTGGAGACGGCGCTCAAGACCTTCTCCACTGCGGTGAAAGGGCTTCAGGGCACTACTGGCAGCAACACCAGCATGCTGGTCAACAGCGCTACCCTGAGCAAGGACGGCTATCTCACCGCGACCGTCGGCAAGAGCGCCGTGGCCGGTCGCTACGACTTCTTCGTCGAGCAGCTCGCCACCAGCCACCAGCTGTCCTTCTCCGGCCTGCAGACCAGCGATATCGATACTCAGGGCACCCTGACCCTGACCCAGAACGGCAAGTCCTTCGACATCGACCTGAGCAAGGTCGACACCGATGGCGATGGCAGCAACTCCATGGACGAGCTGGCTGCGGCGATCAACAAGGCCACGGACAACACCGGTGTGAAAGCCACCCTGGTGCGCAGCAACGGCCAGGTCTCCCTGGTGCTGGGGGCGGAGAAGTCCGGCGCGGAGAACGCCATCAGCCTGTCGCTCAGCGGTACCGACAGCAGCAACAGCGCCTTCGAGACGGCCATCGGCAACCCGCAGGAGCTGTCCAAGGCGCAGGACGCCCGCGTCCGCCTGGGCGGCGAGAGCGGCATGCTGCTGACCAACGCCAGCAACACCTTCGACAACATCATCGACGGCGTCAGCGTCACCTTCACCCAGGCGCAGAAATCCGGCGAGCAGCCGATTTCCATGACCATTTCCCAGGACCAGAGCGAGACCAAGAAGAAGGTGCAGACCTTCATCGATGCGTTCAACGCCCTGGCCAGCCAGATCGACAGCCTCACCGCCTCGGGCGACCAGAACGGCAACTCCCGCGGGGCCCTGGCCGGCGACTCCAGCGTGCGCGCCATCGAGAACAGCCTCAACCAGCTGCTGCGCACCACCTTCGGCGGCGCCAACCTGATCAGCTTCGGCATCAGCGCCGACCGCAACGGCAAGCTGACCCTGGACTCCACGCGTTTCGAGAAAGCGATCGCTGCCGACCCGGAAGGCCTGGACAAGCTGTTCATGGGCAAGGGCAACCTGCTCGACAGCACCGACAAGGCCCTGTCGCTCTACACCAGCAGCGTCAACGGCGTGCTGAAGAACCGCAAGGAGTCGCTCAACAGCAGCCTGAAACGGGTCAACGATGACTACGACAACCTGCAGAAGCAGTACGACACCTACTACGCACGCTACCTCAAGCAGTACACCTCGATGATGCAGACGATGCAGGCGATGGACCAGACAGCCGGGATGTTCGGATGAGCGGCTACGGCATGAACGAAAGCTACGACAGCTACCGCATGGTCGACCTGGAGTCGCGCACCGCCGCCTCCTCGCCCTACGAGCTGGTGCTGGTGCTGTTCGACGGATTGCTCGATGAGCTGGCCCGCGCCCGCGGCCACATCGAGCACAAGCGCTTCCAGCAGAAGGGCCGCTCCCTGGAGAAGTGCCTGAACATCCTCAACGGCCTGAACGGCGCCCTCGACTACGAGAGTGGCGGCGAGACCGTGCAGGGCCTGGCGCGTCTCTACGACTACTGCATCTACCGGCTCTCCGACGTGAGCATCTCGCTGGATGTCGCGGGTATCGATGAAGTGGTGCGTCTGCTGGGCATTCTGCGCGAAGGCTGGGAGGGCGTGAGTGCCGCACGTGGATGATCGCAAGCGCCTGCTGGAACTGTACGAACGGCTCGGCGGGGCGCTGCAGCGCAAGGACTGGAAAGCCATGGGACAGGTCGACCTGGCGATCCGCGCACAACTGGTGGCGATGTCATCGCAGACCGGACTGGCGGCCGACGTGCTGCTGGCCAAGAAGCACCTGAAGCGCCTGCACGAGCAGGCGTCGCAGGCCTGCGCCGAGGAGTGCGAACGCTTGCGCCGCCTCCTGCTCTCGCACCTGGAATACGCCGAGGGTCGCTCGGCATACATGCAGGTGGATACGTACCAGGAGGGTCGATAGACCGTGATTCAGCTGCCGACCCAATCCCTGCCCACCCCCGACCGCGACGCGCGCCCGGTGGCCGAGGCGCGCCCGCAGGATTCGTGCCGTGACACTGACGCGGCTGTACCTGCCGGTGTCGCCAGTCTGCGCACGCAGCAACCAGCACAGCCCGGGTCTGGCGAGCGGACGATCACCGTGCAGTCTTTCCTTGCCCAGTTCGACACCGTGCAGGTTGAAGAGCCTTCCCAGCAAGCCGATGCCGTCCTTCCGGTGTTGCCTCAGGCACTGCCTGCCGATATCAGCGACCGTGACGCGCAAGCCCGGCCGGCCGAGGAGGCGTCGCCTTCCGGCGCCGAGAGCTGGCTCGCCGGCATGCTCAGCCAGGCGGGTCTGGTGGTCCAGGCGCGGGACAACCCGCCTGAGCAGACCTCGGCGCAGGTCGCCGGTTTTGCCACCCGGGCTGTCGATCCGACGGCGCAGCCGGCGCCGGTTGCGGTCAAGCCCGAAGACAGGTTGCTGCCCCCCGCGGAGTTGCCCGAGGAGCCCGCCAAGGCGACTGCTCCGGCTCCCCGTGAGGCGACCCAGAGCCAGGCACAGACGCTGCTGCAACAGCACCTGGCGGCTGCCGAGCAGGCCCCGGACGCCGCTGTGCCGACGCTGCCGGTAGCGGCGCTCGATGCGCGTGCTCCGGCTGTCGATGGCAGCGCAGCGGCGCCCGCCGCCGCGCCGGCAGCACCCCTGTTCGACAAGTCGCTGCACCTCAAGGGCAACAACGAGGCGCACTGGGGCGAACAGATGATCAGCGCCCTGCGCGACAACGTCGAGTTGCAACTCGGCCAGCGTGTGCAGAACGCCACGATTCGTCTCGATCCGCCGGAGCTGGGCGCCATGGAAATCCTCGTGCGCCACGAGGCCGGCCAGCTCAACGTGCAGATTTCCGCGTCCAACGGCGACGTGGTGCGCATGCTGCAGAACACCAGCGACCGCCTGCGCCAGGAACTGGTCGGGCAGAACTTCCTGCAGGTCAACGTGCAGGTTTCGTCCGACTCGCAGTCCGGCCAGCAGGGCCAGCAGAACCGCCAGCGCTTCGCCGACGAACAGGTCGCGGTCGCCGCCAACCCGCGCGATGCGCAGGCCGGCGAGCGCTCCTCGGCGCGCGGCGACAGCGACGTACTGATTACCGTGTAGGCCGCCTGCGGCCCGCACTCCACAGAATTTTTCGAGAAACCCCCATGTCCACGCCGCGTCTCGTTCTACTGATGCTCATCGTGAATATCGCCGTCGTGCTCGGTGGCGTGTTCGTCAACTACAAGATGATCAAGGCCGCCAGCCTTGCTCCGGCCGCCACCTCTGAGAAAGACGGGGCCAAGGACGATGCCAAGGAAGAAGAGGAGAGTGCCGAGTATCTCTTCGTCCCGGTCGAGAAGATCATCGTCAGCTCCCGTGGCGAAGACCGCGAGCACTACTTCGTGATCGACCTGGTGCTGCAGGCCAAGGCCGAGCAGGAGCGCAAGAAGCTGGAAAGCGTCGCGCCCATGGTGCGCAGCTCGGTGGTCGCCAACCTGACCCCGGAGAAGTTCGAAGTGCTGCGCGCGATGCCCATCGGCGATGTGCAGACGCGTCTGGAAAAGGCGGTGATCGACGACTTCGCCGCGCGCAAGGTGGTGGTGCCGTTCGAGCACGTGATGCTCAGCAAGATGATCGTCCAGTAGATCGCCATGCACGCCCTTCGCGATCCTGCACTCGGCTATGCCCCTGGCGCCGGAGGCTACGACAGCCCCGAAGGCGGCCATGCCCGCCTGTCCCCGGCGGCCGAGCAGCGCTGGATGATGCAGTACCTGCCCCTGGTACGGCGCATCGTCAGCCAGCTGTCGCTGCAGGCCAACCAGGTGCTGGATCGCGAGGACATGGAGCAGATCGGCCTGATGGGCCTGCTCGAAGGCCTGCGCCGCTATGGCGAGCCGGATGAACAATTCGGTCGCTTCGCCGCACTGCGGATCCGCGGCGCCATTCTCGACGAGCTGCGCCGCCAGGACTGGCGACCGCGCCAGGTGCGCCAGCAGGCGCACAAGGTTCGCGACAGCATCCGCGCGCTGGCCCGCCAGCTCGGTCGGGTACCCAGCGACGAGGAAGTGCTCGCTGCCACCGGCCTCGACGAGGCGGGTTACCAGGACTACCTGCGCGCCGAGTCCTCCGAAGCCATCGAGAGCTTCGACGCGTTGCTGCAGAACGGCCATGACGGCGTGCAGGGCAGTGGCGATGCGCTGGAGGATCGGGTGCTCAAGGAGCGCCTGCTGGCCCAGGCCCTGGAGCGCCTCAACGAGCGCGAGCGGCTGATCCTCAACCTGTATTACCAGCACGAGCTGAACCTCAAGGAAATCGCCCTGGTGCTGGAGCTGACCGATGCGCGCATCTGCCAGCTGATGAAGCAGGCGATCGGCAAATGCAGCCGTTTCCTCAACGACCCCGACACTCTCTGAAGAACCCATAACCATGCAGAAAATCATCGGCGCCCTGATCATCATCGCCTGCGTGCTCGGCGGCTACGCCATGGCCCACGGCGACATGCGCGCGCTCTGGCAGCCGGCGGAGATGGTCATCATCCTTGGCGCTGGCCTGGGCACCCTGGTCGTCGCCAACCCGCGCGAAGTACTGCTGGAGATGTGCTCGCAGATCAAGGGCGTGTTCGTCTTCAGGCGCCGTGGCGAAGAGTTCCAGCGCCAGCTGCTGATGCTCCTCTACGAGCTGCTGGAGATGGTCGACGTCGGCGGCCTGAAGGTGCTCGACGCGCACATCGAAGAGCCGGACCAGAGCGACCTGTTCGCCCGCTACCCGCTGATCCTCCAGGAAAAGAACCTGATGGCGTTCATCGCCGACAACTTCCGCCTGATGGCCATGGGCAAGATCAGCGCCCACGAACTCGAGGGCTTCCTCGAGCAGGAGCTGGACGCCATGGAGCACGCGCTGCTGCAGCCGTCCAAGTCGCTGCACAAGGTCGGTGAGGCGATGCCCGGCTTCGGCATTCTCGCGGCGATCCTCGGCATCATCATCACCATGGGCAACATCGGTGGCTCGGTGGCCGAGATCGGTGCTCACGTGGCCGCCGCGCTGGTGGGTACCTTCTTCGGCATCTTCGTCTGCTACTGCCTGATGGACCCGCTGTCCAACGCTATGTCGCAGCGCGTGAAGACCGAGCTGTCGGCGCTGGAATGCGTGCGTACCACCCTGGTCGCCCACGTTGCCGGCAAACCCACGCTGCTGGCAGTCGATGCCGGTCGCAAGCTGATCGAGCAGGACGTCAAACCGGCGTTCAAGCAGCTGGAGACCTGGGTCACCCGCTATGAGGAAGAGCGGGACGCAGCATGAAGAAACGTGCCGACAAGCACAGCGAAGTCATCATCAAGCGCCGCAGCAAGAAGGGCCACGATGATGAGCATGGCGGTGCCTGGAAAGTAGCCTTCGCCGACTTCACCCTGGCGATGATGGCGCTGTTCATGGTGCTGTGGATCGTCCATCCGCAGACCGAGCCGCAACCGGTGGCAGTGGGTGACCAGGACGCCAACCCGGTGGTGGATGGCGGCGCCGGCGTGTTCGACGGTGCCAGCCGCACGCCTGTCGAGCTGGATGGCATGCCGCAGCCGGTCAAGACCCCGGAAAAGCCCGCTCCGCAGCTCGCGCTGGACGCTGGCAAGCAGGGCAAGGCCGGTGAGCAGGCGAAGGACTCGGCCGTGCAGCAGGACGGCGAAGGCCGCCAGTACGACAGCAACGAGGACCTGCGCGAGCTGGCCGAGCTGATCCGCGAGGTGTCCGGCAAGGTCGACGCACTGGCCAACATCGAGGTGACCGTGGTCCCGCAGGGGTTGCGCATCCTGATCAAGGATGACCAGCAGCGCTTCATGTTCGCCCGCGGCCAGGCCGCCCTCGATCCGCACTTCCAGACCCTGCTCGGCGCGCTCTCGGGCGTGCTGGCCAAGGTGCAGAACAAGCTGATCCTCAGTGGCCATACCGATGCCGTGCAGTACCGCCGGCCGGATGGCTACAACAACTGGAACCTCTCCGGCGACCGCGCCCTGCGCGCGCGCAACGTGATGGTCGACAGTGGACTGCCCGCCGCACATGTGCTGCAGGTGGCGGCCCAGGCCGACGTCATGCCGCTGCGCCCGGAGGACCCGGAGAATGGCGCCAACCGCCGCATCGAGATCCTGCTGCTGACCCAGCGTGCGGAGAGCCTGTACCGGGAAATCTTCGGCGAAAGTTATGCACAGGTGCACTACTCGGCGTCGGGCGCGAAGCTCATCGAGCCGCAGC
>CBIGPF010000112.1:0-19390 GCA_966191535.1 uncultured Pseudomonas sp. | reverse complement strand
GATGTCCATCAGGAACTGGAAGAAGCCTTCCTGGTCCTCCAGTACATCGCGCCAGAACGGCGAGTGGTACAGCGCCACGGCGCCATGTACCAGCGCCCAGGCAGCGCAGTAGTGGAAGTAGGCCGGCACGTCTTCCAGCTTGCCCGCCGCGATACGTTCCTTGATCAGCTGGCTCAGGCGCTCGAAGTTGGACTCGCGGATCTTGTGCAGTTCCTCGACCATTTCCGGGACCTGGCTGGTCTTCACCACCTTTTCTTCCAGGCGGTCGAACAGGCGGTAGCGCTGCGGGTCACGCATGCGGAACTCGAAGTAGGCGCGCGACAGGCGCTCCTTGTCGCGGGCGACGTCTTCGGAGTGGAACAGGTCGGCCAGATCGCGCTCGTAGTCCAGCATCAGGCGCAGGTAGATCTCCGCCTTGGACTTGAAGTGCTTGTAGATGGTGCCTTTGCCGATACCCACGGCATCGGCGATCATTTCGACCGTGACACTGTCTTCGCCCTGCTCAAGGAACAGCTTGAGGGCGGTGTCGAGGATTTCCTGTTCGCGACGACGGAATTCGCGAACCTTGCGCGGCTCTTTCTGCATAAAAAGACTGTTCGGTCAAAAATAGTCAAAATTCGAAGCCGCGTATTATGCCTATTCAGCGCCAAATTGCACGGATCATCCGACATGATTAGCTTTTCTTCCGAGTTTCCCCAGCATTCCGGCCTGCGCTACCTGAACCACGCGGCGGTCGCTCCCTGGCCCAAGCGCGCCGCAGATGCCGTCTCCGCCTTCGCCCAGGAAAACATCCTGCAAGGCGCCCGCGACTACCCGCAGTGGCTGACCATCGAGAAACGCCTGCGCGAGCGCCTGATGCGCCTTGTCGGCGCCCAGACCACCGGCGATATCGCGCTGGTGAAGAACACCTCCGAGGCACTGTCGTTCGTCGCCTTCGGCCTGGACTGGCGCGCCGGCGACCAGGTGGTGATCAGCGACCAGGAGTTCCCCTCCAATCGTGTCGTCTGGGAAGCGCTGAAGCCACGCGGCGTAGAGGTCATTCAGGTGAGCCTGGACGGAAACGACCCGGAAGGCGATCTGCTGGCCGCCTGCACGCCACGCACACGCCTGCTGTCGATCAGCGCTGTGCAGTACGCCAGCGGCCTGCGCATGGACCTGGAACGCCTCGGCGCTGGCTGCCGTCAGCGCGGGGTGCTGTACTGCATCGATGCCATTCAGCAACTGGGCGCCCTGCCCTTCGATGTCCAGGCCTACGACTGCGCCTTCGCCATGGCCGACGGCCACAAATGGATGCTCGGCCCGGAAGGCCTGGGGGTGTTCTATTGCCGCGCTGCCGAGCGCGAACAACTG
This sequence comes from uncultured Pseudomonas sp., assembly GCA_966191535.1. Taxonomy (GTDB): domain Bacteria; phylum Pseudomonadota; class Gammaproteobacteria; order Pseudomonadales; family Pseudomonadaceae; genus Pseudomonas. The sequence continues at coordinate 18,040 of CBIGPF010000112.1, read as the reverse complement.
GCGCTGCAGGAATATGGCTGGCATATGCTGGAGAACGCCGGCAACTACGACCTGGCCGACTGGCAGCCGGCGCGCAGCGCTCGCCGCTTCGAGTGCGGCAGCCCGAACATGCTCGGCGCGGTGGCCCTGGACGCCAGCCTCAGCTTGCTGGAAGAAGTGGGCATGGCGACCGTGGGCGAACTGGTGCAGGCGCGCGTCCAGCAACTGCACGACGGTCTCGGTCGAATCAGCGGCGCGTCATTGCACAGCCCGCAGAACCCGGCCCGTCGCGCCGGCATCCTGACTTTCAGCCTCGCCAGCTGGGACAATACCCGACTGCTGGAGCGCCTGCGCGCCGAGCAGGTTGTGTGTATCCAGCGTGGCGCCGGCATCCGCTTCTCGCCGCACTTCTACACCAGCGAGGCGGTAATCGAGGAAACCCTGGAGCTGATCAGGGCTCTGGCAGGGCAATAACGCAGGCGCGACCGAGAAAGCTGCTCAGCCCGGTGTGATGTATTCCAAATCCGTTTAAAAAACACCGGGCACCCTGTGGCAGCCGCCGCATCTTGACCAATACTTGTAGATACCGGTGCGCGGCATCTCCCCCCAAGTGCCCCGCCGGTGAAGGTACCGAGGATCGCGTACCTTATTGTTACACTCCTAATGGTCTTGACCCGGATTCATCCCCCAGAACCCGGGTTTTTTTTGTGCGCAGGAAATGTATCCGCGCCAACGCAATCAGGTCGCGAGCGGGAACAGCCGACGGAAATTGGCGGTGGTCTGCTCGGCCAGGGTTTCAAAACTCACCCCGCGCAGCACGGCGAGGTACTCGGCGACGTCGCGCACATACTCGGGCAGGTTCGGCTTGCCGCGGTGTGGCACCGGCGCGAGATAGGGCGAATCGGTTTCTACCAGCAGGCGATCCACCGGCACCTGGCGGGCCACTTCGCGCAGTTGCTCGGCATTGCGGAAGGTGACGATGCCCGAGAGCGAAATGTAGAAGCCGATATCCAGCGCGGCCTTGGCCATCTCCCAGTCCTCGGTGAAGCAATGCAGCACGCCGGCCTGCGGCAGTGCCGCCTCACGCAGCAGCGCCAGGGTATCGGCGCGGGCTTCACGGGTATGCACGATGACCGGCTTGCCGGTCACCTTGGCGGCCTCCAGGTGCAGGCGGAAGGCTTCCTGCTGCAGTTCGGCGGCTTCGGGCTCGTAGTGATAGTCCAGGCCGGTCTCGCCGATGGCCACCACACGCGGGTGGTTCAGCTCGCCCAGCAGCCAGTCCAGCGCAGGCGCAGCGCCCGGCTCCAGATCCAGCGGGTGGACGCCCACCGAGCAATGCACATCAGCGTAACGATCAGCCAGGTCCTTCACTGCCTTGGCGTTGTCCGCGCTGACGCCGATGCACAGGAACTGGCTGACGCCGCGCGCTCGGGCGGCGTCCAGCGCCGCATCCAGCGACCCGTCGTGGGCAGCGAGATCGAGACGATCGAGGTGGCAGTGGGAATCGACCAACATGAAAACACTCTCCGGAAAATGACAAAGCGCCCGATTGGGCGCTTCGTGCTTGCAGCCTGTATAGCCTGCGAATCTTACATGGTATGGGTCGGGCGGTCCGACTTCAGCGCGCCAGCGAGGTAGGTCTCGATCTTGTTGCGCGCCGTGTTGTCGCCATCGTTGAACTGCACACCGATACCGGCCGCGCGGTTGCCCTGGGCGCCTTTCGGGGTAATCCAGACCACCTTGCCGGCGACCGGGATTTTCTCCGGCTCATCCATCAGGTTGAGCAGCATGAAGACCTCATCGCCCAGCTTGTAGGTCTTGTTGGTCGGAATGAACAGCCCGCCATTGCGGATGAACGGCATGTAGGCGGCATACAGCACGGATTTGTCCTTGATGGTCAGGGACAGGATTCCGTTACGCGGACCCAGATTTGGTGGCAAGCTCATTCAGCTGTCCTGGCAGAATTTTCCGATGGCCGGATTCTAGCCCGGCCCGGGGAGACTTGCCCACTGTACGAGCAAGGCTTCGAGAAGCAAGGCACGGTTCAGGTTGGCTTTATTGAGGACTTTCTGCCGTTGCAGCAGCAGCCAGTCCTGCATCGCCAGTACCTTGGGCTGCGTCGATTTGTCAGCGAGATACTGCACGACCTTGCGCATGTCGGTCAGGCCCAGGCCCTCTTCGTCGCGGGCCAGCTGATAGCGCAGGATCAACAGCGACCAGTCGCAGAACCAGTCGAAGAGCAGCGGCAAGGGTACGCCGTTCCAGCTTTCTGCCAGCTGACCTGGCGCAACCTGCTGCTTGAGCAGCTTCTTCACGCCCTCCACCACCTGCGCGCGCTGCTCGCGCACGCCCTGCCCCTGCAGGCGCAATGCAGTGAGCGGCGACCCGCCGGCCAGCACCAGCAACTCGTCCAGCGCCTCCGTCGACTCCCCGGGCAGCGAGCCTGCCAGCCAGGTACGAGCCTGCTCGGCGGTCGGCTGTGGACAGGCCTGCTGCACACAGCGGCTCTTGATGGTTGGCAGCAATCGGCTGGGCTGATGGCTGATCAACAGCAGCACGGTGTCGCCGGACGGCTCTTCGAGGCTTTTCAGCAACGCGTTGGCCGCATTGAGGTTCATGGCCTCGGCCGGCTCCAGGAGCACGACCTTGCGCCCGCCCAACTGCGCGGTCTGCACCACGAACTGCACCAGTTCGCGGACCTGATCGACGCGGATGGGCTTCTCGGGCTCTTCCGGCTCCAGCAGGAAATAATCCGGGTGCGTGCCGGCCGCGAGCAGTTGGCAGGCCTTGCACCCTCCGCAGGCCTTCCCAGTCTCAGGCCGCTGACAGAGCAATAGATGCACGAGATGCTCTGCCAGCACGCGCTTGCCGATGCCCGCCGGCCCGTGCAGCAGATAGGCATGGGCGTGGCGCGGGCGACTACTCAGCTGCTGCCAGAGGCCCTGCTGCCATGGGTAGATGTCAGCCATTCAGGCGCTCCAGCAGGGTCGGCAGCAGGCTATCCAGGTCACGTTGCACCTCGGCCAGCGTCTGCGCGGCATCGAGGATGTGATAGCGAGCCGGCTCGGCGCGAGCGCGATCCAGGTAGGTGTTGCGCACCGATTCAAAGAATGCACGCCCTTCCTGTTCGAAGCGATCCAGCCGGCCACGGGCAGCCGCGCGGGACAGGCCGATTTCCACCGGCAGGTCGAAGACCAGGGTCAGGTCCGGACGCAGGTCACCCTGGACGAAACGCTCCAGTTGCGCGATGCGCTCCACCGGCAGGCCACGACCGCCCCCCTGGTAGGCGTAGGTTGCGTCGGTGAAGCGATCGCACAGCACCACGGCGCCACGCTCGAGAGCGGGCCGGATCACCTCTGCGATATGCTGGGCACGAGCGGCGAAGACCAGCAGCAGCTCTGTGTCCACCGCCATCGTCTCGTCACTCGGGTCCAGCAGCAGCTCGCGGATGCGCTCGGCCAGCGGTGTGCCGCCGGGTTCACGGGTCAGCTGGACCTCGATGCCGCGCTCGCGCAGGCGCTCGGCCAAGTACTCGCGGTTGGTGCTCTTGCCCGCGCCTTCGGGGCCTTCCAGGGTGATGAACAGGCCGGTCACTCGGCTCACTCCTTGTATTGTCGGGCTATTTCGCCGCCGGGGTATCGCCGGCTGGCGCATCCGCTGCAGGTGTCGGTGCCGGCAGCGGAACGGGCGCCGGACTGGAACGGTAGTCGGCGCGGCGCTTGATCTGGAATTCCTGGACGGCCTTGTTGTGATCGTCGAGGTTGTCGGAGAAGGTGTGGCTGCCATCTCCACGCGCGACGAAGTACAGGCTTTGCCCCTGTGCCGGATTGAGCGCGGCATGGATAGCTTCGCGGCCGGGCAGCGCAATGGGCGTCGGCGGCAGGCCAGCAACCACATAGGTGTTGTACGGCGTTGGCGTGCGCAGGTCGGCGCGGGTGATCTTGCCGGCGTAGCGCTCGCCCATGCCGTAGATGACGGTCGGGTCGGTCTGCAACAGCATGTTCTTCTGCAGGCGGCGCACGAAGACGCCGGCGATCTGCCCGCGCTCCTGGGGCACGCCGGTTTCCTTCTCCACCAGCGACGCCATGATCAGCGCCTGGTAGGAGTCCTTGTAGGGCAGGTCGTCACTGCGCTTGTCCCACTCCTCGGCCAGGATCGTGTCCATGCGCTGGAAGGCGTGCTTGAGAATATCGACGTCCTTGGTGCCGCGGACGAAGCGGTAGGTGTCGGGGAAGAACCGGCCTTCCGGGAAGACCCCAGGCTTGCCCAGCTTCGCCATCACCTCGGCATCGCTGAGGCCGTTCAGGGTCTGCTCCAGCTTGGGCTGACGGGCGAGCAGCTCGCGGACCTGATGGAAGTTCCAGCCTTCCACGAGGGTCAGGCCGTACTGCACCACATCGCCCTCGCGCCACAGGTCGAGTAATTGAGCAGCGGTCATGCCGGGCGTCAGGCGATATTCGCCCGTGTGCAACGCCTCACCGGCCAGGTTGAAACGCCAGTACAGGCGCAGCCAGAAACCACCGTGCAGGACGTCTTCGTCCTCCAGGCGGGTCAGCAGGCGGCCAGGGGTGGCGCCGGCAGGAGCGTCAAGCAGACGCTCTTCGGTGAGCTGGAGCGGTTGCTGCAGCGCACGGTGCTGCTCCCAGGCCGCCAGGCCCAGCAACAGCCCGGCCAGCAGCAGGCCGCCTTCCAGCAGCACCAGCAATTTGCGCATCACGTATCAGAAATCCAGAAGTTCGCGGAGTTGGCCCTGCAGTTTACGGGTCAGCGGCCCGACCGGCCAAGCGTGCTCGGCAGCGCCGCGCACCGGCCAGATACCGTAGAGACTGTTGCAGAGAAAGACCTCGTCGGCCTGTGCCAGTTCGCCGTGCTCGATGTCACGCACGATGACCGGCACGCCCAGCGAGCGGGCGCGCTCCATGACTTCCGCACGCATCACGCCGGCAACGCCACAGCGGCTGAGCTCGGCCGTGATCAGCTCGCCCTGCTTCACCAGGAACAGATTGCTGAACACACCTTCGACGATGCGTCCGGAAACATCACGCATCAAACCTTCGGCAAACGCGGCGTCAGTCCACTCGGCGCGGGCCAGCACCTGCTCAAGGCGATTGAGGTGTTTCAGACCAGCCAGCAATGGCTGCTCAGCCAGGCGCGTGGTGCAGGGAAAGAGCGTCACGCCCTCCTCCCAGTGCTTCGCCGGATAGGCCGGCGCTGGCGAGGCCAGCAGCAGGCGTCGCACCTGGGCATCGACCTGCGGTGCATAGCCACGCGCGCCTTCGCCACGCGTCAGCATCAGCTTGGCGACGCCATCACCGAGCAAAGCGGAGAAACGCAGGAGTTCGTCTTCGACGAGATCGAGAGAGACAGGCAGGGACAGGCGCCGAACGCCCTCCTCCAGCCTCGCCCGATGGCGTGCCAGCAGACGCGGACGGCCTGCGGACACGCGAATGGTCTCGAACAGACCGTCACCGTAGGCCAGTCCGCGATCGCGCGCGGACAAGGCCTCGGCGCTCTGGCCGTCGATCCAGCTCAGCATCAGCCGTGGAACCGGCGGAACACCAGGGAGCCGTTGGTGCCACCGAAGCCGAAGGAGTTGGACAGGGCGACGTCGATCGGACGCTCCTTGGCCTGATGGGCGACCAGATCGAGGTCGCAACCTTCGCTGGGGTTGTCCAGGTTGATGGTCGGCGGGGCAACCTGATCACGCAGCGCGAGCACGCAGAAAATCGCCTCGACCGCACCGGCAGCACCCAGCAGGTGGCCGGTCATGGACTTGGTGGAGCTCATCGACAGCAGGTAGGCGTGATCGCCGAAGATCGATTTCACCGCGGCGATTTCCGCGATGTCGCCGGCCGGCGTCGAGGTGCCATGGGCATTGATGTAGTCGACCTGCTCGGGGTTCAGCCCGGCATCGCGCAGCGCGGCTTTCATGCAGCGGGCAGCACCGGCGCCATCTTCCGGCGGAGCGGTCATGTGGAAGGCGTCACCGCTCATGCCGAAGCCGACGACCTCAGCATAGATGCGCGCACCACGAGCCTTGGCGTGCTCCAGCTCTTCCAGTACCAGCGCGCCTGCGCCGTCGGAAAGCACGAAGCCGTCGCGGTCCTGGTCCCACGGACGGCTGGCCCTGGTCGGCTCGTCGTTGCGGGTGGACAGTGCACGAGCGGCGCCGAAGCCGCCCAGGCCAAGACCACAGGCCGCCATCTCGGACCCACCGGCTACCATCACGTCAGCGTCGCCGTAGGCGATGTTGCGTGCGGCCATGCCGATGTTGTGGGTGCCGGTGGTGCAGGCGGTGGTGATGGCGTAGTTGGGGCCCTGCAGACCGAGGTTGATCGACAGGAACCCGGAAACCATATTGATGACCGAGCCAGGGACGAAGAACGGCGAGATGCGCCGCGGGCCCTGCTCGAACAGCGAACGACAGGTGTTTTCGATGTTGGTCAGACCGCCGATGCCCGAACCGATGGCAACGCCGATGCGCTCCCGGTTGGCGTCGGTGACTTCCAGGCCGGAATCGCGCACCGCCTGGTAGCTGGCAGCCAGGCCGTACTGGATGAACAGGTCGAGTTTGCGAGCTTCCTTGGCGGACATGTATTGCTCGACGTCGAACCCTTTCACCGAGCCGCCAAAACGGGTGGCAAAGGCGGACAGGTCCATGTGCTCGATCGGGGCGATACCGCTGCGCCCGGCGAGAATGCCTTCCCAACTGCTCGGCACATCCACACCCAGGGGCGACAACATACCCATGCCGGTGATGACTACGCGTCTACGCGACACTGTGACTTCCTCTCATACGTTTCACGGCAATAACGCCGGCTGATGCCGGCGTTAAAGAAAAGCCGCACGCCTTTGCAGGCCGTGCGGCTTCTTTCGTCGGGGAACCGACGACTACGTCTTATGCCTGGTGGGCAACGATGTAGTCGATGGCTTCCTGAACGGTGGTGATCTTTTCGGCTTGCTCGTCGGGGATTTCGGTCTCGAATTCCTCTTCCAGAGCCATCACCAGCTCAACGGTGTCAAGGGAGTCGGCGCCCAGGTCTTCGACGAAGGAAGCGCTGTTGGTGACTTCTTCTTCCTTAACGCCGAGTTGCTCAGCAACGATCTTCTTGACGCGTTCTTCGATGGTGCTCATACCTTGTTTTCACTCCTATGGACAATCCGTACAGCTGGGCTGCGGGTAAGTGTATAGAAAGGGTTTTCTGCATTTCAAGCTGAACGCTGACGCCCCTTCGCGGCAACCCAGATGCCCTGTCTATTCCAGCGTTACGACGCTTGGATAATTTTAGACAGCGCATATGACATCGCCACGAAGGAACTCGTCACATCAGCTCATGTACATTCCGCCATTCACCGGTACCGTGGCACCCGTTACATAAGCTGCGCCCTCGGAAGCGAGGAATGCTACCACTTTGGCGATCTCTTCGGCTTGTCCCAGTCGACCCAGCGGAATCTGGCCGAGCAGTGCTTCACGCTGAGCCTCGGGCAGTTCGCGGGTCATGTCGGTGTCGATGAAGCCCGGGGCAACCGCGTTGACAGTGATAGCACGGGAACCGACTTCACGCGCCAGAGCGCGGGTGAAGCCTTCCAGGCCGGCCTTGGCAGCCGCGTAGTTGGTCTGCCCGGCATTGCCCATGGCGCCGACGACAGAGCCGATATTGATGATGCGACCCCAGCGTGCCTTGGTCATGCCGCGCAGGACGGCTTTCGACAGGCGGTAGAGGCTGTTGAGGTTGGTGTTGACCACATCGAACCACTCGTCGTCTTTCATGCGCATCAGCAGGTTATCGCGAGTGATACCTGCGTTATTGACGACGATAGCCGGCGCGCCGGATTCTTTCTGGATGGCTTCGACAACAGCGGTCACGGACTCGTCGCTGGATACGTCCAGGACCATACCCGAACCCTGGATGCCGTTTTCCTTGAGGTACTCGGAAATTTTCTGCGCGCCGGACTCGCTGGTCGCAGTACCAACCACGGTGGCGCCCATGCGACCCAGTTCCAGTGCGATGGCCTGGCCAATACCACGGCTCGCGCCGGTAACCAGGGCAACCTTACCTTGCAGACTCATGCCTTATCTCCTGTTCAAGCCAGAGCCGCGCGGGCTGCGCCGAAGGCGTCCGCGGAGTCCAGGTTGTGGGTGGTCACGCCCTTGGCGCAACGCTTGTTCAAACCAGCCAGCACCTTGCCCGGGCCGCACTCGACCAGGTCGGTGACGCCTTTCTCGGCCAGCAGCTGCACGCTCTCGACCCAGCGGACCGGACTGTACAGCTGCGCCAACAGGTCGCGCTTGAGCACGGCCAGGTCAGCCGGCACCTGGGCGGAAACGTTCTGCACCAGGGCGATCTGCGGCATCTGCCACTGAACGGCCTCCACAGCCTCGGCGAAGCGCTCGGCAGCCGGGCGCATCAGCTCGCAATGCGACGGCACGCTGACCGGCAGCGCCACGGCGCGCTTGGCACCACGCGCCTTGCACGCCTCGATGGCGCGCTCGACGGCCTGGGCAGCACCGGCGATCACGACCTGACCGGGCGCGTTGAAGTTCACCGCACTGACCACGTCGCCCTGGGCCGCTTCGGCACAGGCAGCGAGCACGTCGGCATCTTCGAGACCGAGGATGGCAGCCATGCCACCAGTACCGGCCGGAACGGCCTCCTGCATCAGTTGGCCACGGCGCTCGACCAGCTTCACCGCATCGGCGAAGGCCAGGCTGCCAGCAGCAACGAGAGCGGAGTATTCGCCCAGGCTGTGGCCGGCGACGTAAGCCGGCTGCACGCCACCTTCGGACTGCCACAGGCGCCACAAGGCGATGGAGACAGTGAGGATGGCAGGCTGGGTTTTGTCGGTCTGATTCAGGCGTTCTTCCGGACCTTCCTGCACCAGGGCCCAGAGGTCATAACCCAGGGCGGCGGAGGCTTCGGCGAAGGTATCGCGCACAATCGCGTGCTGGCCACCCAGCTCAGCGAGCATGCCGAGCGACTGCGAACCTTGACCGGGGAATACGAAGGCGAGGGATGCGGACATTGCAACAGGTCCCTTTTGTCTGTGTCGTCAAATGGATAACGCCGGCGAGAGCCTGGCGCATTGAACTGACAGTTGGATGACGGTCTGGCGACCGCGGTCACACATTAGAGCAGATGTTCCAGACGGCCATGCAGCCGCTGGGGCAGATTCTCGCGAACTTCCAGCAACGCGCGACGCAGGGCGCTCTGAATGCCCTCCTCTTTCGCGCTGCCGTGGCTCTTCACCACGATGCCCTGCAACCCCAGGAAACTCGCACCATTGTGCTGCGACGGCGTGAGATCGCCACGCAGCCGACGCAGGAACGGCATCGCCATCAGGCCAACCGCCTTGGCCGGCAGGCTGGAGTTGAACAACTCCTCCAGACGCGCCGCGACCATCGCTGCCAACCCTTCGCTGGATTTGAGCAGGATGTTGCCGACGAAACCGTCGCACACCACCACATCGGCCAAGCCGCGATACAGACCATCGCCTTCGATGTAGCCGATGTAGTTCACGCCATGCGCCTGCTGCAGAAGACTGGCCGCCAGTTTCACCTGCTGATTGCCCTTGATGTCTTCGGTGCCGACATTCAGCAACGCAACCCTGGGGTTGCTCTTGCCCAGCGTTTCCGCCGCGACGGCCCCCATGACGGCAAACTGGTAGAGATGCTCGGCACTGCAGTCAACGTTGGCACCCAGGTCGAGCAGATGACAATGCCCCGTCTGCGTCGGAACAGCAGTCACCATCGCCGGACGGTCGATGCCGGGCAACGTCTTGAGCAGGTAACGGGACAGCGCCATCAGCGCACCGGTATTGCCGGCACTGACGCACGCATGAGCCTTGCCATCACGAACCAGTTCGAGGGCAATACGCATGGAGGAATCGGGCTTGCCACGCAGCGCCTGGGACGGACGCTCGTCCATCGTGACGACTTCGCTGGCGTGGTGAACATGAAGACGCTGGCGCTCAGCCGGAGAAAGGCCGCGCAGGTGTTCTTCTATTAGAGGAGCTTGGCCGACAAGGACCAGCTGGAGGGAAGCTTGCTCGGCCAGAAAGGAAATGCAGGCCGGAACAATGCAGTGGGGACCGTAGTCCCCACCCATTGCATCAATCGCGATGATTGGTGCGGACAAAGATTACTCGTCAGAGCCTTTGTCTACGACCTTGCGGCCGCGATAGAAACCGTCCGGGGAAACGTGGTGGCGCAGGTGAACTTCACCGGTGCTCTTTTCCACGGACAGAGCGTTCGCGTCCAGGGCATCGTGCGAACGACGCATGTCACGAGCGGAACGGGATTTTTTGTTCTGCTGAACAGCCATGATTGATTAACTCCTAAACGTTTGGGTCACGCTTCAACTGCGCCAGTACGCTGAACGGATTGGGCCGCTCTTCGACGTTCTCGCTCGGTTCGGGCGCTGTAGCGTATCCCACCGGCTGCTGGCAATCCTCAGGGTCATGGACCGGCACGATGGGCAAGGCGAGCAGCAACTCGTCCTCAGCCAGCGAGGTCAGGTCGATGGGGTCATCCCCCACCTCCAGCGCATCGTAGCCACTGGGCAGATCATCGATCGACTTGCCTTCCGGGATGATGACGTAATCGTACTCACCACCCACATGGAATTTGGCCGGCTCGAGACAGCGCTGGCATACCATGCTCACCTCGCCATTGAGCTCGACGTGCATGACCGCCAGTTTCTGCTGATCACGGAAGAAGGAAAACTTCGCGTGAACATCGCCATCACTGCTGGTCAATTGCTCGCTGAGACGTGCCATCTTGGCGATCGGCAGCACACCCTCGAGGGTGGCGGCGCGCTCTACCAATTTGCGCGGATCAACGTGAGGTGGTATCGGTCCATTCAACATAAGCGCGCCATTATAGGGATGCACCCGAAGCTGTCAAAGGAAATTAGCCATAAACCGCTGTATGGACAGCCCTTTTCGCTAGAATCGCGGCGACGCCCCGAAGGAATTCTTCATGCTACCCCTGATCCTTGCTTCCAGCTCGCCCTACCGCCGCGAATTGTTGCAGCGCCTGCGCCTGCCGTTCGAATGCGTCAGCCCCGACGTCGACGAAACGCCCCAGCCCGGCGAGACCGCCGAGCAACTGGTGCGCCGACTGGCAGAGAGCAAAGCGCGCGCCCTGGCCCAGCGCTACCCCACCCACCTGATCATCGGCTCGGACCAGGCAGCAGTGAACGGCAACCGGATTCTCGGCAAGCCCCACGACATCGAGCGTGCCACTGGACAACTGAAGGATGCCAGCGGCAAGAGCGTCAGCTTCCTCACGGGCCTCTGCCTGTTGAACAGCCAGAGCGGCCAGGCCCAGGTCGACTGCGTACCGTTTACTGTGCACTTCCGCAACCTCGATGAAGCACGCATTCGCCGCTACCTCGAGACCGAACAACCCTTCGACTGCGCCGGTAGCTTCAAGGCCGAAGGCCTGGGCGTCAGCCTTTTCCGCGCCACCGAAGGCGAAGACGCCACCAGCCTGGTCGGCCTGCCACTGATTCGCCTGGTGGACATGCTGCTCGCCGAGCAGGTGCCCGTACCCTGAAAGAAAAGCCTGAAACCCGGACAGCCCGAAACGAGAAGGCCCGGCAATCGCCGGGCCTTTTTCTTCCTTTATATAAGGAAGCGTACACGGAGAGACAACCTAGCGCAGGATCGGACCCTGCCAGCCCATCCACATCGCCATGCGCTCCGCAACACTGGCACCGAGCTTCTTGGTGAAGCGGTCGAAGGCGGTCTCCTGGACGGTGTAGTCCACGATCTCCTTCTCCTTGATGATCTCGCGCGCCACGTAGCTGGTGCTACCCAGACCATCGATCAACCCCAGCGGCAGCGCCTGCTCGCCCGACCAGATCAAGCCGGAGAAGAGCTCCGGATGCTCCTTGTCCTTGAGACGATCGCCACGCCCCTTCTTCACGCTGTCAATGAACTGCTTGTGCGTGACATCCAGCACCTGCTGCCAGAAGGCGGTCTCATCCGCTTTCGGCGACTGAAATGGATCAAGGAAAGCCTTGTGCTCGCCCGAGGTGTAGACACGACGATCCACACCCAGCTTCTCCATGGTGCCGACGAAGCCGAAAGTCGCCGCCGTCACACCGATGGACCCAACCAGACTGGCCTTGTCCGCATAAATCTCATCGGCAGCACTGGCGATGTAGTAGGCACCGGAAGCGCCCAGATCACTGATGACCGCGTAAACCTTGATATCTGGATGCTCACCGCGCAGGCGCTTGATTTCATCGTAGATATAGCCGGACTGCACTGGACTGCCACCCGGGCTATTGATACGAAGAACAATACCCTTGGTGCCGACATCCTCGAACGCAGAGCGCAGCGCACCGACAATGTTGTCAGCGCTGGCCGGCTCGTTGTCGGCGATCATGCCCTTTACTTCGATCAACGCCGTGTGGCTGGCGCTGCGCGACGCTGACTTGGACAAGCCACTGAAGGGCGTGAACAACGCCAACGCACCGAACAGGTAAACGAAGGTCAGCAATTTGAAGAAGATGCCCCAGCGACGCGACCGGCGCTGCTCCTGGACACCCGCCAGCACGGCCTTCTCCAGCAGCTTCCAGCTCTTGTCGTCACCTGCTGTGGTTTGCGCAGCCTTGTTATCGTCCGCCTTCCATTCATCCGACATCAGTTGCCTACCTTAAGCACCGGTTTCACCGAGCGCCCAGCCAGCCAGGCGCGCAATTCATTGAAATGATCCACTTCCAGCGCCGGAGCATACTCCCGAAGAATCTCCAGCGACTGAGCACCATAGCCCACTGCCACTGAATCCATGCCGGCACGGCGCGCCATTTCCAGATCGAAAGGCGAATCGCCCACCATCAGCGCATCGCGAGCATCGACACCGCAATGCTCGAGGATCTCGTGCAGCATGCGCGGATCCGGCTTGCTCGCCGACTCGTCGGCGGCACGGGTGATATTGAAGAAGTCGGTCCAGCCCTGCCCCGCCAGCACGCGATCCAGCCCTCGGCGATTCTTGCCAGTGGCGACAGCCAACTGATAGCCCGCACCGCGAAACTCAACCATGGCCTCGGCAACCCCCGGGAACAGCGGCGAAGGCTGCACCTCAAGGCTCAGGTAGTGATCACCGTAGTCACGACGGAAGCGATCCAGCGGCTCACCCTCTTCCACTTCCGGGTACAACGTCTGGATAGCTTCCGGCAGACCCAAGCCAATGATGCCCTTGATCGACGCCTCGCTACGCTCCGGAAGACCGGAGCCAACGGCCGCGACCCGCATCGCCTCGACGATACGACCGATGGAATCTACCAGCGTGCCATCCCAATCGAAGATCAGCAGGGAGTACTCACGCATCCAGACGCTCCACGGTCCGCAGCCAGACATCGTCGACCGGCGCTTCCAGCTCCAGCACCGAGCCATCCGGCAACGGCACACGCAGGTACGCCGAGTGCAGGAACAGGCGCTTGCCGCCGAGCTCACGGATCTCGCGAGAGAAATCCTCATCACCGTATTTGGGATCGCCAGCGATGGAATGACCGGCATGCTTGGCATGCACCCGGATCTGATGGGTACGCCCGGTAATCGGGCGCGCCTCGACCAGGGTGGCAAAATCACCGAAGCGGCGCAGCACCTTGAACTCGGTCAGCGCTTCCTTACCCTCGGGATTCACCTCCACCACGCGCTCACCGGAGCGCAGGTTGTTCTTCAGCAGCGGCACGGCGATCTGCTTCTTCGCCGCCGGCCAGTTGCCGCGCACCAGGGCGTGGTAGCGCTTGTCGACGATGCGCTCGCCGCGCAGGGCGTCGTGCAGATGGCGCAGCATGCTGCGCTTCTTCGCAATCATCAGCAGACCGGAAGTATCGCGATCGAGGCGATGCACCAGCTCCAGGTCCTTGCACTCCGGACGCAGCTGACGGAAGGCCTCGATGACCCCGTAATTCAGTCCGCTACCGCCATGCACGGCAATACCGGTGGGCTTGTTCACCACGATCAGCGCCTTGTCTTCGAAGACGATGGCCGCCTCCAGGCGCTCCAGCAGTCCCTGGGCCAGCGGCACCGGCTCGTCGCGCTCAGCCAGACGCAGCGGCGGAACACGTATAACGTCGCCGGTTTGCAGCTTGTATTCAGGCTTGATCCGGCCCTTGTTGACCCGCACCTCACCCTTGCGAAGGATGCGGTAGATCAGGGTCTTGGGCACGCCCTTGAGCTGGGTGCGGAGGAAATTGTCGATTCGTTGGCCGGCATACTCCGGCGCGACTTCAAGCAGCTGAACGCCGGAAGTCGGAGGGGCGGGATTCGTCATCCGGATATGATAACAATTTTTCATTCAATTGAAGCACTTAATCATTGCTGCTATATTCGGGAGGCCGCCAAAAGTGGCCAGGCCTGCGGATGATCGCGTAATCGCCATCCCCAACCGCCTGCAAACACATTGAACGGACACGAGGCAGTCCCCGGAAGCGTTGCAACGGCCCGAGCGATTCTCGCGCCGACAGCGCCTCGAAACCCAGGTCTTGAGACATGACCACGGCCACCAAGGTAGCCGTGATAAAAGCCAACCCCGCTCCCGGATTCAGCGAGTGGCACCCGGCTCTTAGGGAAATGTGCAGGGCGGAGATGCACAACTGTCGGATTGCGTTGCGTTCATGCCTTGAACGCATGCCTTGAACGTAGACGCATTTATCGTCCGCATCTGACAGTTAATTCCTCCTCCTGATGAGTGCTTGTTCTTACTCGACAAGCAGGAAACGTAGTCGCGGCACAGCAGATTTATCCTGCTGCCGCTGGACACTGGAATGGTCCGCCGTTCCTGAGTACGTGCCTTAGCACCGACCGTGAGAGTCGTGTGTGCCGATCGCCGTTTCCGGTGGCCCCGGAAACCATTGGTACTACATGAAAAGAATGCTGATCAACGCAACTCAACCCGAAGAGTTGCGTGTAGCGCTGGTAGACGGCCAACGCCTGTTCGACCTGGACATCGAGTCCGGTGCGCGAGAACAGAAGAAGGCCAACATCTACAAAGGCCGCATCACCCGCATCGAGCCGAGCCTCGAAGCCGCATTCGTCGACTTCGGCGCCGAACGCCACGGCTTCCTCCCCCTCAAAGAAATCTCCCGCGAGTACTTCAAGAAGAACCCTGAAGGCCGCATCAACATCAAGGACGTCCTGAGCGAAGGCCAGGAAGTCATCGTCCAGGTCGAGAAAGAAGAACGTGGCAACAAGGGCGCAGCCCTGACCACCTTCATCAGCCTCGCCGGCCGTTACCTGGTGCTCATGCCCAACAACCCGCGCGCCGGTGGCATCTCCCGCCGCATCGAGGGTGAAGAGCGCAACGAACTGCGTGAAGCCCTGAACGGCCTGACCGTTCCAGGCGACATGGGCCTGATCGTCCGCACCGCAGGCCTGGGCCGCAGCTCCGAAGAGCTGCAGTGGGACCTCGACTACCTGCTGCAACTGTGGGGCGCCATCAAGGAAGCCTCCGGCGAGCGCAGCGGTCCGTTCCTGATCTACCAGGAAAGCAACGTCATCATCCGCGCCATCCGCGACTACCTGCGCCAGGACATCGGCGAAGTATTGATCGACAGCATCGACGCCCAGGAAGAAGCCCTGACCTTCATCCGCCAGGTGATGCCGCAGTACGCCAGCAAGGTCAAGCTCTACGAAGACAGCGTGCCGCTGTTCAACCGCTTCCAGATCGAAAGCCAGATCGAAACCGCCTTCCAGCGCGTGGTCGACCTGCCGTCCGGTGGCTCGATCGTGATCGACCCGACCGAAGCCCTGGTGTCCATCGACATCAACTCGGCGCGCGCCACCAAAGGCAGCGACATCGAAGAAACCGCCCTGCAGACCAACCTGGAAGCGGCCGAGGAAATCGCCCGCCAGCTGCGCCTGCGTGACATCGGCGGCCTGATCGTCATCGACTTCATCGACATGACCCCGGCGAAAAACCAGCGCGCCGTGGAAGAACGTGTCCGCGAAGCCCTGGAAGCCGACCGTGCCCGCGTCCAGGTTGGCCGCATCTCGCGCTTCGGCCTGCTCGAAATGTCCCGTCAGCGCCTGCGCCCGTCCCTGGGCGAGACCAGCGGCATCGTCTGCCCGCGCTGCAACGGCCAAGGCATTATCCGCGACGTCGAATCCCTGTCGCTGGCCATCCTGCGCCTGATCGAGGAAGAAGCCCTGAAGGACCGCACCGCCGAAGTTCGTGCGCGCGTTCCGTTCCAGGTTGCCGCCTTCCTGCTCAACGAGAAGCGCAACGCCATCACCAAGATCGAACTGCGCACCCGTGCGCGCATCTTCATCCTGCCGGACGACCACCTGGAAACTCCGCACTTCGAAGTTCAGCGCCTGCGTGACGACAACCCCGAACTGCTGTCCGGCCACGCCAGCTACGAGATGGCCCCGGAAGAGCACGAGGAAGTCCAGCCGGTCAGCGCTACCCGCACCCTGGTTCGCCAGGAAGCCGCCGTGAAGACCGTTTCCCCGCAGAGCCCTGCCCCGCAGCAGACTGCCGCTGAAGCACCGGTCGCCGTCGAAGCCACCAAGCCCATGCCTGAGCCGAGCCTGTTCCAGGGCCTGGTGAAGTCGCTGGTGGGCCTGTTTGCCGGCAGCAAGCCGGAACCGACCCCGGTCGCCGCCGAGAAGCCCGCCACCGAGCGCAGCGAAGGCCAGGGCGAGCGTCGCAACGGCCGTCAGCAGAACCGTCGCCGTGACGGTCGCGACGGCGGCCGTCGCGATGACGAGCGTAAAGAGCGTGGTCGCCGCGACGAGCGCGGTGAGCGCACTGAGCGCCCGGCTCGCGAAGAGCGTCAGCCGCGTGAAGAACGCGCCGAGCGTCAGCCCCGCGAGGAGCGCCAGCCGCGCGAAGAGCGTGCCGAGCGTCAACCGCGCGAAGAACGCCAGCCGCGCGAAGAACGTACCGAACGTCAACCGCGTGAAGAGCGTCAGCCGCGTGAAGAACGCGCTGAGCGACAGCCGCGCGAAGAGCGTCAGCCCCGTGAAGAGCGTGCCGAGCGTCAACCGCGCGAGGAACGCCAGCCGCGCGAAGAGCGCCAGCCTCGTGGCGAGCGCGCCGAGCGTCAGCCCCGTGAAGAGCGCCAGCCGCGCGAAGACCGCCAGGCTCGCGATGCTGCTGCCTTGGAAGCTGAAGAGCTGCCGAACGAGGAGCTGCTGGATCAACAGGACGACGAAGGCTCGGACGACGAGCGCCCGCGCCGCCGCTCCCGTGGCCAGCGCCGCCGCAGCAACCGCCGCGAACGCCAGCGTGAAGCCGGTGTCGATGGCGTTGAAGGTACCGATGGCGAAGCGAGCGCCGAAGGCACTGCTGAACAGGCTGCTTCCGACACTCCGTCGCCTGCCGCCATGGTCGCTGCTGCCGCTACTGCCGTAGCCGTTGCTGAAGCCGCCGCCGAGCAGGAGCAGCCCGCTGCCCAGGCTCAGGCGCAGGCCGACGCTCAGCTGCTGGAATCCGGCGTGGTTGAAGCCGTGCGCACTGAAAGCGCCCTGGAACAGACCATCGAGTTCCTGGCCAAGCCAACCGAGCAAGCCGCCGAGCCGGTAGAAGCCATCAGCGAGACCGTTGAAGCAGCTGCCGTCGAGCCGACTGTCGCGGAAGAAGCACCGACCCCGGCTGCTGAAACCGTGATCGAAGCCGTCGCCCAACTGGTCGAGGAAGCCCAGGTTGAAGCCCCGGTAGTCGCAGAGGAAGCTCCGGCTGCCGACGCTTCGGCTCCTGCCGAAGAAGCCGCTCCGGCTGTTCCGGCCAACGCCACCGGCCGTGCCTCCAACGACCCGCGCGAGCGCCGTCGCCAGGAGCGGGCTGCCCGCGAAGCCGCCGCTGCGGCCGCCGCTGCCCCGCAGGCAGAGCAGGCTCCGGTTGTCGAAGCCGTGGTTGAAGAAACCGCTGCCGTGGAAGCCGAAGTCGTGGCCGAGCCGACCGCTGAAGTCACTGTCGAGGCCGTCGAAACCGAAGTGGTGAGCGAAGCTGCCGAGCAACCGGCTGCCGAACAGGCTGAAGGCGAAAAAGCCGAGAAGACCGAGGAAGAAGAAGGCTCCGTGGTGGAAAAACACCACAACTGAT
>CBIGPF010000111.1:0-19510 GCA_966191535.1 uncultured Pseudomonas sp. | reverse complement strand
ACCGCGCGCAACACCACCATCGTGCGTTCCAACTACCTGTGGGACGAGTCGGCGCTGCTCTACGAACACGCCATGAAACTGTGGGAAGGCCTGTCCCAGGACCTGAACTACAACGTCATGTTCTCCCAACGCGGGGTCTACAACCTCTGCCACACCCTGCAGGACATGCGCGACGGCGAACGCCGCGTCAGCGCCAACCGCCTCAACGGCGTGGACGGCGAACTGCTCAACACCCAGCAGGTGGCCGAAGAGATTCCCTACCTGAACTGCACCCGGAGCGCCCGCTACCCGGTCATGGGTTCCACCGTGCAGCGCCGTGGTGGCGTGGCCCGTCACGATGCCGTGGCCTGGGGCTTCGCCCGCGCCGCCGACGCCCTGGGCGTGGACCTGATCCAGCAGACCGAGGTCATCGGCTTCCGCAAGCAGGACGGCGCCGTCATCGGCGTCGAAACCAACCGCGGCTTCATCGGCGCCAAGCGCGTCGGCGTGGTCACCGCCGGTAATTCCGGGCACATGGCCAAGCTCGCCGGCTTCCGCCTGCCGATCGAGTCGCACCCGCTGCAGGCGCTGGTGTCCGAGCCGCTGAAACCCATCATCGACAGCGTGATCATGTCCAACGCCGTGCACGGCTACATCAGCCAGTCGGACAAGGGCGACCTGGTCATCGGCGCCGGCATCGATGGCTACAACGGCTACGGCCAGCGCGGCTCCTACCCGGTGATCGAACACACCCTGCAGGCCATCGTCGAGATGTTCCCGGTGCTCTCGCGCGTCCGCATGAACCGCCAGTGGGGCGGCATCGTCGACACCACCCCGGACGCCTGCCCGATCATCGGCAAGGCCCCGGTGAAGAACCTGTTCTTCAACTGCGGCTGGGGCACCGGCGGCTTCAAGGCCACCCCCGGCTCGGGCAACGTCTTCGCCGCCACCCTCGCCAAGGGCGAGCCGCATCCGCTGGCCGCGCCCTTCTCCATCGAACGCTTCCACACCGGCGCGCTGATCGACGAACACGGCGCTGCCGCCGTCGCGCACTAAGAGGGCAACAACCATGCTGAATATCTTCTGCCCTCATTGCGGCGAGCTGCGTTCCGAAGAGGAATTCCACGCCAAGGGCCAGGCGCACATCCCGCGCCCGCTCGACCCGGCTGCCTGCACCGACGCCGAGTGGGGCGAGTACATGTTCTTCCGCGATAACCCGCGCGGCATCCACCACGAGCTGTGGGTCCACGCCGCCGGCTGCCGCCAGTACTTCAACGTCACCCGCCACACCGTGACCTACGAGATTCTGGAAACCTACAAGATCGGCGAAAAACCGAGCATCACCGCCGAATCCGAGAAGAAATCCGCCGTCCAGCCCGCCGTGGAGAAGGCCTAATGAGCCAGATCAATCGCCTGTCCCGTGGCGGTCGCATCGACCGCAACAAGCCGCTGACCTTCAGCTTCAACGGCCAGAGCTACCAGGGCTTCGCCGGTGACACCCTGGCCGCCGCCCTGCTGGCCAACGGCGTCGATATCCTCGGCCGCAGCTTCAAGTACTCGCGCCCGCGCGGCATCGTTGCCGCCGGCGCCGAAGAGCCCAACGCCATCCTGCAGATCGGCTCGCGCGAATCCACCCAGGTGCCGAACGTCCGCGCCACCCAGCAGGCCCTGTACAACGGCCTGGTGGCGACCGCCACCAACGGCTGGCCGAACGTGCAAAACGACCTCATGGGGATCTTCGGCAAGGTCGGCGGGAAGATGATGCCGCCCGGCTTCTACTACAAGACCTTCATGTACCCGCAGTCCATGTGGCTGACCTACGAGAAGTACATCCGCAAGGCTGCCGGCCTGGGCCGCGCGCCCACCGAAGTGGACCCGGACAGCTACGACTGGATGAACCACCACGCCGACGTGCTGATCGTCGGCGCCGGCCCCGCCGGCCTTGCCGCCGCCCTGGCCGCCTCGCGCAGCGGTGCGCGGGTGATCCTCGCCGATGAACAGGAAGAGTTCGGCGGCAGCCTGCTCGACACCCGCGAGACCCTCGACGGCAAGCCGGCCGAGGAGTGGGTGGCCACGGCCATCGCCGAGCTGGAAGGCAACCCGGACGTGATCCTGCTGCCACGCTCCACGGTCAACGGCTACCACGACCACAACTTCCTCACCATCCACGAGCGCCGCACCGACCACCTGGGCGAGACCGCTCCGCTGGGCCAGGTGCGCATGCGCGTGCACCGCGTCCGCGCCAACCGCGTGGTGCTCGCCGCCGGCGCACACGAGCGCCCGCTGGTCTACGGCAACAACGACGTGCCGGGCAACATGCTCGCCGGCGCCGTCTCCACCTACGTACGCCGCTACGGCGTAGCACCGGGCAAGAAACTGGTGCTGTCCACCAACAACGACTACGCCTACCGCGTCGCCCTGGACTGGCAGGAAGCCGGTCTGCAGGTGGTCGCCATCGCCGACGCCCGCCCCAATCCGCGTGGCGAGTGGGTCGAGGAAGCGCGCAAGCGCGGTATGCGCGTCATCACCGGCAGCGCAGTGATCGAGGCACGCGGCAGCAAACGCGTGACCGGTGCGAAGGTCGCCTCCATCGACACCTTCCGCCACAAGGTCAATGCGCCCGGTGAGTGGCTGGACTGCGACCTGGTCGCCAGCTCCGGCGGCTACAGCCCGGTGGTGCACCTGGCTTCGCACCTGGGCGGCAAGCCGGAATGGCGCGAGGACATCCTCGCCTTCGTCCCCGGCCTGGCCTTCCAGAAGCGCCTTTGTGCCGGTGCGGTGAACGGCGTGTTCCGACTCGCCGATGCCCTGGCCGACGGCTACCAGGCCGGCAGCCAGGCGGCTGTCGACGGCGGCTTCAAGTCCGTCGCAGGCGAGCTGCCGGTGGTGGCCGAGCGCGCCGAGGACGCCACCCTCGCGCTGTTCCAGGTGCCCCACGAGAAAACCACCGCGCGGGCGCCCAAGCAGTTCGTCGACACTCAGAACGACGTCACCGCCGCCGCCATCGAACTGGCCTGCCGCGAGGGCTTCGAGTCCATCGAGCACGTCAAGCGCTACACCGCGCTGGGCTTCGGCACCGACCAGGGCAAGCTGGGCAATATCAACGGCCTGGCCATCGCCGCCCGCGCCCAGGGCAAGAGCATCGCCGACACCGGCACCACCATGTTCCGCCCGAACTACACCCCGGTGACCTTCGGCGCCGTCGCCGGCCGTCACTGCGGCCACCTGTTCGAACCGGTGCGCTTCACCGCCCTGCACGCCTGGCACGTGAAGAACGGCGCCGAGTTCGAGGACGTCGGCCAGTGGAAGCGCCCCTGGTACTTCCCCAAGCGTGGCGAAGACATGCACGCCGCCGTGGCCCGCGAATGCCGCGCCGTGCGCGAGTCGGTCGGCCTGCTGGACGCCTCGACGCTGGGCAAGATCGACATCCAGGGCCCGGACGCCCGCGAGTTCCTCAACCGCGTCTACACCAACGCCTGGACCAAGCTGGACGTGGGCAAGGCCCGCTACGGCCTGATGTGCAAGGAAGACGGCATGGTCTTCGACGATGGCGTGACCGCGTGCCTCGCCGACAACCACTTCGTCATGACCACCACCACCGGCGGCGCCGCGCGCGTCATGGAGTGGCTGGAGCTGTACCACCAGACCGAATGGCCGGAGCTGAAGGTGTACTTCACCTCGGTCACCGACCACTGGGCCACCCTCACCCTGTCCGGCCCCAACAGCCGCAAGCTGCTGGCCGAGGTCACCGACATCGACCTGGACAAGGACGCCTTCCCCTTCATGACCTGGAAGGAAGGCAAGGTCGCTGGCGTGCCGGCGCGGGTGTTCCGCATCTCCTTCACCGGCGAGCTGTCGTACGAGGTGAACATCCAGGCCAACTACGCCATGGGTGTGCTGGAGGCCATCGTCGCTGCCGGTGCCACGTACAACCTGACGCCGTACGGCACCGAGACCATGCACGTCCTGCGCGCCGAGAAGGGCTTCATCATCGTCGGCCAGGATACCGATGCCTCGGTGACTCCGGACGACCTGAACATGGGCTGGGCGGTGGGTCGCACCAAGCCGTTCTCCTGGATCGGCTGGCGTGGCATGAACCGCGCCGACTGCCAGCGCGAAGACCGCAAGCAGCTGGTGGGCCTCAAGCCCACCAACCCGATGGACCTGCTGCCCGAGGGCGCGCAACTGCTGTTCACCCCGCAGCACACCATCCCCGCGACCATGGTCGGCCACGTCACCTCCAGCTACATGAGCAGCAGCCTGGGCTACAGCTTTGCCCTGGCGGTGGTGAAGGGCGGCATCAAGCGCCTGGGCGAGAAGGTCTACGCCCCGCTGCCGGACGGCCGCGTGATCGAGGCGGAAATCTGCAGCTCGGTGTTCTACGACCCGAAAGGCGAACGGCAGAACGTGGATTGATCCCTCGCACCCGCTCCCACCGGGGGCGGGCTGACCGATTTCCAGGCGCAGCGCGCCCCAAGGTGAACAGAACATGAGCAAAGCCAACCTCTACCAGCAACGCCCCGAAGACGGCATCCAGGCCGAGTCGCCCCTGCACCACGCCGAGCTGGAGAAGCTCGCCGCACGCAAGGTGGCCAACGCCGGCGTGACCCTGCGCGAGAAGAAATTCCTCGGCCACCTGACCCTGCGTGGCGATGCCCACGACCCGGCCTTCGCCGGCGGTGTGCACAAGGCCCTGGGCCTGGAGCTGCCGGTGGCCCTGGGCCTGGTGGCCAAGGGCGAAACCTCGCTGCAGTGGCTCGGCCCGGACGAGTGGCTGCTGATCGTCCCCGGTGGCGAGGAGTTCGCCGTCGAACAGCGCCTGCGCGAGGCGCTGGGCGAAGACCTGCACTACTCGGTGATCAACGTCAGCGGCGGCCAGACCCTGCTGGAGCTCGAAGGCGCGAAGGTCCGCGACGTACTGATGAAGTCCACCGGCTACGACGTGCACCCGAGCAACTTCCCGGTGGGCAAGGCTATCGGCACGAACTTCGCCAAGTCCCAGCTGGTGATCCGCCATACCGGCGAGCACACCTGGGAGCTGGTAGTGCGCCGCAGCTTCTCCGACTACTTCTGGCTGTGGCTGCAGGACGCCTGCGCCGAGTACGGCCTGCAGGTAGCGGCGTAACAGGCGTCGATTCCCCCTGCCGCACCGGCGGGGGGCAATCCTTCGGAGTCAGACCATGAGCCGCACCCCCGAAACCTGGATCCTCACCGCCGACAGCCCGAGCCTGCTGGGCACGGTGGACGTGGTCACGCGCTACCTGTTCGAGCAGAGCTGCTACGTCACCGAGCACCACTCCTTCGACGACCGCCTGGCGCAGCGTTTCTTCATCCGCATCGAATTCCGCGCCGGCGACGGCTTCGACGAAGCGGCCTTCCGCGCCGGCCTCGCCGACCGCGTCTCGCCCTTCCAGATGAACGTCGAACTGACCCCGCCGGGCTACCGCAGCAAGGTGGTGATCATGGTCTCCAAGGCCGACCACTGCCTGAACGACCTGCTCTACCGCCAGCGCATCGGCCAACTGCCGATGGACGTGGTGGCGGTGGTCTCCAACCACCCGGACCTGGAACCGCTGGCGCGCTGGCACGGCATCCCCTACCACCACTTCGCCCTCGACCCCAACGACAAGGGCGCGCAGGAGGCGAAGGTCTGGCAGGTGATCGAGGAAACCGGCGCCGAACTGGTAATCCTCGCTCGCTACATGCAGGTGCTGTCCCCCGAACTGTGCCGCCGCCTGGATGGCTGGGCGATCAACATCCACCACTCGCTGCTGCCCGGTTTCAAGGGCGCCAAGCCCTACCACCAGGCCTACCAGAAGGGCGTGAAGCTGGTCGGCGCCACCGCCCACTACATCAACAACGACCTCGACGAGGGCCCGATCATCGCCCAGGGCGTCGAGCCCGTGGACCACTCCCACTACCCCGAGGACCTGATCGCCAAGGGTCGCGACGTGGAGTGCCTGACCCTCGCGAAAGCGGTGGGTTATCACATCGAGAAACGCGTGTTCCTGAACGCCAACCGGACAGTCGTTCTGTAACAACGCCGCCCTGACACCCGAACGGCGGATGGATGGAACTCATCCGCCCTACGTTCCGACCGGGACTGTGGCGTTCGCGGTAAAGCGCCCTCTCCCTAGCACCGAGCAACACCGACAGACCGCCGGCTGCCAATCCCCGGCCCTGTCGCGCAACACACGACATCCCAGTGCGAACCGCGAGCCGCAAGGCCCGCCTTTGTACCCACAAACACAATGAGGAATGCGTATGTCTGGCAATCGTGGTGTGGTTTATCTCGGCCCGGGCAAGGTCGAAGTTCAGAACATCCCCTATCCGAAGATGCAGGACCCGCAGGGCAAGCAGATCGACCACGGGGTGATCCTTCGCGTCGTTTCCACCAACATCTGCGGCTCCGACCAGCACATGGTCCGTGGCCGTACCACCGCGCCGGAAGGCCTGGTGCTGGGTCACGAGATCACCGGCGAAGTGGTGGAGATCGGCCGTGGCGTGGAAACCATGAAGATCGGCGACCTGGTCTCGGTGCCGTTCAACGTCGCCTGTGGCCACTGCCGCACCTGCAAGGAGCAGCACACCGGCGTCTGCCTGACGGTCAACCCGTCCCGCGCCGGCGGTGCCTACGGCTACGTCGACATGGGCGGCTGGGTCGGTGGCCAGGCCGAGTACGTGATGGTTCCCTATGCCGACTTCAACCTGCTGCGCCTGCCCAACCGCGACGCGGCGATGGAGAAGATCCGCGACCTGACCTGCCTCTCCGACATCCTCCCCACCGGCTACCACGGTGCGGTGACTGCCGGCGTCGGTCCGGGCAGCACCGTGTACATCGCCGGTGCCGGTCCGGTCGGTCTCGCCGCCGCCGCTTCGGCGCGCCTGCTGGGCGCCGCCGTGGTGATCGTCGGTGACGTCAACCCGACCCGCCTGGCCCACGCCAAGGCCCAGGGCTTCGAAATCGCCGACCTGTCCAAGGACACCCCGCTGCACGAGCAGATCGCCGATCTGCTGGGCGAGCCGGAAGTGGACTGCGCGGTCGATGCGGTGGGCTTCGAGGCGCGCGGCCACGGTCACTCGGGCTCGCAGCACGAGGCTCCGGCCACCGTACTGAACTCGCTGATGGGCGTGGTGCGGGTCGCCGGCAAGATCGGCATTCCGGGCCTCTACGTCACCGAGGACCCGGGCGCGGTGGACGCGGCCGCCAAGCAGGGCTCGCTGAGCATCCGCTTCGGCCTGGGCTGGGCCAAGTCGCACAGCTTCCACACCGGCCAGACCCCGGTGATGAAGTACAACCGCCAGCTGATGCAGGCGATCATGTGGGACCGCATCAAGATCGCCGACGTGGTCGGGGTGGAAGTCATCACCCTCGACCAGGCGCCGAAAGGCTACGGCGAGTTCGATGCCGGCGTGCCGAAGAAATTCGTCATCGACCCGCACAGCCTGTTCAGCGCCGCCTGACGGCGCAGTTTTACCCCCCGGCCGCGACTCCACTTCCGCGGCCGTCTCTCCAGGGGAGCCGCAAGGCTCCCTTTTTTTGTCTGCGCGCTGGCACAGCCTCACCTGCAGGAGCGCGCCATGCGCGCGATCGCGGGCATGGCCCGCTCCTACAGGTTCACACCGAATTCGGTTCGCAGGCTCTCAGGGCCTGGGCGCAGGGCAGTTGAAGTCGCCTTCCTGGCAGTCAGCCAACGTCTGCAGTTCCTTGATGCGGTGGTCAGTCATCGCTTTCAGGCAATTGCTGTAGGCCATCGGGTAGCCCGAGCCGTCCTTGGCGCCGGCCGTCTCGAACTGGCAGCTGAGGTCGCGGTAGTTCAGCCAGGCCTTCTGCGCGGCGGTCAGGGCATTCTTCTGCCCGGTATCCAGGCGCTGGCGATACTGGCCGTAGAGGTCGTTGAGACGCTTGTCGCTGGCCTTGTAGGCAGCGCCGGTGCAGGCATTGATCTCGGCCTGGGTCTGGGCGTCGGCGCAGTCGTCGGCGAGGGCCGCAGCGCTGAGGGCCAGCAGCGGCAAGGAGAGCAGCAGAGCTTTCATGGGCGGATCGTCCTGACGTTCGATCCGCCCACTCTAGCAGTGTCAGCCGAGCAGCCTGGCCGCCATCCGCTCCAGCGCCTGGCGCTGGAAGGCGCGGAAGTCCGCGTCGGGCTGCTGGCCTTCGAGCATCGGCAGGAAGGGATCGACCACTTCTGTGCGCACGCCGGCCATTTCCTCGATCACCGCGTGGCCGCAGAACGGCACGTAGGCTTCCGCGTAGCCGCCTTCGTGCACCACCACCAGGCGGCCCTGGCACAGGCGCTCGGCAGCGTCGCGCACGGCGGCGGTCATGAAGCGGAAGGTCTCGCTGTGGGCGAGCATGCGAGCCAGCGGGTCCACGCCGTTGGCGTCGAAGCCGCTGGCAACCACGATCAGCTCGGGCTGGAAGCGCTCCAGAGCCGGCACGATGAGGGTTTCCATGGCCACACGGTAGGCATCGTCACCACTGCCCGGATAGAGCGGCACGTTGAGGTTGTAGCCCTTGCCCGCACCTTCGCCGATGTCGTCCACCGCACCCGTGCCGGTGGGGTAGCAGTCGGCCTGGTGGATCGACAGGGTCAGCACGTCGTCGCGGCCGTAGAAGATCGCCTCGGTGCCGTTGCCGTGGTGCACATCCCAGTCGAGCACCGCGACGCGCTGGATGCCGTGGCGCGCCTTGGCCGTCTCCACCGCCACGGCGATGTTCGCCAGGTAGCAGAAGCCCATGCCGCGGTCCGGCAGGCAGTGGTGGCCCGGCGGCCGGGACAGCGCGTAGGCGTTGTCCAGCTCGCCGCGCAGCACCGCATCCACCGCGGCGATGGTCAGGCCGGCGGACTGCCGGGCGATGTCGTAGGTGCCATGGCTGACCATGGTCTCTTCGCCCATATCGCCGTGGCCGACGTCGCTGTAGGCCTTGAAGCGTTCCAGATAGCTGGCCGGGTGCACCCGCAGCAGGTCTTCCTCGCTGGCCAGCGGCGCGCTGGACAGATGCAGCTGGCTGCTCAGCCCGGAGACGTCCATCAGGCTTTTCAGGCGGCGCTTGCTCTCCGGCGACTCGGCGTGGCCGGCGCCCACCGGCGGCTGCAACCAGCCACCGACGGGAAGGATCAGCGCATGCAGCCCGGTCGCATGCCAGAAGCAGCGCTCGTCGAAGAAGAACCCGGTACGACGACTCATGCGCGAGCCGCCTTCAGGGCACGCTGGCGCTTGCGGCTGAACAGCCAGTAGACCGGCGAGACCACGCCCAGGCCGACGACCCAGGAGATGTCCGCACCGTTCATGGCCTGTGCGGCGGCACCGGTGTAGAGCGCGGTGGACATGAACGGAACCTGCACCAGGATGCCGAGGATGTAGCAGTTCACCGCGGTCCAGTTGAAGGTGCCGTAGATGCCGCCGTCACGCCGGAAGAACGACAGCACGTCGTACTCGCCATGGGCGATCAGGTAGTAGTCGACCAGGTTGATCGCGCTCCAGGGCACCAGCACGTAGAGCAGCAGCAGGATGAAGTTGGTGTAGTTGGCCATGAAGTTGTCCTGGCCGAGCAGGGCGATGGTCAGCGAGCCGCCGAACAGCGCCAGGGCGATCACCGCGCGCCAGCCGGCCTTGGCCGACCAGGCAGGAATCAGCGTCTGGCCGACGGTGATGGCCGAGAGGGTGCCGCAGTACAGGTTCATCGAGTTGGTGGCGGCGATGCCGATGGAGAACACCGCGACCATGATGGCGCTGAAGCCGCCGGTCATCTCGATCAGGCCGGCGATGACGTCGCCCTCGCCCACCGACAGACCGACCAGCACACCCAGCAGCATCGGCAGGATCGAGCCCAGGCAGCAGCCCCAGTAGCTCGACCAGAACGCGGTGCGCGAACCGGTGCCCTGCGGCATGTAGCGCGAGTAGTCGGAGACGTAGGGCGCATACGCCAGCTGCCAGAGCGCGGCGATGGACAGCGCGCCGAGGAAGCCGGGGATGTTGTTCTCGTTGCGCTGCAGCAGGTCCGCCGGCAGGCCATGGACGAACACCAGCCAGACGAAGCTGACCAGCAGCACCGCGCCGGACAGCCAGGACATCACGCGGGTGTAGCCGTGGATCAGGCGGTAGCCGAACACCGTGGCGATCACGCTGATCGCGCCCACCAGCAGGATGCCGGTGTTGGTGCCGATGACCTCGAAGCGCGCGTGCAGCGCCTGGCCGCCGAGCACCAGGTTCGAGGCGAAGAAGCCCAGGTACATGATCACCACCAGGGCGACCACCAGCAGCGAGCCGAAGGAGCCGAACTGGCCGCGGGTCTGCACCATCTGCGGTACACCCAGCTGCGGGCCCTGGGCCGAGTGCAGGGCCATGAACACGCCACCCACCAGGTTGCCGAGCACCAGCGCCAGCACGGCGGCGAAGAACGGCAGCTTGAACACGGTGACCGCCAGGGCGCCGGTAACCACGGTCAGCAGCATGATGTTGCTGCCGAACCAGATGGTGAAGAGGTCGCGGGCGCGGCCGTGTCGTTCGTGTGCGGCGATGGGCTGGATGGTGCTCAGCTCCAGAGTCGTCGCCTGGTTTTGCGTCGTTGTCATTGTGTTTCTCACGCGTCGTTGGCAAGGCAGGCCCGGCGCGAGCGCCGGGCTTGGATCAGGAAAGGATCAGCGGGCGGCCCAGGCGTTGAAGCGCTGCTCGAGCTCTTCGCCGTGGTCGACCCAGAAGGCCGCATCCACCGAGCGTGCGCCTTCGAGGTTGGCCGGCGCGGTGGGCAGCGCGTCGCGCACGTCCGCCGGCAACAGATCCAGCGTGCCCTTGTGCACCGGGCCGTAGGGGATGTTCTCGGAGAAGGTCTTCTGGGTTTGCGGCTGGCTGGCGAAGGCGATGAACTTCTCGGCCAGGGCCTTGTTCGGGGTGCCCTTCACCACGGCCCAGTATTCCGGGTCGTACAGGCTGCCCGGCCAGACGATGCCCAGCTTCACGCCTTCCTTCTGCGCGGCGGCGATACGGCCGTTATAGGCGGCGCTCATCACCACGTCACCGGCGGCCAGCCACTGCGGCGGTTGTGCGCCGGCTTCCCACCACTGGATGTTGCCCTTGAGCTGGTCGAGCTTGGCGAAGGCGCGGTCGACGCCTTCCTTGGTGCCGAGCACCTTGTAGAGATCTTCCTGCTTCACGCCGTCGGCCAGCAGGGCGATCTCCAGGGTGTACTTGGCGCCCTTGCGCAGGCCGCGCTTGCCCGGATATTCGGCGGTGTTCCAGAAGTCGGCCCAGGATTGCGGGGCCTTGGCGACCTTGGCGCCGTTGTAGGCCATGACCATGGACCAGACATAGGTGGCCACGCCGCACTCGCTGAGGGTGCCGGGGACGAAGTTCTTCTCGTCGCCGATGGCCGCCGGGTCAATGCGTTCGAACAGGCCTTCCTCGCAACCGCGCAGCAGCTCGGGGCTCTCCACCTCGACCACGTCCCAGGTGACCTTGCCGACATCGACCATGGCCTTCACCTTGGCCATCTCGCCGTTGTACTCACCGGCGACGATCTTGCCCGCGCCGCTGGCCTCGAAGGGCTTGAAGTAGGCCTGCTCCTGGGCCGCCTTGGTGGCGCCGCCGAAGGAGATGACGGTGATGCTTTGGGGCTGTGCGTTAACGCTGCCGACAGCAGCGGCGAGAGCACAGGTTAGGGATACACGCGTGAGCAAGGACACTTTCATGGAACGACTCCCACAGCCGGATTGGCGTTGTTGTGTTGCTGGGCAGTACTCCCGGCCAGAAGCCGGACAAAAGGGTTCCATCGCGCGGGCGTCTTTGCGCTCGCGGCGTTGTTGTTCGGTATTTCGGCTTTTCGTAGGAGCGAGCTTGCTCGCGAAACATCGGCGCTAACGGGTTCCCTCTCCCCCGCCCTCTCCCTGAAGGGAGAGGGAGCTATCCGAGCCGGCTGACACCACGGCATCAGCCTGCGCCGATCCAGTCCCCTCTCCCTTCAGGGAGAGGGTTAGGGAGAGGGGCTCTTGCCGAGCTCCGCGTCACCGTTCGCGAGCAAGCTCGCTCCTACAAAAAAGCGGAAGCGCGTGCCGTTACAGCACGCCGATTTCCTGGGCCGTGCGGTCGACCGCGCGGCGGGTCTTGTCGACCAGTTCGTCGATCTCGGCACGTCCGGCGACCAGCGCCGGGGCCATGATCATCCGGCCGAGGGTGGAACGGATGATCACGCCCTCCTCGAAGCCGATGGTGCGGCAGCGCCAGGCGATGTCGTTTTCATTGTCGAAGCGCTTGCGGGTGGCCTTGTCCTGGACGAACTGCAGCGCGGCGACGAAGCCGGTGCCCTGGATGTCGCCCACCAGCGGGTGGTTGCCGAAGACTTCGCGCAGGCACTGCTGCAGGTACGGACCGGTGTCGTTCTTCACCGCATTCACCCAGCCCTCGTCACGCAGCGCGCGCAGGTTGGCCACCGCCACCGCTGCCGCCACCGGGTGGCCGGAGTAGGTCAGGCCGTGGGCGAACACACCGCCCTCTTCCACCAGCGCCTGGGCGATGTGCTTGCTCAGCACCAGGCCGCCCATGGGGATATAGCCGGAGGTCAGCCCCTTGGCGATGGACAGGGTGTCAGGCTGGAAGCCGAAGTGCTGGTGGGCGAACCACTCGCCGGTACGGCCGAAGCCGCCGATCACTTCGTCCGCGCACAGCAGCACGTCGTACTGACGGCAGATGCGCTGGATTTCCGGCCAGTAGCTTTCCGGCGGGAAGATCATGCCGCCAGCGCCCTGGAAGGGTTCGGCGATGAAGCCGGCGACGTTGTCGGCGCCCAGTTCGAGGATCTTCTCTTCCAGCTGCAGCGCGCAGCGACGGCCGAACTCGGCCGGGGTCAGGTCACCGCCGGCGGCGAAGAAGTAGGGTTCGTCGATGTGCGCGATGTCCGGGATCAGGCCGCCCATCTCGTGCATGAACTTCATGCCGCCCAGCGCGGTGGCCGCCAGGGTGGAGCCGTGGTAGCCGTTCCAGCGGCCGATCATGATCTTCTTCTGCGGCTTGCCTTCGATCTGCCAGAAGCGGCGCACGGTGCGGATCAGCACCTCGTTGGCCTCGGAGCCGGAGTTGGTGTAGATCGCGTGGCTGTAGTGGTCGGGCAGCAGGCTGAAGAGGGTTTCGGAAAGCTCGATCACCGCCGGGTGGGTGGTGTGGAAGAACATGTTGTAGTACGGCAGTTCGTCCAGCTGGGCGGTGGCGGCGGCGGTCAGGTCCTTGCGGCCGTAGCCCAGGTTGGTGCACCACAGGCCGGACATGCCGTCCAGGTAGCGGTTGCCGTCATTGTCCCAGAGGTGCAGGCCTTCGCCGCGCACCATGACGCGCGGGCCTTCGGCGTTCAGCGCCTTCTGGTCGAGGAAGGCATGGATGTGGTGGGCCGCGTCCGCTTTCTGGTATTCGCGGGTATCACGTGGCGCTCTCTTCGGGTCGGTCATCGACTTTCTCCTCTATCCCTCGGCGGTGCTCCGGCAGCCGGCCTGAGGGGTCTTCAGGGGATCGAGGGCGACGGACTTACCTAGGCAGTCTCACCGGCCGTCTCGAACGGTTCGGTTAGGAATTCAGGTGTTGCTCAGGCGCCGGGTTTGAGCCCGGCAGCCTGTCTTGTATCAGTCGCGCAGCTGGAACCAGGTGGTCTTGAGCTGCGTGTATTTGTCGAAGGAGTGCAGCGAGAGGTCGCGGCCGAAGCCCGACTGCTTGCCGCCACCGAACGGAATCGCCGGGTCCAGCGCGTCCACGGTGTTCACCGACACGGTACCGGCGTTCAGCTTGCGCGCCACGCGGTGGGCGCGGTGCAGGTCGTCGCTCCACAGGGAGGCAGCGAGGCCGTAGATGCTGTCGTTGGCCAGGCGCACGGCTTCTTCTTCGCTGTCGAAGGGGATGACTGCAAGCACCGGGCCGAACACTTCGTCGCGGGCCAGGGACTGCTCCGGGCGCACGCCGGTGAAGATGGTCGGCTCGATGAAGTTGTCCGAGCCATTGAAGCTCAGCTGGCGGCCACCGCAGGCGAGCTGCGCGCCGTCGCTCTGGGCGCGGTCGATGCAGGCCATGATGCCGGCGGTCTGCTTGTTGTCGACGATGGAGCCGGCGCGGCTGGCCGGGTCCAGCGGGTCGCCCGGGGTCCAGTCGCGGGCCTTGGCGATCAGGCGTTCGACGAACTCGTCGTGGATCGAACGCTCCACCAGCAGGCGCGAGTTGGCCGAGCAGACTTCGCCCTGGTTGAAGAAGATGCCGAAGGCAGCCTTCTCGGCGGCCAGGTCGAGGTCGCGGCAGTCGGCGAACACCAGGTTCGGGCTCTTGCCGCCGCACTCCAGCCAGACCTGCTTGAGGTTGGACTGCGCGGAATACTGCATGAAGTACTTGCCGACCTGGGTCGAACCGGTGAACACCAGGGCATCCACGTCCGGGTGCAGGCCCAGCGCCTTGCCAGCGGCTTCGCCCAGGCCCGGGACGACGTTCAGCACGCCTTCGGGAATGCCGGCTTCCAGCGCCAGCTCGGCCAGGCGCAGGGCGGAGAACGGCGACTGCTCGGCGGGCTTGAGCACCACGGAGTTGCCGGCGGCCAGCGCGGGCGCCAGCTTCCAGGCGGCCATGTCGAGGGGGAAGTTCCACGGCACCACGGCGCCGATCACGCCCAGCGGCGTGCGGGTGATGGTGGCCAGGGCGTTCTGCGCGGTCGGGGCGACCTGGTCGTAGAGCTTGTCGAGGCTTTCGGCGTACCAGGAGAACACGCCGGCGGCGCCGGGGACGTCGATGTTCCAGGCGTCCATCACCGGCTTGCCCATGTTCAGGGTGTCGAGCAGGGCCAGCTCGTCGCGGTGGGCCATCATCAGCTCGGCGAGCTTCTGCAGCACGGCCTTGCGCTCACGCGGCGCCATGCGTGCCCAGGGGCCGGTCTCGAAAGCCTGGCGGGCGACGCGCACGGCGGCGTCGATCTCGGCTGCGCCACAGGCGGCGACATTGGCCAGCAGGCGATTGGTCGCCGGATCGATGGCCGCGAAGGTCGCGCCATCCTGCGCCGAAACGCGGCGGCCGCCGATCAGCGCGCTGTCGATGAAGGTCTGCCGGGCAGCACGCTGCCGCCAATCGTTGAGCTCGTACACCAGGGCACTCCTGCTTCGCTCGCCCTCGAGGGACGTTGTTGTTCGAATGTGGATTGGATGGTCGCCCAAGGCCTTGCCAAGGAAAATTATTAAATTTGTCTTCGGGGTATATGAAAAAGCTGGGCAGCCACGCACCGGCCCGGCGCATCGCGCACCGTCACGGTGCACACCTGCGCACCGCTGCAGGGCCCGTATTCAGCGGGTCAGCGCGGCGTACAGCTCGGGCCGGCGGCCTGGCAGGTAGGGAAAAGTCTCGGCCTGGCGGGCGCGCTGCTGCGGGTCCAGATCGACGATCAGCAGACTCTCCGCGGGCCCGGCGGCAGCCAGGCGCTCGCCATCGGGGGCGACGATGCAGGAGCCGCCGAGGAAGGTCAGCCCATCCTCCACACCGCAGTGGTTGCAGTAGGCGACGAACAGCTGGTTCTCCACCGCCCGCGCCGGGACGATCACGCCCGGCACCGCACCGTATTCGGGGGTCAGCGCGGTGGGAATGAGGATCAGCCCGGCGCCGTTCAACGCGTGAGTGCGCACCGCCTCGGGGTACTCCACGTCGAAGCAGATCAGCAGGCCGATACGCCAGCCGGCGTAGTCGAACGGCGCTTCCAGTACATCGCCGGCGCTGAACGCTTCCCGCTCCATGGCACCGAACAGGTGCGCCTTGCGGTAGTGGCCCAGGGCGCTGCCGGACGGGCCGATCACCTGTACCGAGTTGTACGGCTTGCCACCCTGCGGATGGCGCTCGGCGTAGCCATAGGCAATGGCCAGCCCGAAGCGCTGCGCCAGCTCGCCGATGCGCGAGGCCGATGGGCCGTCCGCCACCTCGGCCAGCTCGTTCATCCGCTGTGGCACGTTGTAGCCGCCCAGCCACAGCTCCGGGCAGAGCAGCAGTTGCGCGCCGGCAGCAGCGGCTGCGCCGGCCTGGCGCTCCAGTTGGTCGAGGTTGCCGGCGACATCGCCGGGGAGGCCACAGGTCTGCCAAAGGGCCATGCGCATGAGCTTTACTCCAGGCTGCGTGTACGGGAATTGCAGGGTGTGTGCAGTGACTGCGCTGGAGTATGCCCGCGCCCGGAGGGACGCAGCAGGCGGCCAAGGCCATGAAAAATGTGGTCCCCGGCGAGGAAAATCTTCGCCATGGGCCGCCCCCGCCGGCCGGCCCAACGCGGTATCTTGTATAAAAAAGCATCAACGAGGCGTGCAGTGGCTTCCTATACCTTGCGGCAATTGAAGTATTTCGTGACCACCGTGGAATGCGGCAGCGTGGCCGAGGCGTCGCGCAAGCTGTACATCGCGCAACCGTCCATTTCCACGGCGATCAAGGGGCTGGAAGAGAGCTTCGGCGTGCAGTTGTTCATCCGCCACCACGCCCAGGGTGTGTCGCTCACCCCCAGCGGCGCGCGCTTCTACCGCAAGGCGCAGGAACTGCTGCGCATGGCCCACGAATTCGAACAGAACGCCCTCGCGGACAACGACGTGGTGGCCGGGCAGATCGACATCGGCTGCTTCGAGACGGTCGCCCCGCTCTACCTGCCGCGCCTGATCTCGGGCTTCCGCGAGCGCTATCCCGGCGTGGAAATCCGCATCAGCGACGGCGAGCAGCAGGAGCTGGTGCAGGGCCTCACTGCCGGCCGCTTCGACCTGGCGCTGCTCTACGAGCACGACCTCGACGCGACCATCGCCACCGACCCGCTGATGCCCGCCCAGCGCCCCTACGCGCTGCTGCCGGAGAACCATCGCTTCGCCAAGCAGGACAAGGTGTCCCTGCGCGACCTGGTGCTGGAACCGATGATCCTGCTGGACGTACAGCCCAGTCGCACCTACTTCGTGCGCATCTTCGAGGAGCTGGGACTGAACCCGCACATCGCCTTCAGCTCGCCGTCGATCGAGATGGTGCGCGGCATGGTCGGCCAGGGCTTCGGTTTCTCCCTGCTGGTCACCCGCCCGCATTCCGAATGCACCTACGACGGCAAGAAAGTCGTGACGGTGGACGTGGCCGAAGAGGTCAGCACCTCCGGCCTGGTCGCCGCCTGGCTCAAACGCGCCCAGCTGACCAAGCCGGCGCAGCTGTTCGTCGACTATGCGCGGGAGGAGTTGAGCGGGAAGCACTGAGGCGCGCTTTTCGCTTTTCGCTTTTCGCTTTTCGTAGGAGCGAGCTTGCTCGCGAACAAACTTTGGCGCGGTGGTTTCTCCCTCTCCCTAACCCTCTCCCTGAAGGGAGAGGGGACTGTTCGGCAGACTCTGTACGTTCGGCGCTCGTCGGCTGACTCCGTAAATAACCCAATGCTGCGAACGGCTCCCTCTCCCTTCAGGGAGAGGGCTGGGGAGAGGGTCCACGCCCGGGCACCAATCCCTCCCGTCACTCCCACACCCTCAACCAGACATCCGGGGTTACAATCTCGCCCCCAATCCGCAATGCCTCCCCGCCCCATGCTCATCTGGAAAGAGCGCGTGCAGCGCCTGGTCACCCTCGTCCTCGGCCTGCTGCAGCGTTACCCGCATATCGTCGCCCTGTTCGGTTTCTGCTCCGGGGTGTTCAGCTTCATCATGGTGGACCGCCACCGCGCCGGCTTCGCCCGCGCCATGGCCATCGTCATGCTGGTCAGCTGGATCTGGCTGATGCTGGAGAACCTGCTCACCGACCGCTTCAAGCGCCGTTTCGGCTGGGAAGTGCCGCCGGGCCTGTTGCGCTACGCGACCCAGCTGATCCATCAGGAAAGCCTGTTC
Organism: uncultured Pseudomonas sp.; assembly: GCA_966191535.1. Taxonomy (GTDB): domain Bacteria; phylum Pseudomonadota; class Gammaproteobacteria; order Pseudomonadales; family Pseudomonadaceae; genus Pseudomonas. The sequence goes on along the minus strand of CBIGPF010000111.1, from coordinate 1,706 downwards.
TTCTGCCTGCCGTTCTTCTTCGTCACCACCACCTGGAACAGCGGCCAGGCCCTGTTCACCGGCGTGCTGACGATGGCCGGGCTGATGGCGATCACCGACCCGATCTACTACAAGTGGCTGTCGGTGCGGCGCTGGACCTTCCTCGGCTACCACACCCTGACGCTCTTCGCGGTGCTGCTCACCGCGCTGCCGATCATCCTCCACCTGAGCACCCCGCAGAGCTACCAGGCGGCGCTGGGCATCGCCGTGCTGCTGTCCTTCCCGAGCCTGGCGGTGACGGTGAAGATCCACAAATGGTGGCGCTGGTTCGCCCTCGTCGGCCTGACCCTGTCCATCGGCGCAGTCGGCTGGTTCGCCCGCGCCTGGGTGCCGCCGTCGACCCTGTGGATGACCGAGATGGCGGTGACCGAGAGCTTCGACAATGCCCAGCGCACCCCCGGCGACAGCCTGGAAACAGTCAGCGTCGCGCAGATCAAGAGCCAGGGGCTCTACGCCTACACCGCAATCAACGCTCCGCGCGGGCTGAACGAGCGCATCTACCACGCCTGGCGCCTGAACGGCCAGGAAGTCGACCGCATCGCCCTGGACATCAAGGGCGGCCGCGAGGCCGGCTACCGTGCCTGGACGCACAAGCAGAACTTCCCCACCGACCCCAGCGGCGACTGGCAGGTGCAGGTGCTCACGGAAGCCGGGCAAGTCATCGGTACGCTCCGGTTCGAGGTCACGCCCTGACCGCTCGGTATCCTTGACCCGACTCGGCGCTTTCCCCTACAAGACCCTCTCCCCAGAACAAAAAGCGCCGAGAGAGTCATGACCGATACCGCCCTGCACCCGTTCGACCGCGCCGTGGCCCTGCAACCCGTGGCCGGCCAGCCCAACCTCTACGAAGGCCACACCAGCCAGGACTACTGGAACATGGTCGGCCCCTTCGGCGGCGTCACCGCCGCGGTCCTGCTGCAGGGCGCGCTGCGCCATCCGCAGCTGCTCGGCAGCCCGGTGTCGCTGACGGTGAACTACGCCGCGGCGGTCGTCGCCGGCGCCTTCCAGGTCGAAGCCGTACCGGTGCGCACCAACCGTTCCACCCAGCACTGGCTGCTGCAACTGACCCAGGCCGATGAGGCCGGCGAACAGCAGGTCACCACCACCGCCACCCTGGTCACCGCGCTGCGCCGCGAGACCTGGAGCCTGACCGACATCCCCGCGCCGAACGTCGCCCCGCCCAGCGACTTCGAGCCTATGAGCCCTGCCACCAAGGGAGTGGCCTGGCCCAAGCAGTACGAGATGCGCCCGGTCTCCGGCGCCTTCCCCAGCACGTGGGACGGCAGCGGCGAGACCAGCCGCAGCCTGCTCTGGCTGCGCGACGCCCAGGACCGCCCGCTGGACTTCCTGTCCCTGGCGGCGATGAGCGACATCTTCTACCCGCGCATCTGGCTGCGCCGCGCCACCCCGGTGCCGGCCGGCACCGTGTCGATCACCACCTACTTCCACACCGACACTGCGCAGATGGCCGAAGTCGGCAGCGGCTACCTGCTCGGCGACGCTCGCGCCCAGGAATTCCGCAACGGCTTCTTCGACCAGAGCGCCCAGCTCTGGAGCCAGTCCGGCGCGCTGCTGGCGACCAGCAACCAGGTGGTTTACTACAAGGAATGACGTCGACCTGTAGGAGCGCGCCATGCGCGCGATCGCGGGCATGGCCCGCTCCTACA
>CBIGPF010000110.1:0-19527 GCA_966191535.1 uncultured Pseudomonas sp. | reverse complement strand
GCGCGGCCCAGGTCCGGGCGCAGCAGGTAGGTCTGGCGGTCCGGCGCCTCGCTGCGCGCGCGCAGGACACGGAAGCCCTCGTGGGCCAGTGACTGCTGCAGCGCCTCGAAGTCCAGGGGGTGATGCACCGCGTCGCGAGCCTGCGCGTGGGCCAGGCCGAACTTCAGCACCTCGCGGGTCGGCAGGCTCGAGCCGACGCGGCCCAGCGCGATGCGCGCAGAGGTGTGCGCGCGCAGTTCGTCCCAGGGGTCGTTCTGGATCAGGTCCATGCGTTCCGGCTCCTCAGAAAGCCCGCAGCAGATCGTGGCCGCGGCCGATGGGGCGCAATTGGCCCGAGGCTTCGGTGATCGCCATCTTCGCCAGCCAGGCCTCGAATTCCGGGGCGCGCTTCAGGCCCAGGGTGCTGCGCAGGTAGAGGGCGTCGTGGAAGGAGGTGCTCTGGTAATTGAGCATGATGTCGTCGGCGCCGGGGATACCCATGATGAAGGTGATGCCCGCCGCACCGAGGAGGGTCAGCAGGTTGTCCATGTCGTCCTGGTCGGCTTCGGCATGGTTGGTGTAGCAGACGTCGCAGCCCATGGGCACGCCCAGCAGCTTGGCGCAGAAGTGGTCCTCCAGCCCGGCGCGGATGATCTGCTTGCCGTCATAGAGGTATTCCGGGCCGATGAAGCCGACCACGCTATTGGTCAGCAGCGGCCGGAACTCGCGGGCCACGGCATAGGCGCGGGTTTCGCAGGTCTGCTGGTCGACACCATGGTGGCCGCCCGCAGAGAGGGCGCTGCCCTGGCCCGTCTCGAAGTACATGACGTTATCGCCCAGCGTACCGCGGCCCAGCGACAGCGCCGCCTCGTGGGCCTCGCGCAGCAGGGCGAGGTCGATGCCGAAGCTCTCGTTGGTCTTCTGCGTACCGGCGATGGACTGGAACACCAGGTCGATCGGCGCGCCAGCCTCGATGGCCTGGATCTGCGAGGTGACGTGGGTGAGCACGCAGCTCTGCATGGGAATCTCGAAGCGCTGGCGCAGCTCGTCCATCATCCGCCACAACTGCGTCAGTGTGGCCTGCGAGTCGCTCGCCGGGTTGATGCCCACGACCGCATCACCGGCCCCGTAGAGCAGGCCGTCGAGCATGCTCGCGGCGATACCGCGCACGTCGTCCGTGGGATGGTTCGGCTGCAGGCGTACCGAGAGGTGGCCGGGCAGGCCGATGGTGTTGCGAAAGCGCGTGACCACGTGGCACTTCTTCGCCACCAGGATCAGGTCCTGGTTACGCATCAGCTTGCTCACCGCCGCGGCCATCTCCGGCGTGATGCCCTTGGCGGCACGGGTGAGCGCGGCGCTGTCGGTGCTGTCCAGCAGCAGCCAGTCACGGAAGTCGCCGACGCTGAGATGGCTGATCGGCGCGAAGGCGGCAGCGTCGTGGCCGTCGATGATCAGCCGGGTGACTTCGTCCTGTTCGTAGGGAATCAGCGCCTCGGCGAGGAAGCGCTTGAGCGGTACGTCGGCGAGGGCGATCTTCGCCGCCATGCGCTCTTCGTAGCTGTCGGCGGCCAGGCCCGCGAGGGCGTCGCCGGAGCGCGCCGGACTGGCCTTGGCGAGCAGGGTCTTCAGGTCGGGAAAGCGGTAGATCAGGCTGCCGACGCTGGTCTGGTAGGTCATGCGAACGTCCCGGTGACTGCGTGCCGGCCGTCAGGCCGGCGCGCAGAAGATGGCTGTCAGGCTCCTGTCAGCATAGCGTCCGCCGGGGCGCTGGCGCGATGGGCGGCGGTGAGCTGGAAGTAGAGGAAACCGACGGCCATGAAGCCGAGGAAGATCCCGGCGATCTGCAGGTTGAACCACAGCATCGCCACCAGGCACAGCACGGCAAGCGCCAGGGCGATGCCCGGCACCACGGGGAAACCCGACGCGCGGAAACTGCGCTCCAGGTCCGGTTCACTGCGGCGCAGCTTGAACAGGCTGAGCATGCTCATGATGTACATGACGATGGCGCCGAACACGCTCATGGTGATCATCGCCGCGGTCAGGCTCATGCCCTGCAGGGCGATCAGGCCGTCGCTGTAGATCGCCGCGATACCCACCAGGCCGCCGGCGATGATCGCCCGGTGCGGCGTCTGGAAGCGCGACAGCTTGGCCAGGCCGCGGGGCAGGTAGCCCGCGCGGGCCAGCGCGAAGAACTGCCGCGAATAGCCCAGGATGATGCCGTGGAAGCTGGCGACCAGGCCGAACAGGCCGATCCATACCAGCATGTGCAGCCAGCCGGAGTTCTCGCCGACCACCATTTTCATGGCTTGTGGCAGCGGGTCGTTGATGCCCGAGAGGGCCTTCCAGTCGCCCGCGCCGCCGGCGAACAGCATCACGCCGATGGCCAGCACCACGAGGGTCAGGATGCCGCTGACGTAGGCCTTGGGAATGGTGCGTTTCGGGTCCTTGGCTTCCTCGGCGGCCATCGCCGCGCCCTCGATGGCGAGGAAGAACCAGATGGCGAAGGGAATCGCTGCAAAGATGCCGCCGACGGCCGCGCCGCCGAAGCTGTCGGAGCCGGCCCAGCCATTGAGCACGAAGTTGCTGAAGCTGAAGCCCGGCGCCACCACGCCCATGAACACCAGCAGCTCGGCCACCGCCAGCACGGTCACCACCAGTTCAAAGGTGGCGGCGATGCTCACGCCGAGGATGTTCAGGGTCATGAAGATCAGGTACGCGCCGACTGCCGCGTGCTTGGGATCGAGGGAAGGGAACTGCACGTTGAGGTAGGCGCCGATGGCCATGGCGATGGCCGGCGGGGCGAAGACGAACTCGATCAGCGTGGCGAGACCGGCCACCAGCCCGCCTTTCTCGCCGAAGGCGCGGCGGCTGTAGGCAAAGGGCCCGCCAGCGTGGGGGATGGCGGTGGTCAACTCGGTGAAACTGAAGATGAAGCAGGTGTACATGGTCGCCACGAGCAGCGTGGTGACCAGGAAACCGAGGGTACCGGCTACGCCCCAGCCATAGCTCCAGCCGAAATACTCACCGGAAATCACCAGGCCCACGGCAATGCCCCAGAGGTGCAAGGTGCCGAGGGTGGGTTTGAGTTGCGTGCTCATGCGAGGTCTCCAGGACAGAGGATGAAAGACACGACCCCGGCGCTCGTGCAGTGGTCGTGCCATTCGCCGGAACCTGGTCGCAAAGTGCCAGTTCGCGTCGTTTCGTGAACATTCGCCACCTGATTGCCTGCTTCGAGGCGGTGCGGCGGCGTTTCGCACGTCCCGTTCGGGTGCATCGCATCGGCGCTTGTTGCAGCGCGATGACCGCGCCGTGAAGCTTCCTGGCCGCGCGACGGCTGTCACAGGATGGCAATCTGCCGCTGGTCTACTGGCGCCCATCCCAGCGACCGGAGATTCGCCGATGACCACCCGCGCCCTGCACGAGCTGTTGCGCCAGGTAGCGCCCTTGGCACCGGAATTGAGCATCAGTGACGTGGCTGAACGCTTCCTCGACGCCGAGCACCGTTCCTTCCTCTCGCTGCCGGTGGTGGACGCCACCGGGATGCCGCTGGGGCTGGTCAGCCGCAACGGCCTGCAGGACATCTTCATGCAGCGCTTCGGCCGCGACCTCTGGGGGCGCCGCCCGGCCAGCGACGTGATGAACGCGCAGCCGCTGAAGGTGCGCGCCGACCTCAGCCTCGAAGAGGCGTCGCAGCAAGTCACTGCGCAACTGAGCTACCCGATCACCGAGGACTTCGTCCTGGTGGACGAGCAGGGACGCTACCTCGGCCTCGGCACGGTGCTCGACCTGCTCAAGGCCATGGAACAGCGGGTCGCCCAGCGCAACCGCGTGCTCAACAAGACCCTGCAGGACCTGCGCGAATCCCAGGCGCAACTGGTGCAGTCGGAGAAGATGGCCTCCCTCGGGCAGATGGTTGCCGGCGTCGCCCATGAGCTGAACACCCCGCTGGGCTACGTGAAGAACAACGTCGCGCTGCTGCGCGAGCTGCTGATCCCGCTGCTTGGCCTGACCGAGGCGCAGAGCCTGCTCAACGAGTGCCTGGACGATCCGGCCTGCGAGCCCGAGCAACTCGCCCGCGCCCGTGCGGCCTTCGAACAGGCCCGTGACGAGGCTGCGCTGGAGCAGTTGGTGGGCGATCTCGACCAGTTGTTCGGCGACACCGACTTCGGCCTGGCGCAGATCGGCGAACTGGTCGGCGGCCTGAAGGACTTCGCCCGTCTGGACCGCGCCCGCAGCGAGGAAGTCGATCTCAACGACTGCGTCCGCAGCGCGTTGCTGATCGCCCGCAACAGCATCAAGGAAAAGGCCGAAGTCGCCACCCAGCTGGGCACGCTGCCCAAGGTCGCCTGCGCCGCCAGCCAGATCAACCAGGTGCTGCTCAACCTGCTGACCAACGCTGCCCAGGCCATGGAGAAATTCGGCCTGATCCAGGTGAAATCCTGGGCGGACGAAACCCACGTTCACCTCTCCGTCCAGGACAACGGCAAAGGCATGGACGAGGCGGTGCGCGCGCGCATCTTCGACCCCTTCTTCACCACCAAGCCGGTGGGGCAGGGCACGGGCCTGGGCCTGTCGATCAGCTACAAGATCGTCCAGGACCACGGCGGCCGCATCCGCGTGGCGTCCGAACCCGGACGCGGCACGCGATTCCTCATCAGCCTGCCGATCCAGCAGGCCAGCGAACTGAAACGGAGCGCCTGAACATGAGCCAGCCTGTCCGCATCCTCTTCGTCGATGACGAGGAACGCATTCTGCGCAGCCTCGCGATGCAGTTCCGCCGTCACTACGACGTGCTGGTGGAGACCGATCCGCACAAGGCCCTGCAGCGCCTGCGCGAGGAGCGCATCGATATCCTCGTCAGCGACCAGCGCATGCCGCAGATGACCGGCGCCGAGCTGCTGGCAGAGGCCCAGGAGATCGCCCCGGATACCCTGCGCATCCTCCTCACCGGGTACTCCGACCTCGACGCCGCGGTGGATGCGCTCAACAGCGGCGGCATCTTCCGCTACCTGACCAAGCCCTGGGACCCGCAGGAAATGGCCTTCACCCTGCGCCAGGCGGCAGAGATCGCCCAGCGCCAGGCACCGGCCGAACCCATCGATACCAAAGCCATCAGCCGCGTCGTTGCGCCGCTCAATGTACTGTTGCTGGACGAGGACGCCGAAACCCTGGCCTGCGTCGGTGAGTTCTGCAGCGCCGGCACCCACCAGTTGCACCGTGCGCGCAACCTGGCCGAGGCCATCGTGCGGCTGAACAGCGAGCCGATCGACATCCTGATCAGCGACCTGAAGCTCGCCGGCGAGGACACCGCGCCGCTGCTCAAGTCCCTGGCCCAGGCCCACCCGCGCCTGCTGAGCATCGTCGTCACGCCGTTCCGTGACACCCAGGACCTGCTGGCGCTGATCAACCAGGCGCAGATCTTCCGCTACCTGCCCAAGCCGATCCGCCGCGGGCTGTTCGAGAAGGGCCTGAAGGCCGCCGCCGAGCAGGCACTGCTGTGGCGCGCGCAGCCCGAACAGAAGGTCGCACGCATCGCCGAGGTGCCGCGCGAGGAGCGCGAGCGGGAGAAGGTCGGCAGCCTGCTGGGCATGCTCGGCCGCCTGCGCGAGCGGCTGAGTGCCTGATCGCCGCCGGCGACGCAGCATTCCTGCCGGGCGGGCTACGGAAGTCGGCGCGTTTCTGCGACAATGCGCGCCGATTTTTTCGATACCCGCGAGAGAGCCCATGTCCGCCTGCCAGACCCCGATCATCGTCGCCCTGGATTTCCCCACCCGTGAAGCCGCGCTGGCGCTGGCTGACCAGCTGGACCCGAAGCTGTGCCGGGTGAAGGTGGGCAAGGAGCTGTTCACCAGCTGCGCCGCCGGTATCGTCGAGACCCTGAACAGCCGCGGTTTCGAAGTCTTCCTCGATCTGAAGTTCCACGACATCCCCAACACCACGGCGATGGCCGTGCGCGCCGCCGCCGAAATGGGCGTGTGGATGGTCAATGTGCACTGCTCCGGCGGCCTGCGCATGATGAGCGCCTGCCGTGAGACCCTGGACGCCTTCAACGGCCCGTCGCCGCTGCTGATCGGCGTGACCGTGCTGACCAGCATGGAGCGCGAGGACCTGGCCGGTATCGGTCTGGATGTCGAGCCCCAGGAGCAGGTGCTGCGGCTTGCTAGTCTCGCCCAAAAAGCTGGCATGGACGGCCTGGTGTGTTCCGCCCAGGAAGCGCCGGCGCTGAAGGCCGCGCACCCGGCGCTGCAACTGGTCACCCCCGGCATCCGCCCGGCCGGCAGCGCCCAGGACGACCAGCGCCGCATCCTCACCCCGCGCCAGGCGCTGGACAATGGCTCCGACTACCTGGTGATCGGCCGCCCGATCAGTCAGGCCGCCGACCCGGCCAAAGCCCTGGCCGAGATCGCCGCCAGCCTGGCCTGACGCTTTTTTCGGACATGAAAAAAGCCCGCATCGCTGCGGGCTTTTTTGTTTCGGCTCTTGGTAGGAGCGAGCTTGCTCGCGAACCAGTTTCCCGCCAGCTCATGTGCTGGGGGTTTCGCGAGCAAGCTCGCTCCTACATGGCTGACCCCGATATCGCGAGCGCGGCGATATCCATAGGGGAAGTCAGCCGTTCGCCTGGGCCATCTGCGCCCGCCCGACCCAGCGCTCGCGCAACACGTCGTACACCCAGTTGAACACCAGCGCGTAGGGCAGGAAGAACAGCACCAGGCCGATGTCGAGGATGAAGGCCTGCAGCAGGCTCACCGACAGCCACCAGGCGGCCAGCGGCACCAGCAGGATGATCAGGCCCAGTTCGAACAGCGAGGCGTGCAGTACGCGCACCGACAAGGTCCGGCTGAAGCCCATGCGGTTCTGCGCGCGGTCGAAGGCGGCGTTGAACAGCATGTTCCACACAGTGGCGATGGCCGAGAACATCAGGGTCATGGCGCCCATGTGGCCCAGCGGTTTGTCCATCAGCCAGGCCAGGGTCGGTGCGCAGATGACGACCGCCAGCAGTTCGAAAAGGCCGGCGTGGAACATCCGCTCTTTCAGGGTTTTAGTGGGAGTCATGGGGTATCTCCAGGCATCAAGCTCTCAATTCACGAGAAGGCCGACTCCGTCGGTCCGGCGCCATTATCATCGGTCGACCGGCTGGATATAAGTTGGATACCATCGGCTTAACCGATGGTAGAGGGTGCCGTGATGCAATATTCCCCCGAGTCCCTGCAGGCGTTCGCCGAGGCTGCCTGCCTGGGGTCGTTCAGTGCTGCCGCGCGCAAGCTGGGCAAGAGCCAGTCCACCGTCAGCGAGGCCATCGCCCGCCTGGAGATCGACCTCGGCCTGACCCTGTTCGACCGTAGCAGCCGCCAGCCGCAACTGACCGAGGCCGGCCATGCGCTGCTCGGGCGCGTGGAGGAAGTGCTGATGGCCAACGACCGCCTCGGCCAGCTCGCCCATCAGCTCGTCGGCGGATTGGAGTCGCGGGTGACCCTGGCGATGTCGGACACCTACCAGTCCGCCGAATTCGAGGCGCGGCTGGCGGAGATCGACGCGCGCTACCCGGACCTGGAGTTCGAATGGCTGATCGCCGAGGACAGCGACGTGCTCGACCTGGTCGTCCAGGGGCGTGCCAGTCTGGGGTTGCTTGCGGCGCAGAAGGATTATCCGCCGGACATCAGCTCGGCGACCCTGAGCGAACAGGCCGAGTTCGGCCTGTTTGTCAGTCGCGACCATCCGCTGGCTGGCCGTGCGCAGGTGGAGCGCGAGGACCTGCTGGCCTATCGTGCGTTGCGCCTGAATACCTACCTGGACGACGCCGCGCCAATGCTTGGCGGCCGCTGCTGGAGTGCACCGAACTACCTGCTGCTGCTGGACATGGCGGTACTGGGCTTCGGCTGGATCGAACTGCCCAGTTGGATGGTCGGTCGCTTCGCCAGCGGTCGCATGCAGGAGCTGAAGGTCGCTGGCTGGCCGCGGCGGGTGGCGGTTGACGTGATCTGGTCGCGGCAGCGCAGGCTGGGGCCGGCCTCAAGCTGGTTGATGGAACGTCTGCTGGGGCGCTGAGACGCTCTGGATCACAGCTCTGCATCACAGATTCCGGACTAAATGTGTCGAAGCCTTTGATGCTCCGTCCTGGATCAGTAGGATCGGAGTTTTCCGGGGAAGAGAGGGTCAGGATGCACGCCAAGCTGGAGAATTGTCTGAAGGCAGTCGATCAGGTTCTGCTCGGCAAGGATGTGCAGGTGAGGCTGGCGATGACCTGCCTGCTGGCCCGTGGTCACCTGCTCATCGAAGACCTGCCCGGCATGGGCAAGACCACCCTGAGCCACGCCCTGGCGCGGGTGCTGGGACTGAGCTTCCAGCGTATCCAGTTCACCTCCGACCTGCTGCCCGGCGATGTGCTGGGCACCTCGGTGTTCGACAAGGACACCGGGCAGTTCGTCTTCCACCCGGGGCCGATCTTCTCCGAGCTGGTGCTGGCCGACGAGATCAACCGCGCCACGCCCAAGAGCCAGAGCGCGCTGCTCGAAGCCATGGAGGAGGGCCAGGTGACCATCGAAGGCGCGACTCGCCCGCTGCCCGAGCCCTTCTTCGTCATCGCCACGCAGAACCCGGTGACCCAGGGCGGCACCTTCGCGTTGCCCGAGTCCCAGCTCGATCGTTTCCTCATGCGCCTGTCCCTGGGCTACCCCGGTCGTGCCGCCGAGAAGGCGCTGCTGCTGGGTGAGGCGCGCCGCGACCTGCTGCCGCGGCTGGAGCCGATGCTCGATCCGAAGGAGCTGCAGGCGCTGCAGGGCGAGGTGCTGGAGGTGCGCGCCAGTGATGCCCTGGTGGATTACGTGCTACGCCTGGTGGAAGCCACGCGAACCCAGCCGGCCTTTGCCCTCGGCCTGTCGCCGCGCGGAAGCCTGGCGCTGCTGGCAGCGGCTCGGGCCTGGGCACTGCTGGCTGGGCGTGACTACGTGATTCCCGAGGATGTGCAGGCCGTCCTGCCCTCCGTGGCGGGGCACCGCCTGCGTGACCAGGCCGACCCGGCCGGGCATGGCGGCGGTGCGTTGGTGCAACAACTGCTGCGCTCGGTCCCGGCGCTCTGATGTCGTTCCTGCCCGCCTGGGTCAGGCCCCGCTGGCAGGGCTGGATCGCCCGGAGGATTCCGCCGGCTTCGACCCTGCAACTCAACCAGCGGCGCATCTTCATCATCCCGACACGCCAGGGCCTGGCGTTCGGCGTCGCGCTGCTGCTGATGCTGCTCACCGCGATCAACTACCAGAACAGCCTGGCCTACGGCCTGACGTTCCTGCTGCTGTCGCTGTTCATCGTGGCCATCCTGCACACCTATCTCAATCTTGGGGGCCTGCGCCTGACAGCGCTGGGAGCCCAAGCGGTATTCGTAGGGGAAAGAGCCGCGTTCCGCGTGCGCCTGGAAGGTGAGGGAAGGGCGCGTCAGGCCATCGCCCTGGGCTGGAGCGACAGGCGCATGCATTTCGCCGATGTTGCGGCGGATGGTGCTGAACAACTCCTGCTCCACTTTCCCGCCGAGCGGCGCGGGTGGCTACGCCCTGGCCGTCTGCGAGTGGAGAGCCGGTTTCCGCTGGGCCTGCTGGTGGCCTGGAGCTGGGTCGACCTGGACCAGTCTGTGCTGGTCTATCCGCAGCCGCAGGCCGGAGATGTTCCCCTGCAAGGTGCCGCGGATGATGAGGAGGAAGGCGTGCGGCCCAGTGGTCGAGGCGTCGATGATTTCCAGGGGCTGCGTCCGTACCAGCCGGGCGACTCGCGACGGCGGTTGCACTGGAAGGCCTATTCTCGCGGTCAGGGGCTGCTGGTGAAGGATTTCGCCGCCCTGGCCGGACGTAACGTGTGGTTGGAGTTCAATGGCCTCGGCGGCGACATCGAGGGGCGCCTGTCGCGGTTGTGTCATTGGGTGCTGGAGCTGTCACAGCGCCAGGAGCCGTTCGGCCTGCGCCTGCCAGACAAGGAGATACCCGTGGGTATCGGCGACGGACACCGCGAGGCCTGCCTGCGCGCTCTGGCTCTTCATGGGGTGCGCTCGTGAGCACCACCACCACCGCCGCCCAGCCTATTCCCCGGGTAGCACTGACCTGGCTGCTAGTAGCTCAGGCAGTGGTGATCCTGCCGCACCTGGAGCACCTCCCGGTCTGGATCGTCGGACTCTGGCTGGGGTGTGCTTTCTGGCGCATTCAGGTGTTCCGCATGCGCGCCAACTACCCCAATGTATTGGCACGAATAGCGCTCGTGGTGGTGGCCGGGGTCGGCGTGTGGTTCTCCCGTGGCTCACTGATCGGTCTGGAAGCCGGTGTAGTGCTGATGATCGCCGCCTTCGTCATCAAGCTGGTCGAGCTACGCACGCGACGTGATGCCTGGGTGCTGATCCTGCTCGGATTCTTCGCCGTCACCACCAGCTATCTGTTCCAGGACGACCTGGTGGCGGCAGCCTTCAGCCTGTTGCCGGTCCTCGCTCTGCTGGCAGCGGCCATCGGGTTGCAGCAGAGCGGATTTGCGGCCCGCCCGTTGTTGACCCTGAAGCTCGCCGGCGGCCTGCTGCTGCAGGCATTGCCACTGATGCTGTTACTGTTCGTGTTGTTCCCGCGCATGGGGCCACTGTGGTCTTTGCCCTTGCCCGGCGACAAGATGTTCACTGGCCTGACCGATTCGATGATGCCGGGCGACATGGTGCAGCTCAGTCAATCACCGGCGCTGGCGTTCCGGGTCAGTTTCGAAGGCACCGCCCCGCCTCGTTCGGAGCTGTACTGGCGCGCGATGACCCTGGAGCGCTTTGACGGCGAACGCTGGACGATGGCCAGTCGGCGTGGCGAAGCGCCACCGCAGTGGCGCCGGCAGGGCGAGCCGCTGCAGTACCAGATCGTCATGGAGCCGACGGGGCGTTCCTGGTTGTTCGGGCTGGATGTGGCCAACAGCGATCAGGGCAATGTCGAGCTGGTCAGTGACTTTCATCTTGAGCGGCGCACCTCGGTGCACCAGAGCCTGTTGTACGGCGTCACGTCCTGGCCGCGCGCTCTGCTGGAGCCAGACGATGGTCGCCGCGCCCAGCGTCTGAATCTCGAGCTTCCCGGCGCCGGCAATGACCGTGCACGAGCCTGGGGCCTGCAATTGCGCAAGCAGCATCCACAGGTGCCGGACCTGGTGACGGCGATCCTGCGCCATTTCCGTGAGGAGCCATACCGTTACACGCTTCGACCGCCAGCGACCGGCCCGCAACGCATCGACGGCTTCCTGTTCGATACGCGCGCGGGATTCTGCGAGCACTATGCGGGGGCCACTGCCTTCGTCCTGCGTGCCGCCGGAGTTCCTGCGCGGGTGGTGGCAGGGTATCAGGGCGGTGAGCTGAATGCGGCCGGCAACTATCTGCTGGTGCACCAGTTCGATGCCCATGCCTGGGTCGAATATTGGCAGGCCGGTATTGGCTGGACGCGTGTCGATCCCACTGCTGCCGTGTCGCCAGAGCGTATCGAGGAGGGATTGGAACAGGCCATGAGTGGGGAAGGCAGTTTCCTGGAAGGCGATTTGTTCTCCCCGTTGCGCTATCGCAATCTCCCCCTGGTCAACCAGCTGCGCCTGGCCTGGGACAACATCAACTACGGCTGGCAGCGCTGGGTGCTCGGGTACCAGGCCGATCAGCAGGGTGACCTTCTGCGCCGCTGGTTTGGCAGCCTCGATATACGTTGGGTTGCCATTGTGCTGGTCGGCGGCGGCGCGGTGCTGCTGGGCCTGCTGGCGCTGCTGCTGTTCAAGCCCTGGCGGCGTACCCTTGACCCGCAGTTGCGTAGCTTCCAGCGCTTCGAGCGGTTGCTGTCACCGTTCGGTGTGCGCCGCGAGCCGGGCGAGGGCGCGCGCGACTTCTGCCGGCGGGCAATCAAGGTCCTGCCGGCCCATGCGCAGACTATCCGCGGTTATCTGGATGCCTTCGAGCAGCAGCGCTATGGCGGCGCGGCAGTCTCGTCGACAGAGCTGCACGCGCGTCTGGTTCGCCTGCGCCGTGAGTTGCCCTGGCGCCTGCGGTTCTCGCGCGGAAACGGAACGTGACATCGCGACCCTTGCCGCTGCGTTGGCGGGGGCTACCCTGATATTTCACCCACTGGAGTGGAGCCTGCCGTGACCTCCTTCTGCGATTACCTGGTAAGCCATCTGATCGAGCAGGAGGTCGCGTTGTTCTCCGCATCCTCTCGCCTGAAGGCCGAGTCTGATCCTGAGGCGCTGCACGATCTGCGCATCGCCGTGCGCCGCCTGCGCAGCCTGCTGCACCCGGTGCGGGGCATGCCCGGCATCGATGAGCTGGAGCAGTCGCTGGGCGAGATGGGCCGGCTCAGCGGTCCGCTGCGCGACCTGGAGGTGCTGCTGCCGGTGCTGGAAGCCGAAGGCTACGAGCGCGCTGCCGCGCTGCGTCGGCCGGCGCTGATTTCCGGCTACGCCACGTTGCTCGCCAGTCCGCAGTGGGAGCGCCTGATGATGCGCCTGGATGGCTGGCCGCAGTTGTGGCGTACCTCCGAGCGTCATGGCGTGCTGAAGGGGCTGCACGGCAAGGTGGAAAGGCGCCTGGCCAGGGAGTGGCAGAAGCTGCGCGATGCCCTGAAGGACCCGGCCCACGACCGCCATCGTCTGCGCCTGCTGATCAAACGCGTGCGCTATTCGCTGGAGGCCTATCCGAAGGAGTCCGCCGTGCCCCAGCGCCTCCTCGTGCCGCTGAAGGATGCGCAATCGGCGCTGGGCGACTGGCATGACTACGAACAATGGCTGATCCGCAGCGAGCGCGAGCTCGACCTGATGCCGCTGCAACCGCACTGGAACGCCCGCCACGACCTGGCCGAACGCCTCGCCGACGAGAGCCTGCAGGTCCTGGAAAAGGCGCTGCATAGAGCCCACTGATAGCAAGGCATTTGCTGCAAGGGACAAGGCTTTGGATGGTTTGCCGGGGCTGCCGGTGCCCCTAAGATCGCAACCAGTTCCATTTTCCAGCCAGTAGCCTCAAGGAAGTCGACCATGTCCTTCAGCGAAATGCTCCAGGCAGTGCGCACCGCGCCGCTGTCCATCGTCATTCCCGCCACCTGGGCCCAGGGCCGGGCGAGTTTCGGCGGCCTGGTGGCGGCGCTCGCCTACGAGGCCATGGCGGCCGTGGCCGAGGCAGGGCGGCCGGTGCGTTCGCTGGCGATCACCTTCGTCGGTCCGATCGAGGTGGAGGTGCCGGTGAGCTTCGAGGCGGAGGTGCTGCGCGAAGGCAAGTCGGTCAGCCAGGTATTCTGCCGTGCCGTGCAGAACGGACAGGTCGTGCTGCTGGCGCAGGGCAGCTTCGGGGTGGCGCGGGAGTCCAGTGTTCGCATGGATGGCCTGCCGCCGCCGGCGTTCAAGGCCATCGAGGACTGCCAGGAACTGCCTTACATCCGCAAGCTGATGCCGGCCTTTACCCAGAATATCGCCATGCGCTGGGCGGTGGGGCATATGCCGTTCTCGTCCAGCCGCGAGCGCGAGATGGGCGGCTGGATGCGCTTCCGTGGGGATGACGTGGGCGATGAAGCGATGGAGATCAGCCACCTGCTGGCGCTGATCGATGCCTGGCCGCCCGCCAACCTGCCGCACCTGAAATCCCCGGCGCCCTCCAGTTCGCTGACCTGGACCGTGGAGTTCGTCCAGCCGCTGCCGTCGTTGCCGGCCAACGGCTGGTGCCAGTACCTGGCGACCATCGAACATGCCCGCGATGGCTACGGCCATATCGCTGCGCAGACCTGGTCGGCCGATGGCCAGCTCCTGGCGATCGGTCGGCAGACCGTGACCATCTTCGGCTAGCGAAGCTCCAGCTAGAGGCCGGGCGCGGTTTCCGTACGGTTGCGCCCGCCGGCCTTGGCCCGGTAGAGCGCGCGGTCCGCGCGGGCGAGCAGGTCTTCAAGGCGCAGTTCGCCCTCGCGTCGGGCGGCCACGCCGATGCTCAGGGTCAGGCGTACGCGATTACCGTCCTCGCTGGTGAAGGACAGCGCCTGCACACTGTTGCGTACCCGCTCGGCGACCTGCAGCGCCTGCTGCAGGTCGGTCTCCGGGAGGATCGCGGCGAACTCCTCGCCACCCAGGCGACCAAGCAGGTCCACCTCGCGCAGGCCCTGCGTCAGCTCCTTTGCCACGGCCTGCAGCACCGCGTCGCCGAACGCATGGCCGTGGGTATCGTTGATCGGCTTGAAGAAGTCGATGTCCAGCATCAGCGCCGCGCACTGGCGGTCATAGCGTTGCGCGCTCTTGAGCAGGGCGACGCCGCGTTTGACGAAAGCGTGGCGGTTCTGCAGGCCGGTCAGCGGGTCGGTGGTGGCGAGCAGGCGTAGCTCCTGCTCCATGGTCTTGCGCTGGTTGATGTCGAAGCTCCACACCAGCGAGGCGGGGCGACCGTCCACTTCCATCTGGCGTGCCCAGACGATTGCCCAGTACGCCGGATTACCGGCCAGGCGGGTCTCCCAGCTGTCCAGTTGGCCGTTGTCGGCCAGGGACTGGCGAAAGCGCGACTCCTCGTCGGGGTCGTCGAACAGCCGGTGCAGGGTGAACGGCTCGTGCGGGCGGATGCCGGTGCGCTGCAGAAGGCGCGGGCTGACGTAGTGGGCGCGGGAGTCCTCGTCGCTGAGCAGCGCCACGTCGCTGGGGCTGGTGTCGAGGATGTAGCGCAGCAGTGCCTTGCGTTCGCTCAGTTCCTGAGTGCGCTGTTCGACGCGCTGTTCCAGGGACTGGTTGAGGTCATGCAGGCGCTGGGTCAGCAGCAGTTTGCGGCGTGAGTTGGCGATTACCCGCAGGGCTAGCAGGACGCTGCACAGGCCGAGGCCGAAGAGCACCCAGGCCAGCAGGTTGAAGGCGCGCTGCAAGTCCTGGCGTTCCGCGTCCATGTAGTTGGTCAGGGCGATGTTGGTGGCGACCACCAGTTCGTGGGCAGGTTCGAGCAGCGGTGGCAACTCGCGCAGCATCTCGCCGGCCAGGACCTTCGCCGCTGCCGGCTGGCCCCAGGGGGCGCGCGTGAGCCAGGCATCGCTCAGGCGCTGAATCGTCTCCAGGGTCGCCTGCACTTCCGGGCGCGGCACGACCAGATAACCGTAGACCGGCGTGTTGCGCAGCGGCGGCAGGAGGCTGGCGAGGACTTCGATGCGGGTCGCCAGGGCGTCGCTGTCGCTTTTGCCGGCGAGCACCTGCCGTGCGCTGTTCAGCGAACGCTCCAGTTCGGCGCGCAACTGATAGGCCTGCCACAGCTCGCTGTGGGCATCGGGGTGGGCCAACTGTCGGACGTGCTGGTGCACCATCAGCAGCGCCGCGCCGGCGCCGGCGGTCAGCGCCGCGATCAGGCCGCTGAGAATGATGACGGTCAGGCGGCGATAGCGGCGCCTGGGCGGTCTCGGTGGCACGGCGATCACTCCAGGGTAATGCGGCTTACCTGCCAGACGGTGCGGTTGAAGTAGACCTGGGTGCGCAGTTCCGGGTGATCGAGCATCGGGTAGATGACGAACAACGGGCCGCGCTCGGCGATACCAATGGTTTGGCCGTCGCGACGGTAGGCGAGGATCGGATCAAAGGCGTCGAGGTCGCTCAGTGGAATCAGGGCGGAATAGTCGTTCAGCGCATCCACACGCAGGCTCCGGGCATCGCCGCGTTCGAAGCTGGCGAGCAGGGTGCTCAGGCGCACGCCCTGCCAGGCGTAGACACGTGACTCCTCCGGGAGCATGGCGCGCTGCTCGGTCTGTGGCAGTGCCTGCAGGTCGCGAAGGCTGAAGCGGCGCAGGAGCTGGGGCTGGCCCTTTACTGCGATGGTCAGCACGGTGCGCTCGGCCGCCGTTTCCGGGGCTGAGTGCGCGGGCATGACAATAAACAGGCAGGAAAAAATGCCAATAAAATGACGAAAAGCCGACATCTCAACAGCTCGTGACGAAATCTCGACGATTATATCGGCGAACCTGCCTGGGACTTGAATGGCCGAATTGCCGCGCCCGCGATATCAGTGCCTGCGATTGCGCCACGCGCGCCACCAGGCGCCGCTCAGGACGAAGCGCGGGAAGGTGACGAACTGCTCGGCCAGCAACCGGCTCACGGCATCCTTGCGGTCGCTGAAGGGCTCGGGAGCCTGCTCCTCGAGTTTGTGTCCACGGCCCTGGATGGCCAGCGAGGCGACCATGCCGATCACGCCCAGCAGAATCGCCGACAGGCTCAGGCCGAGGAGTCCGTCGAGCAGCGTCAGGGTGCCGAGGATGAACAGCGGCACGGCGATGATGTGCAGCGCCAGGTTGGTCGGGTTGCGGTGGTTGGCGGCGTAGCCCTGCCACTGCCAGGCGAGGAGATTGGGGTGACGTTTGCCCATGAGGGGAGCTCCCGAGACTGAGAAGCCCGCCTGAGCGCAGGCGAGCGTGATGTCAGCAGTCTAGGTGGAGCCCCGAAGCCTGCGCCAATGGGCACAGGCTATGCGGGCGATAGGAATTACAGGCGCAGCTGGCGGATGGCGCGGCTCAGTTCGCCGGCGAGGTCCGCCAACTGGTGGCTGGTGCCGGCCGAGTCGACGGTCTGTTGCACGGTGTGTTCGGTGACATCGCGGATGCCCACGACCGAGCGGGTCATTTCCTCGGCCACCTGGCTCTGCTGCTCGGCGGCCACGGCAATCTGGGTGTTGCTCTCGCGCATCAATGCCACCGCCGAGGCAATGGCCGCCAGGGCTTCGCCCGCTTCCCGGGCTTCCTCGACGCAGCCGTCGGCCTTGATCGAGCTTTCCTGCATGAACTCCACGGCGTCGCGGGTGCCGGACTGCAGCGCGTTGATCATCTGGGTGATTTCGTCGGTGGAGTCCTGTACCCGCTTGGCGAGGTTGCGGACTTCATCGGCAACCACTGCGAAGCCGCGGCCCATCTCGCCGGCGCGCGCGGCTTCGATGGCGGCGTTGAGGGCGAGCAGGTTGGTCTGCTCGGCGATACCGTGGATCACGCTGACCACGCTGCTGATCTTGTGGCTGTCCTGGGCCAGCTGCTGGATCATCTCGGCGGTTTGCTGCACGCCCTGGGACAGCCCGGCGATGGACTGGCCGACGCGGCCGACGACCTGCTGACCGTTCCCGGCGAGGCGATCGGCTTCCTGCGACTGGTCGCGGGTGTCGGCAGCGTGCTGGGCGATGTGGTGAACAGTGGTAGACATCTCATTGATGGCGGTGGCGGCCTGGTCGGTCTCGCTCTGCTGGCCGAGCATGCCCTGGCGCACCTGGCCCATGCTGTTGGCGAGGCTGCGTGCGCCTTCGTCGAGGCGGCCGGCGGCCTGGGCAACGGTGCCCACCACGCGCTGGTAACCGGCCTGCATGGCGTTGAAGGCCGTTGCCATCTGGCCGACTTCGTCGCGGCTTTCCAGCGGCACGCGGGCAGACAGATCGCCACTCTTCTCCACGTGCAGCATCACGTCACGCAAGGTCAGCAGATGAGTGAGGATGAAACGGATCAACAGCTGCGATGCGGCCAGCAGGGCCAGCATCAGCACCAGCACGGCGCCGGCGAAGGGCAGGGCGCGGTCCTCGAAGACATTCCAGAAATCGGCACCGGGGGCGAGCACCGCGACACGTTGGCCATTGCCGATGTCCTGCACGTAAGCGCCTGCCAGGGCGCCATTGCGGGTCTGTGCACCCTGCAGGTCGACCCAGCCGTTGGCGCGGGCGAGGGTGGACGCGTCGATGCCGGCGATCTGCGGCGCGCTGCCGCTGGCGAAGCTGACGATGTTCGATGCGGTCGGCAGTGCCGCGCCCGCCGGCCAGCCCTTGAGCAGCTGGGCCTGGGCTTCGGCACCCTGGCGTGCCTGCTGGTTGCGCCCGTCGAGTTCCTGGTGCATGGCAAACAGCACCAGCAGCAGGGTGGTGACGAAGGCGACCGCGTTGACGGCCCAGAACTTGTATTTGAGGGAAATATCGCGGATCCAGGCGGCCATAAATCTCTTCTTGTCGGTCGAATAGTGGCAAGGCGCCATTATTGTCGTGAAAAGGATGATGGTGGCCATTGATGGGAATCAAGCCACCTTCTGCTCCCGACTTATCGGCCGATGAAGGGCAATCTTGAGAGCCGGTTCAAATTTCCGGCAGGTCAAAGAACCGTCGTGCACACGCGGTGGTGTGAGCTGCCGCCTGTTCTGGGCTCTCGCCTCGGTGCTGTGCCACACAGGAAAGCACTTCGGGCAGGTAGGCGGGTTGGTTGCGGCCGCTCTTGGGCTTCGGGCGCAGGGTGCGCGGCAGGAGGTAAGGGGCGTCGCTTTCCAGCATCAGCCGGCCCTGGGGAATCTCCCGCACCAGTTCCTGCAGGTGGGTGCCACGGCGCTCGTCGCAAATCCAGCCGGTAATGCCGATGTGCAGGTCGAGGTCGAGGTAGGAATAAAGAGTACGACGCTCGCCGGTGAAACAATGCACCACGGCGGCAGGCAACTGGTCGCGGAAGCCCTTGATGATCGCCAGCAGGCGCTCGCCCGCGTCGCGCTCGTGGATGAACACCGGCAATTGCAGATCCACCGCCAGGCCTAGCTGTTCTTCGAAAGCCTTCTCCTGTTGCGGACGCGGCGAAAAGTCGCGGTTGAAGTCCAGTCCGCATTCGCCCACGGCCTTTACCCGGTCCTCCGTCAGAAGACTGCGCAGCGCTTTGGCGCTACCGCTGTTCCAGTGGCTGGCTTCGTGCGGGTGAACGCCTGCGGTGCAGTAAAGACGCTCTTCTTCATCCAGTTGCCGGCACAGTTCCAGGGCCTGTTCGCTGTCGTCCAGGCTGGTTCCGGTGAGCACCATCTGCACGACGCCGGCCTCGATTGCGCGAGCGAGTACAGCTTCACGTTCCGAGGCAAAGCTCGGATGGGTGAGGTTGACGCCGATGTCGATCAGTTGCATGGTTCTTCCCTTGGTTCGGGCGAGCAGCATAGCAGAACCTCTGTTTTTCCATGAAAATCCTTTGAAAACAGATAGTTGAAGCCACTTCTGAAAGTGCTTCCGGAATTTCGGGTTGGCATTCGGCCCGTGCTGTGAGAGTCTCGCGCGCCCTCGGCGGCCGGGAACTCGCGGCCAAAACCGCGCTCTGACTGGGCCGGTGCCGTGTGCAACCCCCCTGGAGAGCTGGATGACGCGACTGTTGCTGCTACTGCTGTGCCTTGTGGCCCTGACGCCACTGCCGGCGGCTGCGCGCCTGACAGCCCAGCCGGAAAACTGGGAGCAGGAAAGCAGCGACGCCCGCGATCTCGCCTCCATCCGCTCCGGTGGCACCCTCCGCGTTCTGGTCAACCAGAGCCGCAACAGCTCCGGCGAAATCAAGGGCGAACCCATCGGTATCGAATATCGCCGACTGCGGGCCTTCGAGCAGTACCTCAACGACAGCGCCCCGGGGCGCAAGCCGCTCACCATCAAGTTCATTCCCAAAGCCAAGGATCAATTGCTCGGTGCGCTGCAGCGCGGCGAAGGCGATCTGGTCGCGCCGGGGGAAGTCCTGTTGGCCCGCGATGGCCAGAACGTCAGCCCCAGCCTGCCGTGGAAAGCCGACGTGCCGCTGGTGCTGGTCACCAAACAGGGCAACCGCAAGTTCG
>CBIGPF010000109.1:0-19877 GCA_966191535.1 uncultured Pseudomonas sp. | reverse complement strand
GCGGCTGCACCTTGTTCCCCGCCGGGTCCAGCAGGTGGAAGCTGCGCGCGCCATCGCCATGGTCGAAAGGCCGGTCCAGCAGGGTTACGCCGCTCGCCTTGAAGTACTGGTACCAGGCTTCCAGCTCTTCCACGCTGTCGACGATGAAACCGTAGTGGTCCATGGTCTGCAGGCCGTTGGCGGCGCCGAAGCCTCGGCCCAGGGACAGGTTGTCATTGCCGCAGGTGAGATAGACCAGGTCCTCGTTGGCGCGGTTGAGCACCTCCATGCCGAGGACGTCGACATAGAAGCGCTCGCACTCTTCCAGATTCGGCACCAGCAGAGCGAGGTGGCGCAGGCCGTTGAGGCGGCCGGGGCGGGCAGGGAGATCGGACATGAACGCGGTTCCTTTTTTGTATACAATTTGATTTCAAATTTAAAACAAAAGGAACGCCCTGTGTACAGTCTGTTCATCAAGACCCGCGTGAAACCCGGCAGCGCCGAGGATTTCCTCCACGCCATCAAGGCCAATGCTGCGGCTTCCGTGTCCAGCGAACCCGGCAGCCTGGTCTTCGATGTGTCCCAGGATCGCCTCGATCCGGACGTGATCTACCTCTACGAGATCTACCGCGATGACGCGGCTTACGAGGCGCACACGCAGACCGCGCACTTCCGCGACAGCCGCCCGCTGGTGGAGCCGCTGATCGTCGAGCAGGAATGCTTCGAGAGCGACGTGATCGCCCTCAATCCGGTGGACTGACGCCGGCTTCAGTCGGCGGCGGGTTGCAGGTCCAGCACGCGGATCTCGCCGTCGGCAGGGTAGTGCCAGTGCACGTCGAGGTCCCACAGGCGAACGCCGTAGCGACGCTCGGGTGGCGGCTTCTGGTAGGCCGGGCGCGGGTCCTGGGCGAGGCATTGTTCAACCAGTTCGCGCACCGGCTGGCCGAGGCGCAGACCGTGCTGATGGGCCTGGCGCAGGGCTTCATCGCTCCAGTGCACGGCGATGGAGGCGGGCGGCGCGTCGGCGATGGCGTTGCGCGCGTCTGCGACGATGTCCGCGTAAGGCACGTAGGGCTTGATGTCGATGACCGGGGTGCCATCCAGCAGGTCGATGCCGGAGAGCCAGAGGCGGCCGGGCTCGACCTTCTCCAGTTTCACCACGGATTGGCCGAGGCCGTTGGGCCGGTGGGTGGCGCGGGTGGCAAACACGCCCATCGACTGGTTGCCGCCCAGGCGCGGCGGGCGAACCTTCAGCCGCGGCTTGTCTTCCAGTGCCTGGTGGAAGAGGAAGATCAGCCAGACATGACTGACCTGCTCCAGGCCCTCCACCGCGTCGCCGGTGTCGAACGGCGGCAGCAGTTCCAGCACGCCGGTCGCAGCCGGGGCCAGTTGCGGCTGGCGCGGGATGGCGAATTTCTCCTTGAAGCAGGAGCGGACATGGCCGATCGGCGAGATGGTGTGGGACATGGCGGCACGGGCTGTTGCAGGGGCCGCCATGGTACCCGATTCGAAGCTTTTCGGAGGTTGCTCAAAACCTTGCGAGCTAGAGCAGAGCAAGGCGAAAGCAGGCGATGAAGCGCAGTTTACATGCAGTAAATGAGCATTCAGCGCCTGCTTTCAACGCCGCTATGCCGACGCGCAGCAGGTTTTGCCAGGCTCAGCCGAGGTGGAAGCCGCCATCGATGGGGATGATGTTGCCGGTCATGTAGGCGCCGGCAGCGCTCGCCAGGCTGATCGCCAGGGCGGACATCTCTTCCTCGCGTCCCCAGCGGCGCATGGGAATGACCGCCGTGTCCTCGGCCATGGCCTGCTCGTCGTTGGCGATGTGGCGGGTCATCTTGCTGGGGAAGCGGCCGGGGGCGATGACGTTGACGTTGATATGGTCCTTCACCAGTTCCCGGGCCAGCATGCGCGACAGCTGGTGCAGGGCGGCCTTGCTCGGGCCGTAGGCATAGGCGTTCTCACCGTGGGAGGTGACGCCGGCCACCGAACCGATGTTGATCACCCGCGCCGGGTTCTGCGCGCTGCCGCCTTTCTTCAGCAGCGGCAGCAGTTGCTGGATGCAGCTGAATACGGCCGTGACGTTGAGCTGCATGACCTTTTCCCAACCAGAGGCCGGGTAGCTTTCCAATGGCGCGCCCCAGGTGGTGCCGGCGTTGTTGACCAGTATGTCGAGGTGGTCCAGGCGATCGTTCAGCTCGGCGGCCAGGGCGCGGGCGCCTTCCTCGGTGGCGAGGTTCGCTGGGAGGCCGATGCACTCGCCGAACTGCGACAGCTCGGCGGCGGTGTCGGCGCAGGCCGCGCCGTCGCGGGCGCAGATGATCACCTTGGCGCCGGCTTCGAGCAGGCCCTGGGCGATCATCCGGCCGATGCCGCGGGTGCCACCGGTGACCAGTGCGGTCCGTCCGGCGAGGGAAAAGTACGGGTGCATGAGCCTCTCCTGGCTGGTTTTTCGCCTCACCCTAGCGGGATCGCCGGGGCGCTCCGAGCACTATCCAACCGGGAAATGGCGCCGCATTACGCGATGGCTGCATTTTCTTAACCTGCGCATAACCAACGTTGCCCTAGTGTCCCGCGCACGTTCGAGTGGCCGGGGGCCGGGTGATGCAGGATTGGAGCAAGGATCGCAGGGCGCTGGCGCTATTGCTGGGCGTCTCTGCGCTGCTGTTGATGTTCGGGTTGGGCTGGCGCGAGGTCTGGGGCCCGGAGGTGCGCTGGGCGGATATCGCGTTGCAGATGTTGCAGTCCGGGGACTACTTCGATCCCTACCTGCGCGGCGCGCCGTATTACGACAAGCCGCTGCTGTCCTACTGGCTGATCACCGCGCCGGCCAGCCTGTTCGGTCTCAATCACTGGACGTTGCGCCTCAGCACCGTGCTGGCGGGGCTGGGCAGTATCTGGCTGACCTGGTGGCTGGGTGAGCGCCTGTTGCGCAAGGGCACCGGACTGCTGGCGGGCTGGCTGCTGGCGACCACCTTCTACTTCCTGTTCTGGGCGCGGGTGGCGACGGCGGACGTGCTTACGGTGTTCGGCGTGCTGGCAGCGCTCGCCTGGTACTGGCGGGACCCGGAAGACACGCGCTTCTCCGGCTACCTGGGTTTCTTCCTGATCCTCTCGCTGACGTCGCTGTGCAAGGGGCTGATCGGCTTCATCCTGCCGGGGCTGGTGTTGTTGCCGCACCTGCTGGGCGAAGGTCGCTGGCGCCGGCACCTGAACCTGCGGCTGGTGGCGGCGCTGGTGGTGGCCGGCGGCGTCTACGCGATCCCCTTTGTGCTGTCGCACCTGTACGGCCAGCCCAGCTATGGCGAGAGCGGGCTGGCGCTGGTGTTCCGCGAAAACGTCGTGCGCTTCTTCCAGCCTTTCGACCACGAAGGGCCGATCTACACCTACCTGATCTATCTGCCTGCCTACACCTTGCCCTGGGCGCCGCTGTGGATACTCGGCCTGTGGTTCGCCGCACGCCGCTGGAAGCAGCTGGAGCCCAACGCGCGCTGGCTGGTCTGGGCACTGTTGCTGTTGTTCCTGTTCTTCACCGCCAGCGGTAGCCGACGCAGCTACTACGTTCTGCCGCTGGTGCCGTTCGCCCAGTTGCTGGCCGCGTGGTGGGTAGTCGAGCGGCGGCATCAGCGCGGGCTGGACGGTATTGGCCGCCTCTGGCCGCGAGCGGTGGCGGCGGCTGGTGTTCTGATGTTGCTGGTGCTGGGTGTGGCCTATCCGTGGAGCAATGGTGGCGGTGGGGTTCCACTCTTCGCCAGGGAGGTACACGCAGCGGCTGAGCAGAGCGCGCCCTGGTCGCAGTGGCGCGTGCTGGTGCTGGGCGATGACGATGCGCGCCTGCCGATGTACCTGGAGCAGCACGGAGAGCGACAAGCGCATCCCTTCCTCTACATCCGCTCCGGTTATCCACAGGGCGACAGTGCCGCGCTGTTTGCCTGGTTGCGCCAGCGCACCGGCGAGGACTGGGACCCGGCACGGACCGTGATCGTTTCCCAGGTGACGCACGACGGAGAACAGCCGCTGAACTGGTTGACTGCGGATCACCGGCTGATCGAGTCCACGCTCAACAATGGCCAGCGCCTGGGGCACGCGAAGAACAAGGAAGCCAGCCTGGCGTATCTGCCGGTGAGCAAGCCGGCGCCGCTCAGTTCGGGCGCAGTGCCCGGCGCAGCCGGAGCAGATACGGCGGCAGATTGACCGCCACCACCACCAGGCCAAGGACGACCTGGGTCACTTCGGTCAGGCCGGCGGGGTAGATCAGCGGGATCAGGTAGTGCTCGATGAAGCCGCCTTCGTAGCCCTGTCCGCCGGCCAGGGCGCGGAAGTGATTTTCCAACGGGGTGAGCGGACAGTAGAGGTGGAGGAATTCCACCGCCATGCCCCAGGCTGCGGCCGGCACGTGCAGCCAGGCCAGGCGCGGCCAGCGCAGCACCAGCAGGCCGCCGAGCAGCACGAAGAGGATGAACGCCAGGTGGAACAGGACGACGGCGTCGGCGGCCAGGCGGTAGACCATCGCGGCCTCAGCGCTGCTGGCGCTGGGTCAGGCCCTTGAGAAAGTTGCGCAGCAGCTGGTCGCCGCAGGGGCGGTAGTTGCTGTGGCCGGGCTTGCGGAACAGCGCGCCCAGTTCGCCCTTGGTGACGATGAAGCCGACGCTGTCGAGGATCGCGAGGATGTCGTCGTCGCGCAGTTCGAAGGCGACGCGCAGCTTCTTCAGGGTGATGTTGTTGGTCAGCGGCAACTCCACCGGCGGCAGCGGGCGCGATTCGTCGCGGCCGCGGCGGTGCACGATCAGGCCGTCGAGGAAGTGCGCCAGCACGCGGTCGCTGCACGGCTTGAAGTCCGGCTCGTCGTCGCGGGCGAGGAAGGCGCCGACTTCCTCGGCACTGAGATTGAAGCCGGCCAGCGCGGTGATCTCGGCCACCTGTGCGTCGCGGATGTCCAGCAGGTAGCGCAGGCTGCGCAGTACGTCGTTGTTGGTCATGTGCTTTCCGATAGCAGAAATGAAAAGCCCCGCGAGGCGGGGCTTTTGCGGATCAGACCAGTTCGGCCCAGAGGTCGTACTCGTCGGCGTCGGTGATGCGCACGCGCACCTTGTCGCCCGGTTTCACGTCGAAGCTGTCGATGTAGACGGCACCGTCGATTTCCGGGGCGTCGGCGTAGGAGCGGCCGACCGCGCCCTCATCGTCCACTTCGTCGATCAGCACGTCGATTTCCTTGCCGATCTTCAGTTGCAGGCGGGCGGCGGAAATTGCCTGCTGGTGCGCCATGAAGCGCTCCCAACGCTCCTGCTTGATGTCATCGGGTACCACGTCCAGGCCCAGGTCGTTGGCCGGCGCGCCTTCCACCGGGGAGTACTGGAAGCAGCCGACGCGGTCGAGCTGGGCTTCGGTCAGCCAGTCCAGCAGGTACTGGAAGTCTTCCTCGGTCTCGCCGGGGAAGCCGACGATGAAGGTAGAGCGGATGGTCAGCTCGGGGCAGATCTCGCGCCACTTCTTGATGCGCGCCAGGGTCTTGTCCTCGAAGGCGGGGCGCTTCATGGACTTGAGCACTTTCGGGCTGGCGTGCTGGAAGGGAATGTCCAGGTAGGGCAGCAGCTTGCCCTCGGCCATCAGCGGGATCACGTCGTCGACGTTGGGGTACGGGTATACATAGTGCAGGCGTACCCAGACGCCCATGGAGGAGAGCGCCTGGCACAGCTCCAGCATGCGAGTCTTCACCGGCTGGCCGTCCCAGAAGTCCATCTTGTACTTCAGGTCCACGCCGTAGGCGCTGGTGTCCTGGGAGATGACCAGCAGTTCCTTCACGCCGGCCTTGACCAGGCGCTGGGCTTCGCTGAGCACGTCGCCGACCGGGCGGCTGACCAGCTTGCCGCGCATGGACGGGATGATGCAGAAGCTGCAGCTGTGGTTGCAGCCTTCGGAAATCTTCAGGTAGGCGTAATGACGCGGGGTCAGCTTGATGCCCTGCGGCGGCACCAGGTCGATCAGCGGGTTGTGCTCGGCCTTGGGCGGGATCACCTCGTGGACGGCATTGACCACCTGCTCGTACTGCTGCGGGCCGGTCACGGCCAGCACGCTGGGGTGCACGTCACGGATGCTGTCTTCGGCGACACCCATGCAGCCGGTGACGATCACCTTGCCGTTCTCGGCGATGGCTTCGCCGATGGCGTCCAGGGATTCGGCCTTGGCGCTGTCGATGAAGCCGCAGGTGTTCACCACCACCACGTCTGCGTCCTGGTAGGTGGGGACGATTTCGTACCCTTCCATGCGCAGCTGGGTGAGGATGCGTTCGGAGTCGACGGTCGCTTTCGGGCATCCGAGCGAGACGAATCCGACTTTGGGTGTGGCGGTGGACATGTGCGGCTAACCTCGAAGGGCGCGCTGGCGGCGCCTCTGATCAAAAAGTGCGCAATTCTAGCGGCGTCCCGCGCACTTGACCAGCCTCTCTGGGACAAGCTGTCGCACGCCGCCGGATAGCCCCGTTCGCCCGGTAATTCCGGGCAACAGGCTCTATAGTCATTCAGAACCAGTGAGCCCGGCTCTTGCATCGACGAAAGGGTCGGAGCAGGATGCGCCGAATTTTTCTTGAGGGATTTTGTTACATGTCCGATGCAAGCGCCGGCACCGTTGAGCAAGAGCAGCCCCATTCGAGCTCCGCGATCGGCCTGATGGTGGGCGCCGTGGGCGTCTGCTACGGCGATATCGGCACCAGTCCGCTGTACACCCTCAAGGAAGTCTTCATCGGCGGGTATGGCGTACAGGCCAACCATGACGGCGTGCTGGGCGTGCTCTCGCTGATCTTCTGGTCGCTGATCTGGGTGGTGTCGATCAAGTACGTGATCTTCGTCCTGCGCGCCGACAACCAGGGCGAGGGCGGGGTGATGGCGCTGTCGGCACTGGCCCGCCGCGCTGCCGCCGGGAAGCACCGGTTGCAGGCGATGGTGGTGATCGCCGGGCTGATCGGCGCGGCGCTCTTCTATGGCGACAGCATGATCACCCCGGCGATCTCGGTCCTCTCGGCGATCGAGGGCCTGGAGATCGCCTTCGACGGCCTGGAGCACTGGGTGGTGCCGCTGTCGCTGATCGTGCTGGTCGGCCTGTTCCTGATCCAGAAGCACGGCACCGCGCGCATCGGCATTCTCTTCGGCCCGGTGATGGTGGCGTGGTTCGTGGCGCTGGCGGCGCTGGGCGCCTACGGCGTGTCGCGCCAGCCGGAAGTGCTGAAGGCGATGAACCCGGCCTGGGCCGTCAATTTCTTCCTCTCGCATCCGGGCATCGGCGTGGCCATCCTCGGCGCCACCGTGCTGGCACTGACCGGTGCCGAAGCGCTGTACGCCGACATGGGCCACTTCGGCCGCAAGCCCATCGCCCGCGCCTGGTTCGCCCTGGTGCTGCCGGCGCTGGTGCTGAATTACTTCGGCCAGGGCGCGACCATCCTGGTCAACCCGGAAGCCGCGCGTAACCCCTTCTACCTGACCGCGCCGGGCTGGGCGCTGGTGCCGATGGTGGCGCTGTCCACCGCGGCCACGGTGATCGCCTCCCAGGCGGTGATTTCCGGCGCCTTCTCGCTGACCCGCCAGGCCATCCAGCTCGGCTTCGTGCCGCGCATGGTGATCCAGCACACCTCCAGCCACGAGCAGGGGCAGATCTACATCGGCATGGTGAACTGGGCGCTGATGGTCGGCGTGGTGCTGCTGGTGCTGGGCTTCGAATCCTCCGCCGCCTTGGCGTCGGCCTACGGCGTGGCGGTGACCGGGACCATGCTGATGACCACCCTGCTGATGGGCGTGGTGATCTGGCTGCTGTGGAAGTGGCCGCTGTGGCTGGCGATTCCGTTCTTCCTGATGATGCTGTTCGTCGACACGCTGTTCTTCGCCGCGAACCTGCCCAAGGTTGTCCAGGGTGGTGCTTTCCCGGTAATCGCCGGTATCGGCCTGTTCATCCTGATGACCACCTGGAAGCGTGGCCGCCAACTGCTGGTGGACCGCCTCGACGAGGGCTCGCTGCCGCTGCCGCTGTTCATCTCCAGCATCCGCTCGCAGCCGCCGCATCGCGTGCAGGGCACCGCGGTGTTCCTCACCGCCCGTACCGATGCCGTCCCCCATGCGCTGCTGCACAACCTGCTGCACAACCAGGTGCTGCATGAGCAGGTCGTGCTGCTCACCGTGGTCAACGAAGACAGCCCGCGCGTGCCGACGGACCGCCGGTTCGAGGTGGACGCCTACGGTGAGGGCTTCTTCCGCGTGGTGCTGCACTTTGGCTTCATGGAAGACCCGGACATCCCGCAGGCGCTCAAGCTGTGCCACCTCAACGAGCTGGACTTCAGCCCGATGCGCACCACCTACTTCCTCAGCCGCGAGACGGTGATCCCGTCCAAGCTGATCGGCATGGCGCGCTGGCGCGAGGCGCTGTTCGCCTTCCTGCTGAAGAACGCCAACGGCAACCTGCGCTACTTCAATCTGCCGCTGAACCGGGTGATCGAACTGGGGACGCAGGTGGAAATCTGAGGTCTCGCTGCATGAAAAAACGCGCCGATGGGCGCGTTTTTTCGTGGTGGGCTCGGCGTTTTCCTGCAGGACTGCCTAGCGGTGCTGCAAATCAGGATCGCCCCCCGGCCGCCACCACAGGCTCGCGGGGTTTGGCCAAGACGGCCGGAGGACGATGTTCGATCAGGCTCAGCCCTGGCTGGTGCTGCCGCCCCATTCGAGGAAGCGGACCTTGTGGGTCTCGCCGTTGTGATCCTGGTAGACCATGTATGCCGGCACGATGCCGACCTTGCCGGAGTTGTCGGTGCGGTGCAGCACCTTGTCGACGTCCAGGGACATGCCGTAGTGGTATTCGGTAGCCGGCAGCTCGGCGCCGGGCGTCTTGATGGCGTCCTGGGCAAAAGCCATCGGGGCGAGGCTGGAGATGACAGCCGACACGACAGAGGCAAGCTTCATTCTTTGTTTCCTCGGTGAAGGGCCCGCTCGGGGTCCCTTGAATGGGATGTGAAAGCCCCACCGGGGAGCACTGGCATCGATGATGTCTGTCCTGGGGTCCAGACAGGACAGGGGACGATGCTTCAGGCGTCCATCAGGTGGCGGGGCACGGGAGTGATATTCCTCCTCGCGCTGCCCGCCGGGAAATTGATGTGCTTGCTAATGAAAATTGATGGAGGTGATGCGACGCTCTGTCGCAGGCGATGCCAGTGAGGCGTGACCTCAGGGTCTCCAGTCCCGCCAGTGCTCGCAGTCGCCCTGGCAGCGACCGGGACAGGCGCAGCCGGTGCGGCTGCGCCCCGTGGCCTTCTCCATGCGCCGGGCGACCTCGTCGTCATCGGCGAAGGGCAGCATGCTGGCCTCCTCGATGCCGCGCTCGCGATGTGCCCGCAGGCACCAGCCGACGCCGACGTACAGCGTCAGCAGGCCGAGCAGCCCCAGCCAGAGTGTCATCTCAGGCCATCCGCTCGGCGACGCGCATGGCTTCCGGGCGAGCCTGGCGCACGGTCATCCAGGTGTTCCAGGCCATCAGCAGCATGCCGCCGAGGAACATCATCCCGCCGCTCATGCGCACCACGAAGCCGGGGTGGCTGGCCTGCAGCGCCTCGACGAAGGAGTAGGTGAGCGTGCCGTCGGCGTTCACCGCCCGCCACATCAGGCCTTGGGTGATGCCGTTGACCCACATCGAGGCGATGTAGAGGACTGTGCCGATGGTGGCCAGCCAGAAGTGTGCGTTGATCAGACCGATGCTGTGCATCTGTTCGCGACCGAAAACCTTGGGGATCAGGTGATAGAGCGAGCCGATGGAAATCATCGCGACCCAGCCCAGCGCGCCGGCATGGACGTGGCCGATGGTCCAGTCAGTGTAGTGAGAGAGGGCGTTGACGGTCTTGATCGCCATCATCGGACCTTCGAAGGTCGACATGCCGTAGAAGGCCAGCGACACCACGAGGAAGCGCAGGATCGGGTCGGTGCGCAACTTATGCCAGGCACCGGAGAGCGTCATCATGCCGTTGATCATGCCGCCCCAGCTGGGCGCCAGGAGGATCAGCGACATCACCATGCCCAGGCTCTGCGCCCAGTCGGGCAGGGCGGTGTAGTGCAGGTGGTGCGGGCCGGCCCAGATGTACAGGGTGATCAGCGCCCAGAAGTGCACGATGGACAGCCGGTACGAATACACCGGGCGCCCGGCCTGCTTGGGCACGAAGTAGTACATCATCCCGAGGAAGCCGGTGGTGAGGAAGAAGCCGACCGCGTTGTGCCCGTACCACCACTGCACCATGGCGTCGGTGGCACCGGCGTACACCGGGTAGGACTTGAACCAGTCCACCGGGATGGCCAGGTGGTTGACGATGTGCAGCATCGCCGTGACCAGGATGAAGGCGGCGAAGAACCAGTTGCCCACATAGATGTGCGAGGTGCTGCGTTTCATCAGCGTGCCGAAGAACACCACGGCGTAGGCGACCCAGACGATGGCCATCCACACCGCGCCGGTGAACTCGATCTCGGCGTACTCCTTGGTGGTGGTGTAGCCCAGCGGCAGGCTGATCATCATCACCACGATCAGCGCCTGCCAGCCCCAGAAGGTGAACGCCGCGAGGCTGTCCGAGAACAGTCGCGTCTGGCAGGTGCGCTGCACCGTGTAGTAGCTGGTGGCGAACAGCGCACAGCCTCCGAAGGCGAAGATCACCAGGCTGGTGTGCAGCGGGCGCAGGCGCCCGAAACTGGTCCATGGCAGGTCCAGGTTCAGTTGTGGCCAGACCAGTTGGGAGGCGATCAGAACCCCCATGGCCATGCCGACTACGCCCCAGACCACCGTCATGATGGCGAATTGGCGGACTACCTTGTAGTTGTACGCCTGCTCCGTGCTTCTCGTGTTCATGCTGGATTCCCGCTTGTGACAGAACGTCCGGGCGCGCCATTGACTGCAAATCCGGCGCGCTTCGGTGAGCGGGCAATCTAGGAAAATGCGGGAGCAGGAAACAGATTCAGATAGGCCGCGCAAATACGGATCAGCGGCCGGCGATGCGGAATCAGGCGATGTCCAGGCGACCTGCGAGGAAATGCCGCAGGCGCTCCTGCAGGTAATCCACCGCCTGGTCATGGGCGAGGTATTCGCTGACCCGCATCAGGCGCCAGTACTGGCCTTCGTCGCCGAAACGGATGGCCTCGAACTCGGCCTGCTCCAGGCGCGCCACCAGGAACCACGCCCAGGGCGCCGGACCGTGGGTCGCGGGGTAGCGGCGCTGCCATTCGATACGCTGTTCGTCCAGGCGCAGGGCGAACTCTTCTTCCAGCTCGCGCAGCGCGCACTGCGCCGGGGTTTCGCCGCCTTCGCGGCCGCCACCGGGGAAATCCCAGCAGCCGGGGTAGGGGATGCCGGCCTTTTCGTCGCGCTTGTAGACTACCAGTTGGCCGGCGTGGAACAGCGCGAGCTTGGCGCCGGTGAAGTCGTCTTCTGGCTGCATGGCTTCATTCTCCCTGTAAGTCGACTAGTCTTTCCCGACTGCGGACGGTGCTTTGCCGCCTGCAAGCGCGTATGATGCGCGACCTTTTTTATTCGTTGCATGCCACACCGGGAGGTGCCCAGATGACCGACACGCACGAAAACCTCGAAGAACTTACCCCAGCCCCAGCCGGCGAGAAACTGCAGAAAGTCCTCGCGCGCATGGGCGTCGGCTCGCGCCGCGACGTCGAAGCCTGGATCGAAGAAGGCCGCGTCAAGGTCAATGGTGCCGTGGCCACCCTTGGCCAGCGTGTGGGCGACCGCGATGCCATCGCCGTCGATGACCGCCTGCTCAAGCGCGAGAAGATCGAAGAGCACGTCCGTCGCGTGCTGATCTACAACAAGCCCGAAGGCGAAGTCTGCACCCGCGACGATCCGGAAGGCCGCCCGACCGTGTTCGACCGCCTGCCGCGCTTGCGCAGCGGCCGCTGGATCAACGTCGGCCGCCTGGACATCAACACCACCGGCCTGCTGATGTTCACCACCGACGGTGAGCTGGCCAACCGCCTGATGCACCCGTCCTACGAGATGGACCGCGAGTACGCCGTGCGCGTGCGCGGCGAAGTCGACGAAGAGATGATCGAGCGCCTGAAAGCCGGCGTGATGCTCGAAGACGGCCCGGCGAAGTTCAGCGACATCCAGGAAGCGCCGGGTGGCGAAGGCTTCAACCACTGGTACCACGTGGTGGTGATGGAAGGCCGTAACCGCGAAGTTCGCCGCCTGTGGGAATCCCAGGGCGTGGTGGTCAGCCGCCTGAAACGCGTGCGCTTCGGACCGGTCTTCCTGACCTCCGAGCTGACCATGGGCCGCTACCGCGAGATGGGCCAGCGCGAGCTGGACATCCTCAGCGAGGAAGTCGGCCTGACGCCGATCGCCCTGCCGGCGGTGTCCACCAAGACCAAGGAAAAGGTCGAGCGCCAGGAGCGCAAGCTCGGCAAGAAGCTGGCGCCCAGCGAACGTCCGGGCCGTGGCTCGCGTACCCGCACCGAGCGTGTCGAAGGCGAGCGTCCGCAGCGTGCTCCGCGTCCGGCCGCAGGTGAGCGTCCGGCTCGTGGTCCGCGCGATTCCGACGAGCGTCCGGCTCGCGCCCCGCGTGATGCAAGCGACCGTCCGGCCCGCGCCCCGCGTGGCGACTCCGCCGACAGCCGCGCACCGCGCAAGCCGCGCGATGCTGGCAGTGATCGTCCCGCTCGCGCTCCACGAGATGGTGCCGATCGCCCGGCCCGTGGCCCGCGCAGTGACGCTGGCGAAGGCCGCGCTCCGCGCAAGCCGCGTGACGCCGGTGGTGATCGCCCTGCTCGCGCTCCGCGTGACGGTGGTGATCGCCCGGCCCGTGGCCCGCGCAGTGATGCCGGCGAAGGCCGTGCTCCGCGCAAGGCGCCGAGCGACCGTCCGGCTCGCGAGAAAGGTGCCCCGCTGGCCGAGCGTCCCGGCAAGCCGGTCGCCCGCAAGCCGATCGCCAAGCGTCGCCCGCAGGCTGCCGGTGACGGCATGCGTCCGGGGTTCAAGCGCTAAGCGACCGCGGTAAATGAAAAGGGCTCCTCGGAGCCCTTTTTTATTGCCTGCACATTATCCGGATGGGCTCTTTGTAGGAGCGAGCTTGCTCGCGAACGAGTTTTCCGGCGGCACCGGCATTAAGCGGGTTCGCGAGCAAGCTCGCTCCTACAGGGGAGGTTCCTGCTGAATCAGCTGGCGCAGGCCAGGCGGTTGCGCCCGTCGCGCTTGGCTTCGTAGAGGGCGCTGTCGGCGCGGCGCAGCAGGTCGTCCACCGACTCGCCGCCATTGAGCGTTGCGCAGCCCAGGCTGATGGACAGCGGCAAGCGCTTGCCGTTGGCGGCCAGGTTCAGCTCCTCCACGGCAGCGCGCAGCCGTTCGCCGACCTGCACGGCGGCAACGCCGGGCGTGTTGGACAGCAATACGAGGAACTCTTCGCCGCCAAAGCGGAACACCATGTCGACGTTGCGCAGGCTGTTCTTCAGCGCCGTGGCCACGGCGCGCAGGGCGTCGTCGCCGACGCTGTGGCCGTGCTCGTCGTTGATCTGCTTGAAGTGGTCCAGGTCGAGCATGAGGATCGACAGCGGCAGCAGGTGGCGCCGTGCCACCTCGACCTCGCGGCCCAGGGTCTGGTCCATGGCGATGCGGTTGCCGGTGCCGGTCAGCGCATCGCGTAGCGCCGACTGCACGGCGGCGCGGTAGAGCAGGGCGTTGCGCAAAGGGTAGAGCAGGCAGGCCATCAGTGATTCCAGCTGCGACAGCTCGGCCTCGGAGAAGCGCCGGGCGCGGCGGAAGCTGATCTCGCCGAGGTATTCGCTGGCGTGGGTCAGGCGGTAGTCGGCGCTGTGCCGGGCCGCTTCGCCGAACTCCAGGCGCAGGTCGGCACCGGCATGGAAGTAGGCCAGGTACTCCACCGGCAGCATCTGCTGGATCTCGCGGAAAAACACCGCCAGGATGCGCTCGGCCTCCAGGCTCACCTGCAGTTGCAGGTTCAGCTGCTGGCGCAGTTCCAGCAGTTCCAGCGGACGCCGCGAGGGTGTGCGGGTGTCCTGGCTGGCGGCGCGCTGGAGCTTGGCAGCATCGAAATCAATGGTGTTGGACTGCTTGGGAGGAACCATGGCGGTGACCATTTTTACGGCGTTTGCAGGGACAGAGCGATTTCCGTGCCAGGGCGCGGAAAGGCCTGAAAAGACGCCGTATTGACCGACCGATGGCGGTCAGGGTTCCCGGGTGGAGGAAGGTTTCGCCAGAAGTCTGGCGAAATAGTGGCACTTTGCCGGAGGGTTAAGTGAGGCAGAGCCAGAAAAATGGCGGGAGGCGGCGTCGTTGCTGGGCTGCAGGTCGACGCCGCTGGTACGCCAGTACCGATTCTGTGAGGCGAAAATCAGTCCTGGGCGTTGAAGGCCTGGCCGTTCACGCCCTTGCTGTCCGGGCCCATGAGATACAGGTAGACCGGCATGATTTCTTCGGGCGCCGGGTTGTTGTAGGCGTTCTCACCCGGATAGGCGTGGGCGCGCATGGCGGTGCGGGTGGCGCCAGGATTGACGCTGTTGGCGCGCACGCTGGTGATGTCCTCGCACTCGTCCGCCAGCACCTGCATCAGGCCTTCGGTAGCGAACTTCGACACCGCGTAGGCGCCCCAGTAGGCGCGGCCCTTGCGGCCGACACTGCTGGAGGTGAAGACCACCGAGGCGTCCTCGGAGAGCTTGAGCAGTGGCAGCAGGGTGTGGGTGAGGCTGAACATGGCGTTGACGTTCACCTGCATGACGCGGGTGAAGTTGTCGGTGGAAATCTGCTCGATGGGCGAACGCAGACCGAGAATCGAGGCGTTGTGCAGCAGGCCGTCGAGCTTGCCGAACTCCTTCTCGATCATGGCCGCCAGCTCGTCGTACTGATGCGGCAGGGTAGTTTCCAGGTTCAGCGGGACCACCACCGGCTCGGGATGACCGGCGGCGACGATCAGGTCATAGACCTCGTTGAGGTAGTCCTCGGTCTTGCCCAGCAGCAGCACGGTGGCCCCGTGGGCGGCGAAGGCAAGCGAAGCGGCCCGGCCGATACCGCGGCCGGCACCGGTCACCAGGATCACGCGGCCCTTGAGCAGGTCGGGGCGAGCGGAATAGTCGAACATGGTTTCTCCTTGGCGGAGCCCGTCAGCGCGACGGGCTCCCGGGGTTCGGCTCAGCAGGAGCAGAGGGCGCGGTCGAGGACGGCGAGCAGGTCGCGGGGGGCATCGACGATGACGTCGGCGCCCCAGTGTGCGGGGTTGTCGTCCGGGTGGATGTAGCCGTAGCGCACGGCGGCAGTCTTGGTTCCGGCGGCGCGGCCCGATTCGATGTCGCGCAGGTCGTCACCGATGAACAGCACTTCGGACGGGTCGACCTTCAGCTGGCGGCAGGCCAGCAGGAGCATTTCCGGGTCCGGCTTGCTCTTTGTCACGTGATCGGGGCAAACCAGCACCGCGGAGCGCTCGGCCAGGCCCAGTTGCTCCATGATCGGTGCGGCGAAGCGCACCGGCTTGTTGGTCACCACGCCCCAGATCAGGCGCGACTGCTCGATGCTCTCGAGCAGCTCGGCCATGCCGTCGTACGGGCGGGTGAAGACGGCGCAATGCTCCTGGTAGCGGTCGAGGAACTCCTGGCGCAGGGCCTCGAAGCCGGGGGCTTCCGGGTCCATGTCGAAGGTCGCGGCGACCATGGCGCGGGCACCACCGGAGACCACGTCCTGGATGCGCTGGTCATCGATCGGCGCACGGCCATGGGCGACGAGCATTGCCTGGCACACGGCGATGAAGTCCGGCGCGGTGTCCAGCAGCGTACCGTCCATGTCGAAGAGAACCGCTCTGAGCATGCGACTCACTCCTCGCGCAGGGTCTGGATCATGTAGTTGACGTCGACGTCGTTGGCCAGCTTGTAGTGCTTGGTCAGCGGGTTGTAGGTCAGGCCGATGATGTCCTTGACCGCCAGGCCTGCGTCACGCGACCAGGCGCCCAGCTCGGAGGGGCGGATGAACTTCTTGAAGTCGTGGGTGCCTCGCGGCAGCAGGCGCATCACGTATTCCGCACCGACGATGGCGAACAGGTAGGCCTTCGGGTTGCGGTTGATGGTGGAGAAGAACACCTGGCCGCCAGGCTTGACCATCTTGTAGCAGGCGCGGATGACCGAGGCCGGGTCCGGCACGTGCTCGAGCATCTCCAGGCAGGTCACCACGTCGAACTGCTCGGGCATTTCCTCGGCGAGTTCCTCGGCGGTAATGCGGCGGTACTCGACCGGCACGCCGGATTCCAGCTGATGCAACTGGGCGACCGCCAGTGGTGCCTCACCCATGTCGATGCCGGTGACGGTGGCGCCGCGCTGGGCCATGGCTTCGCTGAGGATGCCGCCGCCGCAGCCGACGTCGAGCACCTTCTTGCCGGCGAGGCTGACGCGCTCGTCGATCCAGTTGACCCGCAGCGGGTTGATGTCGTGCAGGGGCTTGAACTCGCTTTCGCGGTCCCACCAGCGGTGGGCGAGGGCCTCGAATTTGGCGATCTCGGCGTGGTCGACGTTGCTCATGGTGTCCCTATTGATCAAAAAGCTGGAAACGAAGACTGGCTATGATGCCAGCTTCGCGGAATGGATGGGGCGCGGCATGACAGATTGTCGCAGCTGCGGCCCCGTATCCGAGGCCGCGATGCGCAGGGCGGCGCGGTCAGGCGCCGGCGATCCGCCGCCCCCAGTCGCCGGCCGCGGCGATCAGGCGCTCTTCGTCCAGGCGGGTGAGCTTGCCGTCGTCCAGTAGTTGCTTGCCGCCGACCCAGACATGGCGCACGCAGTCGCGGCCGCTGGCGTAGATGATCTGCGAGACCGGCTCGTACACCGGCTGCTGGGCCAGGCCAGAGAGATCGAAGGCGGTGAGGTCGGCGGACTTGCCCAGTTCCAGGCTGCCGGTTTCCTGCTCCATGCCCAGTGCGCGGGCGCCGTTCAGCGTGGCCATGCGCAGGGCGCGGTGGGCATCCAGTGCGGTGGCCTGGCCGGCCACGGCCTTGGCCAGCAGGGCGGCGGTGCGGGTTTCGCCGAGCAGGTCGAGGTCATTGTTGCTGGCGGCGCCATCGGTGCCGATGGCGACGTTGACGCCGGCCTGCCACAGTCGCTCCACCGGGCAGAAGCCACTGGCCAGCTTGAGGTTGGATTCCGGGCAGTGCACCACCGAGCTGTTGGTTTCCACCAGCATGGCCAGGTCCTCGTCGTTCACCTGGGTCATGTGCACGGCCTGGAAGCGCGGGCCGAGTAGCCCCAGGCGGTGCAGGCGGGCCAGCGGGCGTTCGCCGTGCTTCTCCACTGCCTGCTGGACCTCGAAGGCGGTCTCGTGGACGTGCATGTGGATGCCGGCGTCGAGTTCCTCGGCGAGCATCAGGATGGTTTCCAGCTTGTCGTCGCTGACCGTGTAGGGCGCGTGCGGGCCGAAGGCCACCTTGATGCGCGGATGGTGCTTGAGGTCGTCGCGCAGTGCCAGGCCCTGGCGGATCGCCTCGTCGGCGTCGCGGGCGCCGGGGATCGGGAAGTCCAGCACCGGCACGCTGATCTGCGCGCGTATGCCGGCCTTGTGCACCACCTCGCAGGCGACCTGCGGGAAGAAATACATGTCCGAGAAGCAGGTGATGCCGCCCTTGAGCTGCTCGGCAATGGCCAGTTCGGTGCCGTCGCGGACGAAGTCCTCGCTGACCCATTTGGATTCCGCCGGCCAGATGTGCTCCTGCAGCCAGGTCATCAGCGCCAGGTCGTCCGCCAGGCCGCGGAACAGGCTCATCGCCGCGTGGCCGTGGGCGTTGATCAGTCCGGGGGAGAGCAGCATACCCGGCAGTTCGCGGGTTTCCGTGGCCGGGTGCCGGATTGCTTCGGCTCGCGGGGCGAGCAGGGCTATGCGGCCGTCGCGGATGCCCAGGCCGTGATCGCGCAGGACGACGCCTGCGGGCTCCACGGGGACGATCCAGGTGGGGAAGAGCAGCAGGTCGAGCGGGACTTTTTCGGTCGGCATGAAGCGCATCCTGGGCGCGTTGATAAAGGGCCGGAGTATAGCCGAGCAGTGCTGCTTCAGGCTCGGTATACTCCGCCGTTTCCCGGTGCTTCCGGGGTGATTTCCGTGGTGCCTGAGCGGCCCGCGATTCCATTCGAATGAAGAGGTGTTCCATGCGTGAGCGACTGTTGGCGGCCGAACGGGTCACGGCCATTGATTGGCGCAAGGGCACACTCCGTCTGCTGGACCAGCGCGCGCTGCCGCTGGAGGAAACCTGGCTGTCCTATGAGTCCGCCGAAGGCGTAGCCGACGCCATCCGCCAGATGGTCGTGCGCGGCGCGCCGGCCATCGGCATCGCCGCCGCCTACGGCCTGGTGCTGGGCCTGCGTGCTCGCGTGGCTGCCGGTGGCGACTGGCGCGCGGCGCTGGAAGACGACTTTACCGTGCTGGCCGAGTCGCGTCCGACCGCGGTCAACCTGTTCTGGGCGCTGAACCGCATGCGCGACCGCCTGGAGCGCCTGAAGCCGGGCGAGGACCCGGTGCCGCTGCTGGAAGCCGAGGCCGTGGCGATCCATGAAAGCGACCGCGAGGCGAACCTGACCATGGCCCAGCTGGGCGTGGACCTGATCCGCAAGCACCACGGCGGCCCGCAGAAGATCCTCACCCACTGCAATACCGGCGCCCTGGCCACCGGCGGCTTCGGCACCGCGCTGGGCGTGCTGCGTGCGGCGCACCTGGAGGGCCTGATCGAGCGTGTCTACGCCGACGAGACCCGTCCCTGGCTGCAGGGTGCCCGCCTGACCGCCTGGGAGCTGGCCAACGAGGGCGTGCCGGTCACCCTGAACGTGGATGCTGCCGCTGCGCACCTGATGAAGACCGAGAGCATCACCTGGGTCATCGTCGGCGCCGACCGCATCACCGCCAACGGCGACGTCGCCAACAAGATCGGCACCTACCAGCTGGCGGTCACCGCCATGCACCATGGTGTCCGCTTCATGGTCGTGGCACCCAGTTCGACCATCGACATGGGGCTGGAAAGCGGCGAGGACATTCCGATCGAAGAGCGCGATGGTCGCGAACTCCTGGAAATCGGCGGCAAACGTGTCGCCGCTGACGTCGAAGCCTTCAATCCGGTGTTCGACGTGACTCCGGCCGACCTGATCGATGCCATCGTGACCGAGCGCGGTGTCGTCGAGCGTCCGGACACCGAGCGGATGGCCCAGCTGATGAGCCGCAAGCGCCTGCACTGACGGGGGCTGCGGCAATTCATCGAGGGGCTTGGCCGAGGGTAGGGTTTGACCCTGGCTTGTGGTAAGCTCCGACGGTTCTTGATGGGGCATTTTTTCGGCCCCCACAGCATCGCGGATCAACGGCCAAGTCGTTGATTTGTAGAGAGTCGGTGGCGCTTTGATGGCGCACCGCGCTCCGCCGGGCTCAGGACGGGCTTGGCGGAGTCCCATTTGAAAAAGGAACCAGGCTTCTCATGGGCGAACTGGCCAAAGAAATCCTCCCGGTCAACATCGAAGACGAACTCCGACAGTCCTACCTCGATTACGCCATGAGCGTGATCGTCGGTCGTGCCCTGCCCGATGCACGCGACGGCTTGAAGCCCGTGCATCGCCGCGTCCTGTACGCCATGAGCGAACTGGGCAACGACTGGAACAAGCCCTACAAGAAGTCCGCCCGTGTGGTCGGCGACGTGATCGGTAAGTACCACCCGCACGGCGACACCGCGGTGTACGACACCATCGTCCGCATGGCCCAGCCCTTCTCGCTGCGCTACATGCTGGTCGACGGCCAGGGCAACTTCGGTTCGGTGGACGGCGACAACGCCGCGGCCATGCGATACACCGAAGTGCGCATGTCCAAGCTCGCCCATGAGCTGCTGGCGGACCTGGACAAGGAAACCGTCGACTGGGTGCCCAACT
>CBIGPF010000108.1:0-20336 GCA_966191535.1 uncultured Pseudomonas sp. | reverse complement strand
TCCGGCCCGGCGGTCCGCGCGCAAGCTCGCTCCTACAGTGGGCATGGGCTCGGCTGCTGTGAGCTTGGGCAACACGCAAAAAAATCCCCCGTGCGCTGCCGCGACCGGGGGATGCAAGACCCGCGCAGGGGGACCGCGCGGGTGAGGTAGACAGGATGCTCGATATCGGCACCAACCTGTAGGAGCGGGCCATGCCCGCGATCGCGCGCATGGCGTGCTCCTACAGGTCAGCTGCGGCGTTTTCAATCACGCAGGAGCGCAGCGCCCAAATCGCTTACAGGCGAATCAGCACCGACTTCAGCTCGGTGTAATGCTCGATGGCGGCGGCGC
This sequence comes from uncultured Pseudomonas sp., assembly GCA_966191535.1. Classification (GTDB taxonomy): domain Bacteria; phylum Pseudomonadota; class Gammaproteobacteria; order Pseudomonadales; family Pseudomonadaceae; genus Pseudomonas. The sequence continues at coordinate 20,006 of CBIGPF010000108.1, read as the reverse complement.
CCATCTCGCGGCCGACGCCGGACATCTTGAAGCCGCCGAAGGGCAGTGCCGGGTCCAGCGCACTGTGGCAGTTGACCCATACCGAGCCGGACTTGATGCGCGGGACCATGCGGTGCACCGCCGCCAGGTCGTTGGACCAGATGCTCGCACCCAGGCCGTAGGGGCTGTCGTTGGCCAGGCGCAGGGCGTCCTCGATGTCGTCGAAGGGCATGGCGACCAGCACCGGGCCGAAGATTTCTTCCTGCACCAGCGGGTTCTTCTGGTCGACGTCGACGATCACCGTGGGTTTGACGAAGTAGCCGGGGCCGAACTGCTCGCCACCGCAGGCGATGGTGGCGCCCTTGTCGCGGCCCAGTTCGATGTAGTCGAACACGCGCTTCTGTTGCTTGGCCGAGATCAGCGGGCCCATGTCGATGCTCGGGTCCAGGCCGTTGCCCAGCTTCATGCCGTTGGCGATGCCGGCGATGTCGGCGATCACGTTGTCGAAGTGCTTGCGCTGCACGTACAGGCGCGAGCCGGCGCAGCAGACCTGGCCCTGGTTGAAGAAGATGGCCTGGGCAGCGCCCGCGGCGGCGGTGGCGAGGTCGGCGTCGGCCATGACGATGGTCGGTGACTTGCCGCCCAGCTCCAGGGTCACGCGGGTCATGTTGTCCATGGCCGCCTTGCCGATTTCCTTGCCGACCGGGGTCGAGCCGGTGAAGGTCAGCTTGTCCACCAGCGGGTGGCGGGAGAGGGCAGAGCCCGCGGTGATGCCGGTGCCGGTGACGACGTTGAACACCCCTGCCGGGTAGCCTGCCTCGAGCACCAGCTCGGCCAGCTTCAGGGCGGACAGCGGGGTTTCGTCGGCAGGCTTGAGGACCACGCTGCAGCCGGTGGCCAGTGCCGGACCGAGCTTCCAGCAGGCGAGCAGGAGGGGGAAGTTCCAGGCGACGATGGCGCCCACCACGCCGACGGCTTCGCGGCGGATGTAGCCGTGGAATTCACCGTCGGGCATCAGCGGCATGGACACGTCGACAGTGGTGCCTTCGATCTTGGTGGCGTAGCCGGCCATGTAGCGCAGGAAGTCGATGGCCAGTTGCACGTCCATCACGCGGGCGACGGCGGCGCTCTTGCCGTTGTTCAGGCATTCGAGTTCGGCCAGCAGGTCGGCGTCGCGCTCCATCAGGTCGGCGAGTTTCCACAGCAGGTTCTGCCGTTCGCGCGGGCGGGTGCGGCTCCAGGCCGAGTCATCGAAGGCCTGGCGCGCGGCGCGCACGGCGCGGTCGACATCGGCGGCGGTGCTGGCCGGCACCTGGCAGAGGACTTCGCCGGTGGCCGGGTTGCGCAGGTCCATCAGGGCGCCGTCGCTGGCGGAGGTCCAGTCGGCGCCGATCAGCATCTTCGGGGCGCGCTGCAGGAAGGCGCGGGATTCGGGCGTGATGGGCAGGGAAGCGAGCATTGCGGTGGCCTCTTGTTGTCTGTTCGTGCTCCCGGTCTGGGAGTCGCTGAGGCGAGGTATCGCAACGGCTGTGCCAAGGCTGACTTATTGTTACAACATATTGAATTAAAAGGATTTAATGGAGGTTTGTGGCGAGCGGGGGAAAAAGCCGCTGTCGCATTGTGCGACAGCGGCTGAGACGATCCTGGCTTGTTTTCAGATGAGCGTCCGGAGCTTGGCGTTCCCTCTCCCCAGCCCTCTCCCTTAAGGGAGAGGGCGTGTCCGTGCGGCTCTGGCTTCGCTGCTGTCCTGGAACGATGTTGCCGGCTTGAAGATGGCCCCCAAACTGCGCCGAGCCAGTCCCCTCTCCCTTCAGGGAGAGGGTTAGGGAGAGGGGCTCTCCGGCATGGCACAACCCATCAGTCGGTAATATCCCGGTCCTTGGTCTCCGGCAGGAAGAAGATGCCGAGGATGGCCGTCATCACGGCGATGACGATGGGGTACCAGAGGCCGTAGTAGATGTCCCCGGTGGCGGCGACCATGGCGAAGGCGACGGTGGGCAGGAAGCCGCCGAACCAGCCGTTGCCGATGTGGTAGGGCAGCGACATGGAGGTGTAGCGGATGCGCGTCGGGAACAGCTCCACCAGCCACGCGGCAATCGGCCCGTAGACCATGGTCACGTAGATCACCAGCACGGTCAGCAGCACCAGCATCATCAGGTGGTTGATCTTCGCCGGGTCGGCCTTCTCGGGGTAGCCGGCTTCCTTGAGCGAGGCGGCGAGCTGCGCGGTGAAGACTTCCGACTGCACCTTGAACTCTGCGGCCGGCATGCCGGCCCCTTCGAAGCTGGCGATGACCTTGTCGCCGATGTGCACCTGGGCCATCGCGCCGGTCTCGGCCTTGATGTTCTCGTAGGGGATGGCGCGCTTGGCCAGCAGGCTCTTGGCCATGTCGCAGGAGCTGACGAATTTCGCCTTGCCCACCGGATCGAACTGGAAGGAGCAGGCGTTCGGGTCGGCCACCACGGTGACCGGGTTCTTCGCCTGGGCGGCGAACACGTCCGGGTTACCGAACTGGGTCAGGCCGTGGAAGATCGGGAAGTAGGTCAGCGCGGCGAGGATGCAGCCGGCCATGATGATCTTCTTGCGGCCGATGCGGTCGGACAGGCTGCCGAAGAACACGAAGAACGGTGTGCCCAGCAGCAAGGAACCGGCGATCAGCAGGTTGGCGGTCTGTGCGTCGATCTTCAGCGTCTGCAGCAGGAAGAACAGCGCGTAGAACTGCCCGGTGTACCAGACCACGGCTTGCCCTGCGGTGCCGCCGAGCAGCGACATGATCACCACCTTGAGGTTCTCCCAGCGGCCGAAGGATTCGGTCAGCGGCGCCTTGGACGCCTTGCCTTCCTCCTTCATCTTCAGGAACACCGGCGACTCGGATAGCTGCAGGCGGATGTACACCGAAACGATCAGCAGCAGGATCGACAGCAGGAAGGGAATCCGCCAGCCCCAGGCCTCGAACGCCTCGTTCCCCATCACGGTGCGGCAGGCCATGATCACCAGCAGCGAGAGGAACAGGCCCAGTGTCGCGGTGGTCTGGATCCACGAGGTGAAGAAGCCGCGCTTGCCCTTGGGCGCGTGCTCCGCGACGTAGGTCGCCGCGCCGCCGTATTCGCCGCCCAGCGCCAGGCCCTGCAGCAGCCGCAGGGTGATCAGGATGATCGGCGCGGCCACGCCGATGGTGGCGTAGGCGGGCAGCAGGCCGACCACGGCGGTGGACACGCCCATGATGATGATGGTGATGAGGAAGGTGTGCTTGCGCCCGATCATGTCGCCCAGGCGGCCGAATACGATGGCGCCGAAGGGTCGCACCGCGAAGCCGGCGGCGAAGGCCAGCAGGGCGAAGATGAAGGCGGTGGTTTCATTGACCCCGGCGAAGAAGTGTTTGGCGATGATCGCTGCCAGGGAGCCGTAGAGGTAGAAGTCGTACCACTCGAACACCGTACCCAGGGAGGAGGCAAAGATGACCTTGCGCTCCTCCTTGGTGATCCCGCTGTGAGGAGCGTTGCCCGCGGCCGGGCTGTATGTCTGCGCCATGTTCGTCTCCGTCTTGTTGTTGTTTTGGGCCGGAGTCCCTCAATACCGTTACCGCACTCGAGCCCAGGGCTGATGACAGGTCGTACGGATTGCGCGATGCGTAAAGTCAGACGGCCCTGCGGCTGGCCGCAAGGTCATCTGAAAGCATAATCGTTCTCACGCGTCTGGCCACTCGCGAACCCTGGCAAAGCCCCGGCTGGCGCGGATTGGCACCTCTTCTGGACAAGCCGGAGAGAGCAAGGCGTCTGGCTGGCGCCTCGGTCGCAGCCACTTCCTTCTCGGGAAGGCGTGCAATTAGACCATCGTCTATAACGGCTGGAGCTGTCTCAGACTGCTACAGCTGTCGCGATCTGCCACGTGCGCGCAGGCTCTGAAGGAGCGCAGCCTGCTGTTTCGCAAAGGGTTTTCCCGCTGGCACGTAACGTGAAGAGCTCGGGGTTTCGCTTCGGCGCCGTGTCGGTGCTGTACAAGGAGGCCTGGCTTGAAGAGGATTCATCTGTCCCAGCCGTGGATGGCAGGGCTGTTTGCCACCGTATTCACCTGTCTGCTGTTGTGGTGGCTACCCGGGGTGGGCAACGCGCTGCTCTGGGGGCTGGTGGCGATGATCGCTGCCGGCGCCATCCGCATGGAATGGCGCAGGTTGGTCTGGCCGGCGGTCGCCGGCGCGCTGTGCGGGGCCTGCCTGGCACTGGCGCTGCACCTGGTGGCCGACCACTTCCAGCTGCGTTACGCCTGGCTCTACAGCAGTGCGGCGCTGCCGGCGTACCTGAAGTTCTCCAACCTCTGGGGCGGTGACGAGGGCACGGTGCTGCTGCTCTCGACCTTCTGCATGGCGATCACCCTGAACAGCGCCACGCTGCCGGGATGGGCAGGGCGCGGCATGGCGCTGATCGCTGCCTGGTACGTCGCCACTGCCGCCTGGCTCGGGCCCTTCAGCGCTACGCCGGCGGACTGGCTGGCCGCGCAACCGAGCCAAGGCATGAACGCCCACCTGCAGACCTTCTGGATGTCGCTGCATGCGCCGCTGATTCTCTGTGCCTACGCCTGGGTGCTGGCGCCAGCGGGCGCTGCACTCGAAGCGCTGGGGCGGGGCGGTCACGCCTATGCCTGGGTGATGCCGCGCTACAGCCGTCGTGCCTGGCTGATCCTCAGCGCAGGTATCGGCGTCGGCATGGTCTGGGCGATGGAGGACTTCACCTATGGCCAGCTCTGGCACTGGGACCCGGTGCAGACCTCGGCCTTCATCATCTGGACACTGCTCGGCGCAGTGCTGCACGGTGCCCGCCGTTGGCGCGCGGACGGTGCCTACGCACGGCTGCTGCCGGTGCTCAGCCTGCTGGCAGCAGCCATGGCCTGCGGTGCGATGGCGGTGACCCGCAGCACGGTGCTGGCCAGCTCGCACCGCTACATCGGCACCACGTCCTGGCTCAGCCACCTGGCTCTGGCGGCGATCCTGCTGGCGCTCGCGGCGTTCCATCTGCTGGCGGGCTGGCGCGTGCGCAGACAGGCAGGGCGGCGCGGGGCCTCAGACTGGACGCTCGACCTGGCCATCTACCTGTTCGCCGGTACCGGGCTGCTGGCTCTCGGCGCGCTGCTCCAGGCGCATCTCTATGAATGGCTGGGGATGGAGCGTCCGAGCGAGCTCAAACCCTTCTTCGAGACGCTGACCGCCTGGGCGACCACCGCCGAGATGGACAGCCTGCGCCGCGCCTTCGACCAGTGGGACGTCAACGGCTACAGCCTCGCGCACGGGGTGGTACCGCTGCTGGCGGCGCTCGGCCTGATGGGCGGCTACAGCTTCCTGCGCCGCTGCGGGAGACCGCGGCTGGCGTTGCTGGCGACCGTCCTGATGGCCGCCGCGATGCTCTGGACCGGCTGGCGCGGTGGCTGGCTGAACGACAGCTATAACGGCGACGGCATGCTTTCGCAGAACATCGTGCGGGTGCTGCCGTGGCTGGACGCGGCGCTGCTGGGCGGCGTCTTCCTGATGGCCAGCTGCCTGCTGTGGGGCACGCAGAGCCTCTGGCGCAGCCGGCGTGTGGGCAACCTGCGCTACAGCGGCGGGCTGGCGCTGGTCCACGGCGGCGCGGTGATCGCCCTGGTGGGCGGGCTGGCCGCCACGGCGCTGAACAGCTACCAGCAGATCAGCATTCCGCCGGGCACTTCCTTCGAGCAGTGGCACGCGGTGATCGGCGGCATGCAGATGCGCGTCTCGCCGGATGCCAGCCGGCCGGACTTCTCCGGCTACCACGCAGTAGCCAAGGTCGAGTTGCGCGACGGCGACCGGACACTGGCTGGTCACGCACTGTTCCAGGACAGCCGGGGCAATCCGCCGGCTTACCAGGGGCCGGTGCGGCAGCTCTGCGAGATCCTTGATTACCACTACGCACGCTTCGCCTCCGATCGCGGCTACGTGCTGCATCCGTTCATCGTCCGTGGCTGGAGCGGCGACCTGCAGATCTGGGTGCCGGCTTCCGCTCGCCTGCTCAAGCAGCCCGGCGATGACATCGAGAGCGTGGTGGTGGTGCGCCGCTTCCCGTTTCTCTCGCTGGTCTGGATCGGCCTGCTGACCATGCTGTTCGGCGCCTTGCTGCTCCCGGCGGGCGGCGCTTTGCGCAAGCGCGACCATACTGCTTCGGAGGGTGTCTCACAGGCCCTGTCTCAGAGTTAGACAGCAATCGCGAAATGTGACGTCGCAATCCCGGTGCCATCTGCCGGGCGTGCCTGCAAATACCGCCGAAAGCCTGATTCGGCGCGGTTTGCGAAGTAGTGGCACACAACCTGCAAAACCGCTTCGAAGAGTTCGCTCTTAGCCCATCGGTGGGCGCCAATAACCAACAAGAATACCGAGGAGGCCTGACCTTGAAGATGACACGACTTCGGCACTATCTGGGTGCCGGAACCCTGGCCGCACTGGCCCTTGCGCTGCACCAGACGGCCCAGGCCGCACCCGAAGGCCAGGCGATCATCAACGCCAAGTGCCAGGCGTGCCACACGCCCGAAGGCAACAACTCCCTCAGCCGCATCAGCCACCAGCGCAAGACCCCCGAAGGCTGGCTGATGAGCATCGCCCGCATGCAGGTGATGTACGGCCTGAAGATCACCGACGAGGAGCGTCGCTCGGTGGTCAAGTTCCTCGCCGACAAGCAGGGCCTGGCGCCCAGCGAGACCGACGGCGTGCGCTACGCCCTGGAGCGCCGGCTGAACACCGTCGAGGACTTCGATACCCACTTCGAGCAGATGTGTGCCCGTTGCCACTCGGCCGCGCGCATTGCTCTGCAGCGCCGCCCGGCGGCGGAATGGGAGAAGCTGGTGAACTTCCACCTCGGCCGCTGGCCGTCGCTGGAATACCAGGCCCTGGCCCGCGACCGCGACTGGTTCGACCTGGCGAAGAAAGAGATGGTCCCCGAGCTCGCCAAGCGCTTCCCGCTGGACAGCAAGGCCTGGTCCGACTGGCAGAAGAACCGACCCAAGGCTGAATCGCTGGCCGGTGACTGGAGCTTCGCCGGGCATATGCCGGGCAAGGGCGACCTGGCTGGCAGCATGAACGTGACCAAGGATGGCGACGATGCCTTCAAGGTCAGCGTGAAGGGCCAGTACGCCGACGGCTCGCCGTTCAGCGGCGAGGGCAGTGCGGTGCTGTACAACGGCTACGAATGGCGTGGCGCGGTCACTGTCGGTGACGTGACCATGCGTCAGGTGTTCGCCGCCCTGAACGGCCAGATGCAGGGCCGCATGTTCGACAAGGCCCATGATGAGCGCGGCCTGGACTTCGTCGCGGCGAAGGAGGGCACCAGCCATGTGCTGGGCGTGCAGCCGGCGTACATCAAGGCGGGTGCTGAGACCGAAGTCAGCGTGGTCGGCACCGGCCTGAAGGGCAAGCCGTCGTTCGGCAAGGGCGTGGAGGTCGTGTCGGTGGTGTCCGAGACGCCTGAGCGCGTGACCGTCAAGGTCAAGGCCAGCGATGCGGCCGCGGCCGGTGAGCGCGACGTCACCGTGGGCACCGCCAAGGGCGGCAACCTCGCGGTGTACAAGGATATCGCCGAAGTGAAGGTGGTGCCGGCGTTCTCCATCGCCCGCATCGGCGGCAATGGCGGCTCCACGCCCAAGGTCCAGGGCAGCTTCGATGCCGAGGCCTGGGGCAAGGGTGCCGACGGCAAGCCGTTCCGCATCGGTGTGTTCCCGGCGCAGTGGTCGGTGGAGCCCTTCGATGACCGCGCCAAGGAAGACCAGGACGTGAAGTTCGCAGGTCTGATGGATGCCGCCACCGGCATCTTCACCCCGGGCGACGCCGGTCCGAACCCGGAACGCAAGATGATGACCAACAACGCCGGCAACCTGAAGGTGATCGCCGCAGTGGACGACGCCGGCCAGTCGCACAAGGGCGAAGGGCACATGATCGTCACCGTGCAGCGTTGGAACAACCCGCCGATCCCGTAACCGTCGGTATCGGATGAACTGAACGCATGAGCTCCGCCTGCGGGCGGGCGTACCAAGCAAGTTCCGGGAGGTCGCCATGGGCGCCATCTTGAATCTGGTCGAACGCAACCTGCATGAAGTGCAGGTCGACGCCGACCGCCTGTTGTTCCACATCCCCAGCTCCTCGCTGTTCGCCAGCGACGAGCTGACCGGCGGGATCATCGACGCGCTGCGCGGGCATGCCTGCTCGCCGGACGAGCTGACCCAGCGTCTGAGTGGCCGCTTCGCCGCCGCGGATATCGACGAGACCCTGCGCGAGCTGATCGCGCTGGAACTGGTCAGCGACGGCTCGCCGCTGACTCCTGAAATCGGCATCAAGAAGGTTGACCGCACCGCGCTCAACACCGTGGTGCTGAACGTCAACACCGGCTGCAACCTCAGCTGCACCTATTGCTACAAGGAAGACCTGGACAAGCCCTCCGCCGGCAAGAAGATGGGCGCGGAAACCGCCGAGGCCTCGGTGGAAATGCTGATCCAGGAATCCCCCGACGAGCAGCGCTACACCGTGGTGTTCTTCGGTGGCGAACCGCTGTCCAACCGCCCGCTGATCGAGCACATGGTCGCGTACTGCGAGCGTCGTTTCGGCGAACTGGGCAAGACGGTGGACTTCGTCATGACCACCAATGCCACGCTGCTCACCGAGGAAATCGTCGACTGGCTCAACGCCCATCGCTTTGGTCTGTCCATCAGCATCGACGGGCCGAAGACGGTGCATGACCGCAACCGCATCACCGTGGGCGGGCAGGGCACCTATGACGTGGTGCGGCGCAAGGCCGACATGCTGCTGTCGCGCTATACCGCGCGGCCGGTGGGCGCGCGGGTGACCCTGACTACCGGCGTCACCGACGTCGAGACCATCTGGAACCACCTGTTCAACGAGATGGGTTTCGCCGAAGTCGGTTTCGCGCCGGTCACCTCGGGCGATATCAGCAGCTACAACCTCACCACCGATGAGCTGAAGGCTGTCTTCGCCGGCATGAAGGCCCTTGGCCGTCGCTACCTGGACGAGGCGCTGGAAGGGCGCAACATCGGCTTCTCCAACCTGCACCAGCTGATCACCGACATCCACGAAGGCCAGAAGAAGGCCCTGCCGTGCGGTGCCGGCCTGAAGATGCTGGCGGTGGACCACAAGGGCGAACTGAACCTCTGCCACCGCTTCACCGGCTCCTCGCTGCCGACCTTCGGCAACGTGCATGAGGGGGTGAAGCAGGCCGAGCTGAACGAGTTCCTCTCGCAGCGCCTGGACCGCACCGACACCGGCTGCGCCAGCTGCCATATCCGCAACCTCTGCTCCGGCGGCTGCTACCACGAGAGCTACGCGCGCTACGGCGACCCGGCGCACCCCACCTACCACTACTGCGAACTGATGAGGGACTGGGTCGACTTCGGCATCGAGGTCTACAGCCGGATCATGGCTTCGAACCCCAGCTTCATCGACCGCCACATCACTCCGCGGAAGGCGCACTGACATGAAACATCTGAAAGCGATCAACACCAAAGCACAGAAGCTCGAACAGGCCGCCGCCGAGGATCGCATCGAGGACGTGGTGGCGATGAACTCCGTGGCCGGCTGCGCGGCCACCACCGACCCGGGCTGGGAAGTCGACGTGTTCGGTGGCGTGTCATCGCTCTGCCAGCCGATGGAAGCGGACCTCTACGGCTGCTCCGACCCTTGCTGGTGGCCGGCCCAGGTGCCGGACATGATGAGCACCTACCCCGACTGGAACAAGGATGCGCAGGCCTCGGCAGAGAACTGGCGCAACCTCGGCACCGTATTCCCGGACGACAAGTGACCGCCCTGAGGCTCTTGGATCAGAAAAGAATGGACCAGAAGAACAAGAGGAAAACCTGCATGTCCAGAAAAGCATTCGCCGCCGCGCTCGGCGGCCTCTCGCTGGCCTGCGCGCTGCAAGCTGTCGCGGCCGACGCTGGCGCAGACGTGAGCAAAGCGCTGGAAAGTGGTCACGAGTACCTGATCAGCACCAACTACCCGAACAACCTGCACGTCATCGACATGCAGACCGACAAGCTGTTCAAGACCTGCACCGTTCCCGGCGCCTACGGCCCGGGCATGACCCAGCTGTCGCCGGATCGCAAGGTCGCCTACATCCTCAGCAACCACTATGCGGACATCTACGGCATCCAGCTCGATGACTGCAAACCGGTGTTCCACGCCACCATCGCGCAGAAGCCGGGCGAGAACGCGCGGGCGATGTTCTCCATGACCGTCAGCCATGACGGCAAGGAGATCTACGCCATCGCCAACCCGACGCTGATCCTTGCCGAGCACTACGAGGTGCAGCAGCCGCGCCTGCAGATCTACTCCGTCGCCGACGGCATGGACGCCAAGCCGGTGCGCACCTTCCCGGCACCGCGCCAGCTGACCATCATGCAGACCGGCGATGACGGCACGCTCTACGTGGCGGGCCCGGATATCTACAAGGTGGACGTGAAGACCGGCAAGTTCGACGTGGCCATCCCCAGCCGCAACTGGAAGCGCCCCAACTACGCGCCGCCAGATGTGCTCTACGTGTGGAACCAGCAGACCTACCCGCGCGACTTCTCGCTGCTCTACACCACCGCGAAGTTCAAGGACGCCAAGCAGGACCCGGCCACCGCCGACTTCCTCTACGGCTTCTTCAACATCGACCTGGCCACCGGCAAGACCGAGACCGTCGACTTCGGCCCGGTCACCGAGGTGTACTTCAGCGGCATCCGCTCGTCGAAGGATCGCAACATCATCTACGGCGTGCTCAACCGACTGGCCAAGTACGACATCAAGGAGCAGAAGCTGGTCAAGGCGGCGAACCTGGACCACTCCTACTACTGCCTGACCACCAACAAGGCCGGCAACAAGCTGTACCTGACCGGCACCCTGAACGACGTGGCGATCTTCGATGCCGACAGCCTGGAGCGCATCGGCGATCTGAAGCTGCCCGGCGGCGACATGGCGATCACCACCAGCCAGGCGTTCGTGGCCAACTGATTCGTGGCTCGCTGATCGTCACATAGCGACAGCAGAATGCCCGGAGCACGCAGGTGCTCCGGGCATTTTCTTTGGGCCGGCCTCAGATTTCCGGCTCGGGACTGAGGTACCGCTGTGCACCGCAGCGCGCACAGCGCTGGCACAGCATCGGCACGCGGCCGACCTCGGTCAGATTCCCTTCATCCCAAACACATCCCAGGAAAAAGCAGCGCAATCGCATGTGTCCTCCTCCGGATCGCTCCGGTTCGTAGACAGGCAGCAGGGTGCAGGTGACGCTCCGGGATTGTTCTTGTATGGAGGCGTCCGCGAGCCTCTCGCGAGCGCTCTAGAGTGGACAATCTAAACCGCCGGATGGCGCCGGGTTTCCAGACCTGCGGGATACAGGAGGGCACGGTTCGCCGTCTGCCTGACGTCGTTTCGTATCCGTGGGCGACCTGTCCGTTCTGAAAACGACAAATCTGAAAGAGCAGTGGACCTTCGGAGTCTCTCATGGAATATTAAAAATATATTTTTGATATTTCAAAGGAGCGAAGGCCCCTGATGGACAACCAGAAGAAACCCCGCAAGAGCGATTCCGCCTACGACGGCCTGCGCTCGGCAATCATCCGTGCCGAGCTCGAACCCGGCTCGCTGATCGAGGAGCGCGAGATGATGGAGCGTCTCGACATCGGTCGGACGCCCTTGCGGGAGGCCCTGCAGCGCCTGGCGCAGGAAGACCTGGTACTGGCCGTGCCGCAGCGCGGCTACTTCGTGTCGTCCACGTCGGCCAGTGATTTCTTCCAGCTCAACGAGTTCCGCGAGCACTCCGAAGTGCTGGCCTGCCGCAACGCCGCCGTGCGCATCACCGACGCGCAGTTGGCTGCGCTCAAGGACATCCTCGACGAGGCGCGTGCCGGTGTGGCTGCGCGCATCATGGAGACCGACTGGCACCTGGGCATCGACGAGCGCGTGCACAAGCTGATCGCCGAGGCCAGCGGCAACCGCTACCTGGTGCAGGCGTTGAACCGCCTGTATGCGCTGTCGGTGCGCAGCCTCTATGTGGCGCGGGTGCCGGTGACGCTGATCTACGACGAGCTGGAGAACTTCGACGCCATCTACGCCGCGCTCGCCGCTCACGATCCGGAGGCCGCCGAGCAGGCGATCCGCCGTCACCTCGACGTGCCGGCCGTGCAATCGGTCCCTGCCGGCAAGCGTGGTCCGTCGTCATCGGGCAACCCGCAATCGGCCGACCAGTCATGAATCCGCGCAGCCACCGCCTGGTCACGCTGGCGATGCTCACGCCGTCGCTGGTGATGAGCGTGCTGCTGCTGGCCTTGCCCTTCCTGATCATCGTGGCCTACAGCTTCGCCCCGCGTGATGCCTACGGCGGCGTGGTCAGCGGGTTCAGCGTGGACAGCTACCGCATGCTGTTCCAGCCGATGTACCTGCCGATCTTCTTCAACTCCCTGAAGATCGCCCTGTACTCCACCGTGGTCTGCCTGCTGGTGGGCTATCCCATCGCCTACTACCTGGCATTCAAGGCGCAGCGGTATGCGACCCTGCTGCTGGCGCTACTGCTGATCCCGTTCTGGGTCGACTTCATGATCCGCGTGTCCAGCTGGATGGTGCTGATGGGGCGTAACGGGCTGATCAACGAAACGCTGCAGGCGCTGGGCCTGATCGACTCGCCGCTGCGCCTGCTGGGCACCTACGGCGCGGTGATGGTGGGGATGCTGTATGCCTTCCTGCCGGCCACCGTACTGCCGATCTATTCCGCACTCAGCCCCATCGACCGGCGCCTGATGGAGGCCGCCGCCGACCTGGGCGCGGGGCCGGTGGAAACCTTCTGGCGCACCACCTTCCCGCTGTCGCTGCCGGGCGTGATGGCCGCGGTGCTGTTCGTCTTCGTGCCGGCCATGGGGGTGTACGCCATTCCCGTCCTGCTCGGCGGCGGCAAGAGCATCATCATCGGCAACCTGATCGTCCAGCTGTTCCTGGAGTTCCGCAACATCCCCCTGGGGGCGGCGGTTTCGGTGGTCCTGCTGGGCTTCTCGTTCGTCATCACGCTCTTGTACATGCGCCTGCTCAACCGCATCGAGGAGGCTCGCTCATGAGTATCCGCCTGACCGATGCCGGCAGCCGACTGGCCGGCCTCTACGTGCCGCTGGTGACGCTGCTCGGCTATGTCTTCCTGTTCGCGCCGCTGGTGGTGCTGGTGATCTATTCGTTCAACAGCGGCCGCTCCACCGTGAACTTCGAGGACCTGTCGCTGGCCTGGTACGCCGAGGCATTCAACGACCGCGGCCTGCGCAACGGGCTGGTCGTCAGCGCCATCGTTGCACTGGCTTCGGCCGTGCTCAGCGCGGCCATCGGCACCAGCGCCGCGCTGGCGGTGGTGAAACGCGACTTCCGCGGCAAGAACCTGTTCTCCACGCTGATCATCGCGCCGTTGATCCTGCCGGAGATCGTGCTGGCGGTCGGTTTGCTGGTCTCCACCGTCGCCGCCGGCATCAGCCTGGGTTACCTGACGCTGATCGCCGGGCACCTGCTGATCTCGGTGCCGTTCACCTTCCTGATCGTGCGGGCCTCGGCCAGCGCTCTCAACCCGCGCCTGGACGAAGCCGCCGCGGACCTGGGCGCCACCGGTGCGCAGACCTTCCTGCGGGTAACCCTGCCGCTGCTGTTGCCGGCGATCCTCTCGGGGATGCTTCTGTCGGCGGTGGTGTCGTTCGACAACTTCGTCATGTCGACCTTCGTTTCCGGTGTGGGCACCACGCCCTTGCCGCTGCAGATCTACTCGATGCTCAAGTCAGGGCTGACTCCGAAGATAAATGCGCTCGGCACCGTACTGATCGCACTGAACGTCCTGGTCGTGGCCGTCGTGCTGCGCCGGTTCATGAAAACCATACGTTGATCTGCCCCTTACTGAGCTACTCACCTGAGGATGTATCGATGTCGCGTCTTACAACAAAACTGATGCTGTCCGCCGCCATTCTGGCTGGCAGCGCGCAACTCCAGGCCGCACAGAGCCTGCACATCTACGCCTGGTCCAGCGAGCTGCCGCAGGAGATTCTCGACGACTTCAGCAAGAAGACCGGGATCGACGTCAGCCTGGACACCTTCGACAGCAACGAGACGCTGATCGCCAAGCTGTCGGCCGGCGCGTCGGGATACGACCTGATCGAGCCTTCGCAGTACGCGGTGCAGATCCTGGCCAACAAGGGGCTGGTGGAAGAGCTGGACCACAAGCGCCTGCCGGGTCTGGTCAACCTGTCCGAGACGTTCCGCCAGGTCAGTTACGACGTGGGCAACAAGTACAGCGTTCCCTATGTCTGGGGCACGACCGGGCTGGCCTACAACGACGAGTGCGTGAAGACCCCGATCACCAGTTGGAAGGCCCTGTGGGACCCGGCCTATTCCGGGCGCATCTACATGCTCGACAACATGCTCTCGGCCTACATCGCCGCCATGCAGGTGAACGGTTTCCGCTCCGGCAGCGCCGACAAGGCCGAGGTGGAGAAGGCCACCGCCTCGCTGATCGAGCAGAAGAAAATCCTCGGTGGCTACAACAGCACCAACTTCGCCGACCTGGTTGCTTCCGGCGAAGCCTGCGTGGTGCAGGCCTACAACTCCAACATCAGCCAGATCACCGCGCAGAATCCGCACGTGCACTACGTGATCCCCGACGAGGGCGGCTCGATGTGGATCGACAGCCTGGCGATTCCGAAGAACGCCGCCAATCGCGAAGCCGCCTACGCCTTCATCGACTACCTGCTGCAGCCGGAAGTGGCCGCAAAGGCTGCGACCCTGAGCAAGGCCGCCACCACGGTCGGTGCCGCCAAGGCACTGCTGCCGGCGGAAGTGGCCGGCAACGCCGCGATCTACCCCGACGAGGAGCGCCTGAAGAAGGCTGACTTCATCCTCGACCTGGGCAAGGCGACCCAGCTCTACCAGGACGGCTGGACCCGCGTGAAGACCGCGCAGTGACCGCCATCCTGTAACGCTCGCTCCGGGGAGCAGCCGCTCCCCCAAACCCCGTAGTACGGAGATAGCCCGTGAGTACTCTCACCCAGGCCCGCCCCCCCTTTGCCATCGAATTGCAGCGTGTCTGCAAGACCTTCATGAGCGATGCGCAGGGCGAACCGGAATACGCCGTGAATTCGGTGAACCTGCAGATCCGCGAGGGTGAGTTCTTCACCTTCCTCGGCCCCTCGGGCTGCGGAAAGACCACCACGCTGCGGATGATCGGTGGTTTCGAGTTGCCCAGCAGCGGCACCATCCTGCTCGAAGGGCAGGATGTCTCGAACCTGCCGGCGCACCGCCGCAACATCAACACGGTGTTCCAGAGCTACGCGCTGTTCCCGCACCTCTCGGTGCTGGACAACGTGGCCTTCGGGCTGGCGGTCAAGCGCGTTCCCCGCGGCGAGCGCCGCGAGCGTGCGATGAAGGCGCTGGAGCTGGTGCGCATGGGCCACGCCGCCGACCGTCGGCCGTCGGCGCTTTCCGGCGGACAGCAGCAGCGCATCGCCCTGGCGCGAGCGCTGGTCAACGAGCCGGCGGTGCTGCTGCTGGATGAACCCTTCGGCGCGCTGGACATGAAGCTGCGCCGCGAGATGCAGTTGGAGGTCAAGGAGATGCAGCGGCGCCTGGGCATCACCTTCATCTTCGTTACCCATGACCAGGAAGAAGCGCTGACCATGTCCGACCGCATCGCCGTGATGAGCGGCGGCCATGTGCAGCAGGTCGACGACCCGGAAGGCATCTACGAGCGCCCCTGCAATCGCTTCACCGCGGGCTTCATCGGCGAGATGAACATGCTCCAGGCGCAGCACGCGGACGGCCGCCTGCACGCCGGCGGCGCCCATATCCCTCATGCCCGCGACGTCGACGCCAGCCAGCCGCTGACCCTGGCCATGCGCCCGGAAGCCCTGCAACTGGGCGGCTCCAGCCAGAGCGACCACGTGGTCTTCGACGGCACCCTGGGCGAGGCCATCTACATCGGCTCCGACCGCCGCTACGCCGTGCACCTGCCCGGCGGCGAACACCTGCTGGTGCGGGTTCCCAACCCGGCCAGCGCACAGCCGCTGCACCTGCGCAGCGGCGACCCGGTACAGGTCAGCTGCCCGCTGGCGGCGCTGCACTTTCTCCAGCACTGAACACTTACTACTGAACACTGAACCGAGATGACCATGTCGATACGCTCCTACCGCATCAACCCGATGCCTGCCCAGCTGGACCCGAACCTGATGGCGCGCTTCGCCCAGGTGGAAGCGGCCACCGTCGGCCACTACCTGCACGACCGCTTCATGCGCAACGACCTGCGCCCGCTGCTGGCCGGCCCGCGCGTGGCCGGCACCGCCGTGACCGTGTCCATCGCCGGCGCCGACTCCACGCTGCTGTACCACGCCATGGACCAGGTGCGTCCCGGTGACGTGCTGGTGATCGACCGTGGCCAGGATGAACGCCACGCCGCGTGGGGCGGCTTCATGGCCGCCGTGGCGAAGGTGCGCGGGCTGGCCGCGGTGATTGTCGACGGCATGGTCACCGACCCCGCCGCGATCATCGAGGCTGGTGTGCCGACCTGGGCCCGTGGCGTTTCGCCGATCACCACCAAGCTGTTCAACTTCGGTGGCGGCTTCAACATTCCGGTGAGCTGCGGTGGTGTCAGCGTCAGCCCCGGCGACGCGGTGCTGGCCGACGACTGCGGGATTCTCGTGGTGCCCGCCGACCAGGTCGCCGGCATCGCCGACGTGGCCCTGGCCGACCAGGCGGACGAAGGCACCTGGGTCAAGCGCATCCAGGCCGGCGCGCGCCTGCAGGACCTGGTGGACATCCAGGCGATGATCGCCGAACGCAATCGTCTGGACGAGGTGAGCCATGGCTGAGGCACTGCAGAGACTGGCCTTCTGGCTGTCCACCCCGCACCAGGCGATGCTCGAGATCGCCCAGGAGATCGGCTATCGCCACGTGGTGCTGGATATCGAGCACGGCCTGTTCGACCTCGAAGCCCTCGACCGCACCGTGGCCCTGGCGCGCGCACTGGGCCTGACCGTGCACGGCAAGGTGCTCGGCCCGCAGACCATCCCGATCCAGCAGGCGCTGGATATCGGCTGCCACAGCGTGATCATCCCGCATATCGGCGAGCTGGAGCACGCACGCGACGTGACCCGCGCCGCCAAGTACCCGCCGCTGGGCATCCGCAGCTTCTCCGGCACCCGTCCGGCCGGCTATGGCGGGGCAGGGCAGGCGTACTTCGATGGCGAGAACGAGAAGACCCGCTGCTACCCGATGATCGAATCGGCAGCTGCCCTGCAGGACATCGAGGCGATCCTCGCGCTGCCGACCGTCGACGGTGTATTCGTCGGCCCCAGCGACCTGTCGCTGGATCGCGGCCGCGGGGCGTACAGCTTCAGCGATGCCGACCGCGCCGACCTGCAGCGTATCGCCGCGGCCTGCGCGCAGGCCGGCAAGCCCTGGATCATGCCGGCCTGGACCGACGCCGAGCGCGCCTATGCCGAGGAACTGGGTGCCGAACTGCTGATCGTGATCGACGAATACGGCTCCCTGAAATGGGGCCTGAGCGAAGCCGCCCGTTAACTCCACGTCTATTGAAGAGAGCTGCAAATGTCTGAATCCATGTCCTGCGGAAGCAAACTCATGCATCTGCTGCGCGCCTACGACATCGACACGGTGTTCGGGATGCCCGGCGTGCACACCCTGGAAGCCTATCGCGGGATGAACGCGGCCGGCATCCGCCATATCGGCGTGCGCCACGAGCAGGGCGCCGGGTTCATGGCCGACGGTTATGCGCGGGTGTCCGGCAAGCCTGGCGTGTGCCTGGTGATCAGCGGACCGGGCGTGACCAACGCCGCCACGCCCATCGGCCAGGCCTACTCGGATAGCGTGCCGGTGCTGATGATCACCAGCGTCGGCGCCACCACCGATGCCGGCATGGGTCGTGGCCGCCTGCACGAGGTCACCGACCAGTCGCGTATCACCGAACCGCTGACGGCCTTCTCGGCGATCGCCAACGACCCGATCCAGGTGCGCGAGTACGTTGCCCGCGCCTTCGCGCTGTTCGAGAGCGAGCGGCCGCGCCCGGTGCACCTGTCCATTCCGCTGGACGTGTTCAAACAGATCGACGCCGACCCGGTGCAGCGCCGCCGTGTCCGCCAGCGCCTGGCCGCCGATGCCGGTGCCGTGGCCGATGCCGTGGCCCTGCTGAAGGCCGGGCGCCGCCCGCTGATCATCGCCGGCGGCGGCAGCCTCGGGGCCGCCGATGCACTGCGCCAGCTGGCCGAAACCCTCGGCGCTGCCGTGGTGCCGACCATCGCCGGCAAGGGCGTCCTGCCCGACAGCCACCCGCGCATTCTGGAAGCCACCATCGACCGCGAGGCCACCCAGGCGCTGATCGCCGGCGCCGACGTGGTGCTCTGCGTCGGCACCGAGCTGGCCGAGCCGGACCACTGGCTGCAGGGCAACCTGCCCATGGGCGGGCCGATGATCCGCATCGACATCGACCCGGAAACCCTGGTGCGTGACTACGACACCGCCGTTGCCATCCAGGCCGACTCGGCCCTGGCGGTGCAGGCCATCCTCGACACGCTGCGCGCCGAAGGCTTCCGGGGCGAGGGCATTGGCGAAGATGAGATCGCTACCGTGCGCGCCGCCGAGCGGGCGGCCCTGCGCCCCATCGAGCAGCAGCACCTGGAAGTGCTGGCGGCGTTGCGCGAAGCCATGCCCGAAGACGGCGTGGTGTTCGCCGACATGACCCAGCTGGCCTACACCGGTTACGCCTTCTACCCCTGCGAGCGGCCGCGGCAGTGGTTCTTCCCGGCGGGCTACGGCACCCTCGGCTACGCGCTGCCGGCGGCCATTGGCGGCAAGATCGCCGCGCCGCATCTGCCGGTGATGGTGATGGTGGGTGACGGTGGCTTCCAGTTCACCCTGCAGGAGCTGGGTACCGCGGTGGAGAATCGCCTGCCGATGGCGGTGATCCTGTGGAACAACGACAGCCTGGCGCAGATTCGCGACGGCATGATCTCCCGCGACATCCCCACCATCGGCGTCAACCAGCACAACCCGGACTTCCTCGGCATCGCCCGCGCCTATGGCTGCCACACCGCCAGCCCGGACAGTCTCGACGCGCTGATCGCTGCCGTCCGCGCGGCGCACACGGCTGACGGCCCGACGGTGATCGAACTCCGTGAAAGCGCGCCCTTCCTGAGTGTGCGGCCATGAGTGGGGCAGACGAGGTTCGCCTCGACAACTGGCGCACGGTGCCCTACAGCCACCACGCCTTCCGTCACGTCGACGAACTGGTGGACTGTGCCCGTATGCTCCCCGGCGCTGCGCCCCTGGCGCTGCCGGAGGAGTCGGCGGCGCTGGACCTGCAGGCGATTCGCTTCGACCACCGGGGGCGCTCCTGGAGCGTCGACGAAGCGCTGCGCGAGGGCGACACCGACGGCCTGATGGTCCTGCGCCATGGGCGCGTGTTCGGCAGCTACTTCAGCCACGGCCAGACGGCGGACTGCCGGCACATCGTGTTCTCGGTGAGCAAGTCGATCACCGGTGCACTGGCTGGCGTGCTGGTGGAACAGGGGCTGCTCGACCCGGAGAAACCGGTATCGGCCTACCTGCCGTTGCCGGCCGGTTCCGCCTATGCCGACTGCACCGTGCGCCACGTGCTGGACATGAGCGTGGCGATTCGCTTCGTCGAGGATTATCTCGACCCGCTCGGCGATGTGGCGCGTTACCGCGTGGCCATGGCCTGGAACCCGCCGGGTCTGGTGGATGGCAGCGTCGGCCTGATCGAGTTCGTCACCGGCTTGCCGCGCGGCGAGGGCGAGCATGGCCAGCGCTTCCACTATGTTTCGCCGAACAGCGACCTGCTCGGACGACTCCTCGAAGTGGCGGGCGGCGCACCCGTGGCCGAATTGATCGAGCGTCACCTGTGGCAGCCGATGGGGGCGCAGGACATGGCGCAGATCACCCTCGACAAGCAGGGCGCGGCGCGTACTGCCGGCGGCATCTGCTGCACCCTGGGCGACAT
>CBIGPF010000107.1:0-20386 GCA_966191535.1 uncultured Pseudomonas sp. | reverse complement strand
CTCGATCTCGGCCATCTGCACGTCGAACGGCAGGTCGATCAGCACCGGGCCGGGACGGCCGCTGCGCATTTCGAAGAAGGCCTTCTGGAAGGCGTAGGGCACCTGGCCAGGTTCCAGCACGGTGGTTGCCCACTTGGTGACCGGCTTGACGATGCTGGTGATGTCCACGGCCTGGAAGTCTTCCTTGTGCATGCGCGCACGGGGAGCCTGGCCGGTGATGCAGAGGATCGGGATGGAGTCGGCGGACGCCGAGTACAGGCCGGTGACCATGTCGGTGCCGGCAGGGCCGGAGGTGCCGATGCACACGCCGATGTTGCCAGCATTGGTGCGGGTATAGCCCTCGGCCATGTGCGAGGCGCCTTCCACGTGACGGGCCAGGACGTGATCGATGCCACCGAGTTTCTTCATGGCCGCATACATGGGGTTGATGGCGGCGCCCGGTACGCCGAAGGCGGTATCGACGCCTTCGCGACGCATGACGAGTACGGCAGCCTCGATTGCTCTCATTCTGGCCATATTTTGTTCCTCGATTCTTATACTGATTGTGTACAAAAGTTGAGGCGATTCTAGGCAGGCAATTCGACGAAGGTCAAGACGGGTTGTATACGAGGGACTGAGTGGTCATTTTTCTATGAAAGCCTTCAAATTCGAGGCTTTAGCGGAAAACCTGAACGCAGGGTCAAACTATCGTTTGAAAAAATGTATACAAAAATATATGTAAATTGTCCTTTTAAGTTGCTTTGGGTGAGCCCTTCGGCTACTAGATTGCGTACAGATTTCTGATGCGCGTGTGCGCAGCATTTACCTGTGCATGGCGTGGCCCCGGCTTACCGACCTTGAACCGCCTTATCAACTTGAAGAGGAAAACCTCATGAGCACCCTGAGCCTGGAAACCGCACTGGACATCACCCGTCACGCCCTGGTCGCCAGCCGCGAGCTGTCCACCGCACCGCTGACCATCGCCGTGCTGGATGCCGGCGGGCACCTGCTGAGCCTGCAGCGCGAGGATGGCGCGAGCATGCTTCGTCCGCAGATCGCCATCGGCAAGGCATGGGGGGCGGTGGCGCTGGGCAAGTCATCCCGCGTGCTGGCGGCCGATGCTCAGCAGCGTCCGTCGTTCATCGCCGCGGTGAACACCCTGGCGCACGGCAACGTGGTGCCCGCACCGGGCGGGGTGCTGATCCGCAATTCGGTCAATGAAGTGATTGGCGCCATTGGCATCAGCGGCGACGCCTCGGACATCGATGAGCAATGCGCGATCCGCGGTGTGCAGGCGCTGGGCCTGGTCGCTGACGCGGGCTGATACTGAGCAGGGAAGGGCGCGCTCGCCGCACGCCTGGCTTTACCTGTAGGAGCACGCCATGCGCGCGATCGCGGGCACGGCCCGCTCCTACAGTTGAGCTTTCCGCTTAAATCGACAACGGGCGCAAGCGCCCTTGCGGCTTGGGTTCGGAGCCATTGTCCGGCGCGGTGCCGCGCAGCACCAGGCGGGTGATGGTGTCGGTAGCTGCCTCGAAATCCGCATCGCTGAGGCTGGTCTTGCCGGTGACCATGGAAATCTGCCAGTCGAAATCGGCGTAGGTCTGGGTCGCCGCCCAGATGGTGAACAGCAGGTGATGCGGGTCCACCGGCGCCAGCAGACCGCGATCGATCCAGCTCTGCAGGCAGGCGATGTTGCGCTGGGCCTGGGCGTTCAGCTCGTCCAGATATTCCTTGGGCAGGTGTGGCGCACCGTGCATCAGCTCGCTGGCGAACACCTTGGACGCGTGCGGCAGCTCCTGGGAAATCCTCACCTTGGAACGGATATAGGCGCGCAGCGCCTCGCTCGGCTCGTCGTCTTCACGGAATGGCGCAGAGGCCTGCAGCAGTGGTTCCACCACGCTTTCCAGCACGCAGCGATAGAGGTTTTCCTTGGACTGGAAGTAGTAGTAGACGTTGGGCTTGGGCAGCCCGGCGCGAGCGGCGATGTCGCTGGTCTTGGTCGCCGCGAAGCCCTTCTCGGCGAATTCCTCGCTGGCTGCGCGAAGGATGAGGCGACGGTTACGCTCGCGGATGCTGGTCATTGGCTGGTCTTCTTTCTTTTATTGCTGTTGTCACAGAACAGAGCCGGGCATGGTAGCACCGGGCTCTTGAGCCCCTCAACTCGGCCCCGTCGCAGGTACTGGCGTGCAATTTCCTGACTCGCGGGTCGGTTTTGTGTGTACAGCGGCGGCGTTCTGAGGTATTTCTAGCGCACTTTCGTTCGGCACCTGCCATCCGGAACTTCCCACTGCCCATGTCCGAATCCCAGCTGGTCGACCCCTTCGGTCGACGCATCACCTACCTGCGCCTGTCGGTCACCGACCGCTGCGACTTCCGCTGCACCTACTGCATGAGTGAAGACATGCAGTTCCTGCCGCGCGACCAGGTGCTCAGCCTGGAGGAGCTCGAAGCTGTCGCCGACGCCTTCATCGGCCTGGGTGTGAAGCGCATCCGCATCACCGGTGGCGAGCCGCTGGTACGCAAGGGCCTGACCGGTCTGCTGGCGCGACTGGGCGCACGCCCGGAACTGGACGATCTCTCCATCACCACCAACGGCTCGCAACTGCGTGAGCGCGCGGCCGAGCTGCGCGCTGCCGGCGTGCGTCGCCTGAATATCAGCCTCGATTCCCTGCGCCGCGAGCGCTTCGCCGCCTTCACCCGCTCCGACAAGCTGGAGCAGGTGCTCGACGGCATCGACGCCGCCCGCGAGGCAGGCTTCGAGCGCATCAAGCTCAATGCCGTGGTACAGAAGGGCCGCAACGACGACGAAGTCTGCGACCTGGTGGCCTTCGCCCTGGAGAAGGGCATCGACATCAGCTTCATCGAGGAGATGCCGCTGGGCAGCGTCAGCAGCCACGAGCGCAAGCAGACCCTGTGCAGCAGCGACGAGGTCCGCGCACAACTCGCCGAACGCTGGCAGCTGCTGCCGACGCCGGAGCGTAGCGGGGGACCGTCGCGTTACTACCGCATCGACGGCTACGCCAGCCGCATTGGTTTCATCTCCCCGCACAGCCACAACTTCTGCGGCGACTGCAATCGGGTGCGGGTAACCGCCGAAGGCAAGCTGGTGCTGTGCCTTGGCCACGAAGGCGCGCTGGACCTGCGCCAATTGCTGCGCGAACACCCCGGCGACAGCGCGCGCCTGCGCGATGCGCTGGCGCAGGCGTTGCAGCTCAAGCCTGAACGCCACCATTTCGAAGCCGACCAGCAGGTGCAGGTCCTGCGCTTCATGAGCATGACCGGCGGCTGAGTCCGCCCGGCCCGCCGGACAGAACAAAAACAACAGGCAACAAGGAGAGTCGTTTGAAGCTCAAGGCATTCTGCTGCGCGCTCGCCAGCATTTTTTCCACCGGCGCCATGGCGCAGACCTACATCGTCGGCGTCGAGAACCTCGCCTTCGCCCCGCACTACAGCACCGATGCGCAGGGAAACTACCAGGGATTCGCCCGCGAGGTGCTGGACCTGTTCGCCAGCACCAGCGGTATCACTCTGGAATATCGCCCGCTGCCGGTGGACGCGCTGCTGCCAGCACTGCTGTCCGGTCAGGTCGATCTCAAGTACCCGGACAACCCCAACTGGGCGCCCGAGCAGAAGACCGGGAAAACCCTGCACTACAGCCAGCCGGTGAGCCAGTACGTCGACGGCGTGCTGGTGGCTCCGGAGCGGCTGGGGCAGGGCGTCGGTGCGCTGAAGACGCTGGCGCTGGTGGACGGCTGGACGCCGCGCGGTTACGAGGAGCCGGTGCAGTCCGGGCAGATCGCCCTCGCGCCCAGCGCCGATCTCAAACAGATGATCCATACCGCGCTGAAGAGGCAGGCCGACGGCGTCTATTTCAACGTGGTGGTCGCCACCTTCTACCTGGACAACATCCGCGCGAAACCGGGTGCGCTGGTATTCGATCCTTCGCTGCCGCATACGCGCAGCGCCTTCCACCTGTCCACGCTCAAGCATGCCGAGCTGATCGAGCGCTTTGACCGCTTCCTTCTCGATCACGCCAAGGAGGTGGCCGCGCTCAAGGTGAAGTACGGCGTCGAGGCGAGTCTGGATTCCGAGCATCTGGGCGTCGAGCAGTGGAAAGTCGATTTCCTTGAACGGCAGAAAGCCAAACAGAAGTCGCCCTGAGCCGCCTTCTTCCCTAGAATCGCCGCTGCCGTTTGCGCGCCAGCCGTAGGGAGGATGAAGTGCGCCGCGCTTTGTTCATCTGCAGCCGCAATCGTTTGCGCAGTCCCACCGCTGAAGCTGTCTTTGCCAACTGGCCGGAGGTCGAGACCGACTCCGCCGGGCTGGCGCCGGACGCGGAAGTCCCGCTGGGCGCCGAGCAACTGGAGTGGGCTGACCTGGTCTTCGTCATGGAGCGCCGGCATCGGCACGCACTGCTGCGCCGTTTCCCCGAGGCGATGCGCGGCAAGCGCCTGGTGTGCCTGGATATCCCCGACAACTACGCCTATCTCCAGCCCGAGCTGGTGCTCCTGCTCGAGCGCAAGGTCGGGCCTTTCCTTCGTCTGGAGCGGGCATGAGCGAGGTCCGCATTGCGCTACGGGACGGCGTTCTGGTCTGCGCCGGATTCCGGATCCAGGCCCAGTCGGAGCCCTCGCTGGCCATCGATGGCGATCTGCTCTGGGCGCTGGAGCAGTCGCAGTGGTTTGAGCTGGCGGTGTCGTTCGAGGAGCGCGAAGGCGCGCAATGGATCACGCCGCTGCCGCTGGCGCAGCAGACCGGCTTCGACACGCAGCGAGTGATCGGCTGGCGCGACGATCCAGTACGTATCGAGCAACCCGATGGCATAGAGGATGCCGAGGCCGCCATCCACTGGTGGCGCGGTGGCACGGTCGAGGATGTGCGCGGACGCATCAGCCATCATCCCTGGGGGCGTCTGCTGCGCCTTGAAAGTCCGGGCATTTCGGCCGAGCACATTCTCTTTCCCCGCGGGTATGCCTGCGTCTACTTCGGCCATCTCGATACTGACTGGCGCCAGCTGCGCTTCACCCCGGCGGCCTGATCTCGCAACTTTCCGGAACCGAAGCGGGAAGGCTGCAGCCTAACTCTGCATTGCCCCAGCGAGGTGCCCCGCATGGCCACGGAAAAACCTCCCGCACGCTCCGGCGCGCGCACCCGATCGACTGCGTCGAGTTCGAAGAAGCCTGCTGCACGTAACCCATCGCGCAGCCCGAAAGCCGCAGGCGATACGGCGGACGATCTCTCGGCCGAGGAGCGGCGCAAGGTCGAGAAAAGCCAGCCGCCCCGCGCGCTGGTATTGCACGAAGTCATCCGGCTGCAGGGCAATCACGAGCTGGAACGCACCCTGGCGGCGCTCTGGTGGTCGGCGCTGGCTGCCGGGCTGACCATTGGCCTGTCGCTGATGGCCATGGGGCTGTTCCGCGCGCGGCTGCCGGATCACGACATGGCGGTGATCACCACCAGCCTCGGCTATCCCGTAGGCTTCCTGGCGATCATCCTGGCGCGTCAGCAGCTGTTCACCGAGAACACCCTGACGGCCGTGCTGCCGGTCATGAGCGAACCGACGCTGGAGAAATTCGGCCAGTTGCTGCGGCTGTGGTCGGTGGTGCTGGCGGGGAATATCGCAGGCGCGCTGCTGTTCGCCTACGGCATGCTGCACCTGCCTATCTTCGACACCAAGGCAGACCAGGCCTTCCTCGATATTGGCCGTGAAGTGATGGAGAACGACCACTGGCAGATGGTCTCCAAGGGCATCGTTTCCGGCTGGATGATCGCCACGATGGTCTGGCTGGTACCGGCGGCGGAAAATGCGAAGGTATGGATCATCTTCCTGGTCACCTACCTGATGGCCCTGGGCAGCTTCAGCCATATCGTGGTTGGCACCTGTGAGGTGGGCTACCTGATGTTCGCCGGTGAAGTGGGGCTGGCGGCGTTCGTCATCGACTTCGCCTTGCCGACGCTGGCCGGCAATATCGTCGGCGGCAGCCTGATCTTCGCGCTGATGAGCCACGCCCAGGTGCGCAGCGATACCTCGTCGCCGGAGAAGTCCCCGAAACGAAAAACGGCGCCCTGAGGCGCCGTTTTTTCGTGCGGTGTTAAGCCAGGCGTCAGATGCCCAGCTTGTCGCGCATGGTGTAGTACCAGGCACCGATCGCGGAGAACGGAACCTGGAACATGCGGCCGCCCGGGAAGGGGTAGTGCGGCAGGGTGGCGAAGGCGTCGAAACGCTCGGCCTGGCCGCGCAGCACTTCGGCCAGCAGCTTGCCCGCCAGGTGGGTGTAGGTCACACCGTGGCCGGAGCAGCCCTGGGAGTAATAGATGTTGTCGCCAATACGGCCAACCTGCGGCAGACGCGAGAGGGTCAGCAGGAAGTTGCCGGTCCAGGCGAAGTCGATCTTCACGTCTTTCAGCTGCGGGAAGACCTTGAGCATCTTCGGACGAATGATCGCCTCGATGTTCGACGGATCGCGCGCGCCGTAGACCACGCCACCGCCGAAGATCAGGCGGTTGTCGCCGGTCAGGCGGTAGTAGTCGAGCAGGTAGTTGCAGTCTTCGACGCAGTAGTCGGTCGGCAGCAGGGACTTGGCCAGGTCGGCGCTCAGCGGTTCGGTGGTGATCACCTGGGTGCCGCACGGCATGGACTTGGAGGCCAGTTCCGGCACCAGGCCGCCGAGGTAGGCGTTACCAGCTACCACGATGAACTTGGCCTTCACGCGGCCCTTCGGGGTGTGCACGACCGGGTTGGCGCCACGATCGATCTTCACGGCAGGGGACTGCTCGTGGATCACGCCGCCCAGGGACTCCACGGCCGCGGCTTCGCCCAGAGCGAGGTTCAGCGGGTGGATGTGGCCGCCGCTCATGTCGAGCATGCCGCCGACATAGCTGTCGGTGCCGACGACTTCACGGATGCGCTTGGCGTCCATCAGTTCCAGCTGGGTGTGGCCGAAGCGCTCCCACAGCTTCTTCTGCGACTCCAGGTGGCCCATCTGCTTGGCGCTGAGGGCTGCGAATACGCCGCCGTCCTTCAGGTCGCACTGGATGTTGTACTTGGCGATGCGCTCGCGAATGATGCGGCCGCCTTCGAAGGCCATGTCGCCCAGCAGTTTTGCCTGCTTGGCGCCGACGGTGCGTTCGATGACGTCGATGTCGCGGCTATAGCTGTTGACGATCTGGCCGCCGTTACGGCCCGACGCGCCGAAGCCAACCTTGGCGGCTTCCAGCACAGTGACCTTGAAACCGTTTTCCAGCAGGAACAGGGCGGTCGACAGGCCGGTATAGCCTGCGCCGATCACGCAGACATCGGTTTCCACCTCGCCCTGCAGTTCAGGACGGGCCGGGACCGGGTTGGCCGAAGCTGCATAATAGGAGGAGGGGTAGGAAGTGTGCGGCATAATGCACCTGTGTTTGTTATTTTTTACGAGATGTGCGGATGCTACCTGAGTAGAATCTGGCCGGCTAGTGCCCGTGCAAAATAATTTACGGACGGTCGAACATAAAAAAATTCACTTTTTCAGTGGCTTAGCGAAAAAAGTGCTTGACCGAGAAAAACGATCGCGTAGAATGCGCCCCACACGACAGGCACATAGCTCAGTTGGTTAGAGCACCACCTTGACATGGTGGGGGTCGTTGGTTCGAGTCCAATTGTGCCTACCAAACATAATCGCCTCGGCGATTTCAGAAAGGGCGATCCGAAAGGGTCGCCCTTTTTGTTTGTCTCTATTTTTCCAAACCTTTGCAGGATGGCGGTCTCGGCTCGGGGCTTTGGTGTGGTGTGCCAGCTGAGGCTCATGATGCCTGAGTTGTCTCGCTCGATGGGCGGGGTGGGTGTGCTGCTGGCGCACGATCATCTGCAGGTCGGTCTTCCGGTTGCCGCGGCCGCGAGGCGCATTCGCTCGTATGTATAATTCGTGCCCCGCGGCATCCTCAATCAGGACGCGACGATGAATAGTGTGAGCCGCAGGATCGATCAGTTGCGTCGGAAAATCCCTGGCTTTGAGTGCAAGCCTGGTTGCCACGACTGCTGCGGGCCGGTCACTGCGTCGTCGGAAGAGTTGGCCAGATTGCCCGCGAGGAGTGAGGCTGAGCATGACGCTGCCTTGGCGGAGTGGAGCTGCGTCCATCTGGGGCCGGGTGGGTGTGAGGCCTACGAGCAGCGGCCGCTTATCTGCAGGCTGTTCGGGACGACGCCCAGCATGCCGTGCCCGGAGGGAAGAGGGCCGGAGACTCCTGCTGATGAGTCAGTGGTGCGCCAGGTTCACCAACTGATCGCGAGCACGCGGCAGGTCCTGGTTTAGGATGGCAGGAATGAAAAAAGGCCGCGGTGCGGGGCGCGGCTTTACGCTGCTTGGCATCCATTCTGGCGAGCGCAGCGGATTATCTGGGCCGGCCCCCTTAGGGGGTTATTAAGCCGCAAGGAAAAAAGCCCCGCATTTGCGGGGCTTTTGATTGTGTCGAGATTTGCCATAAGGCTCGACATGCTCGCTCGCCCTGTGCCTGGGGATGCGCCTTCGCGTTGGCTCCGGCGGATGCTGCTGGGGTGGGCTTGCAGAGTCTGCTGCAGGTAGTGTCGCACTACGGTTGATCGAGTCTCTCTAGTTCATCGCATTCCTGCGTTCGCTATAGGCTTCATATTGCCGGCATTTCTGTTCCGCGTTGGCAAATGCCTGGTCGGGTGTTTGATCTCCGTGGTAACCGAATCGCACGAAGTACCTGACGATCACTTGGGTGTCTGCGTCGAGCTTGGCGCTGCCGTTATGAACGGCTGATATCGCCTGCTGTTCAGTCTTGCCTTCGTCGCGATAGAGCGCGCCGGCACGTGCAAACAGGCCGACGCCCGTGCAGAAGTCAGATGCCTGGGCGCTGGTGGCAAGGGCTGTGAGCAGGAGTAACGCTGTGAGTTTCTTCATGCGACCTCACTAAGCCTGCGATTGCGTGCTTATTAAGAGTATGGGGTCTGTCTTGTACTTCTGCCCGGTTTGTCGTGAGTGAATCCTGTCGTGTGGCGGGGTGATGGAAAGGCTGTGGTGCCTGCTATGGTGTCCCCCTGAAATCGGGTCGGAGGTGGTAATGAGTGGTCTGCGGTTCGGGTTGTTGGTCGGCGCGCTGCTGGTTCCGCTGTCGGCGTCGGCTGAGATGCAGGTGATCTGGCCTCAGGGGTGGGAGGTTTCGCGCTCGCCGGCGGATGCGGCTGTCGATGCGCCGGTGGTTCGTCAGCGTGGTGTGCGCATGGCGGAAGATGGCTCCCAGGACCTGGTGATGGAGGTCACTCGCAGTCGGCTCGGCTCTGCTGCCAAGGTCAGTGTCGAGAATGTCATCGTCGAGATGCGCAAGGCGCTGCAAAAGGACTTCATGCGCCAGGGGTTCCAGGCGGCGTGCAGCAAGCCGCTGGATGCGAAGCTGGGCGGGTTGAGTGGTCTGGAGGTTCATTGTGGCATCAGCCAGAACGGCACCGAGGTGCTCAAGCAGACTGTTCAGGTTGCGCTGGGCGATGATGCGGCCTACTCGCTGACCTATGCAGCACCGTCCCAGCGCTACGCGGCGCTGGCGGGGGAGATCGAGTCGGTGAAGGCGGGTATCACGCTGCGCTGAGTGTGTCCTTCCTATATCTATATATAGGAAGGCAGAAATGCAAAAGCCCCGCTTGGACGGGGCTTTTTTCGATTTCAGGCTCAGGCAGCGATGGTGGCTTGCACTCGCTGGATCACCGCGCTCAGCGGTGCTTCGCCCTGGTATTGCTGGGGGTAGAGGCGTTCGGTGTGCTTGGCGATGCCATGCTCGTTCACCAGGGTGAAGCTGAAGCCGTGCTTGCGCTTGGCCTGGATGACGCAGTTCAGAGGGGCGAAGGCCGCCGAGAGGGTGCGAATCGCCTCCTGGATTTGCAGGGAGGTTTTCATTGTCTTGTCTTTCCAAATAGGTAACGGTCCTATGACCGTCGAAATCGTCAAAAGCTCCGGGTGCCATCTGAGAATGCAGAAAGCGTGTGACCGGAATATGGCAGCGATTGGAAACTTGAGGGTCTGTTCGCGTCAGGCTGCGATGTCGGGTAAAGGCAGAGAATCTGACGTGGGGCGCTGATCTTCGGGCAAATGTTCCTGGCGCGGTTGGCGTGCTCTGGAATCGATGCGGAGGATGCGCTGGCCGTGGCCCTGTAGAGCCCAGCTTCTGCCCTGGATCAGGTAGGGAGTGCTGGGAGGGGCGACCTTGGGTTTGGTGTTCGCTGTCGGCCAGTATAAGGATTTCTTCTAACGATGGCTAGTTTTTATACAGCCGTCTGTCAGGAGGCGTCGAGCGAGGGGAAAGTCCGCGGAGCGGGAGCGCTCCGCGGAAGATCGGTCTTACTGCAGCCAGGACTCGACGGTGTCGCCACCGTATTGCTGTTTCCAGGCTTTCAGGGTTTTGTGGTTGCCGCCCTTGGTCTCGATGGTCTCGCCATTGTGCGGGTTCTTGTAGACCTTCAGTTGGCGGGTGCGGCGCGGCTGCTGTGCTGCTGCGGGCTCGACAGAAGTCTGCGGGTCGAGAATTTCGATGACATTGCGCAGGTTCATGCCGTACTGGTCCATCAAGGCTTGCAGTTGATCCTTGAACTCCAGTTCCTTCTTCAGCCCGCCATCGCTCTTGAGTTTCTCAAGCAGGGCGAGTTGTTCCTGGAGTTTGCGCTCGGCTTCGCGGAATTCCGCAAGTTTGGACATCTGGGTGCTCCCGTATGCAGGGTGATTAGTACGGTGCGATTCTGTGTTCTAGTGATTGTTCGCGTCAACTGAATATATGAATTGTTGCGATTGGGGGAACATACTTTAAATGTTAAGGGCAGAAGAGGGGTTGGTGGATTAATTGATTGATGAGGGATAATGCGCGGGCTAAAGGGTGTGGCGGGACTTTTCGACGATCAATAGTCCCTGCAGAGTTTGTGTGCTTTATTGTGGTGCGTTGCGTGCGGGTGCTGGATGAATAACGAGATAGTGCAATACCGGGTTAACGACTATGAACTAACGTGCCAGGTTGCCGGGCAGGGCGAGCTCTTGCTGCTGGTGCATGGTTCGCTCTGTGACTATCGCTACTGGCAGGGGCAGGTCGAGGCGTTGTCTGCCCGCTATCGTGTGATGGTGCCCAGTCTGCGCCACTACTATCCTGAGCTGTGGGATGGCAAGGGGGCGGGATTCACGACGGAGCAGCATGTTGATGATCTGCTGGCTCTGCTCGATCAGTTGTCCGGACCTGTTCATCTGCTGGGGCATTCGCGGGGCGGCAATATCTGTCTGCGAGTCGCTCTCGCGGCTCCGCAAAAACTACTGTCGTTGACGCTCGCTGATCCTGGTGGAGACTTTGCCGACGATGTGTTTACTGAGGTGAATGTCGAATCGCCAGTATCTCCCGTCGAGCGCAATCAGTTTCGCCAGCAGGCACTGGGGATGATTCGCGCCGGGGAGGTGGAGGAGGGGCTGCAACTTTTTGTCGATACTGTCAGTGGGGTGGGAGTCTGGTCTCGATCTTCCCGGCAGTTCCGCGACATGGCGATGGCCAATGCCATGACATTGGTCGGGCAGGTGGCTGATCGTCCAGCGCCTATTAATCATGCGCAGATCTCGCAATTGCGCTTGCCAGTATTGTTGATCGGTGGAGCCAGGAGTCCGGAGCCGTTTCCTCGAATCATCCAGGCGATGCAGTTATCTCTTGTCGATGCGCGGTCGGTAACGATTCCCGGGGCGTCCCACGGCATGAATGTGATCCGTCCGGCGTCCTTCAATCGCGCCGTCCTGGAATTTGTCGAGCAGTACTGAGTGAAGTCAGGCTTGCCGCTCGTCAGCTTCGCCAACTTGCAGTAACATCCAGCGTCCTGCCCGCTATCGTTTGCGGGCAGGTTTTCGATTTCTTCCAGTGATCTACGTCCGCGCGCGAATGCGCAGGGTGCCGACAAGGCGCCTGCCACTGTGAGGCAGGCTTACCCGGCGGGCGACGCTTACTGGCACATCCCAACCCATGTGGCCTTTCGTAGGGGTCACCACTAGGAGAGGAGGCGCCATGCCCATCATTACTCTTCCCGACGGTAGTCAGCGTTCCTTCGATCATCCGGTCAGTGTGACCGAGGTGGCGCAATCCATTGGCGCAGGCCTGGCGAAAGCTACCCTGGCCGGCAAGGTCAACGGCCGTCTGGTCGATGCCTGCGACATCATCGACAGTGACGCGACCCTGCAGATCATTACCCCGAAGGACGAGGACGGACTGGAAATCATCCGCCACTCCTGCGCTCACCTGGTGGGCCATGCGGTCAAGCAGCTGTATCCGACCGCCAAGATGGTTATCGGCCCGGTGATCGACGAGGGCTTCTATTACGACATCGCCTTCGAGCGTCCGTTTACGCCGGAAGATATGGCCGCCATCGAAAAGCGCATGGCTGAGCTGATCGAGAAGGACTACGACGTCATCAAGAAGATGACGCCGCGTGCCGAAGTCATCGAGACCTTCAAGGCTCGCGGTGAGGAGTACAAGCTGCGCCTCATCGACGACATGCCGGACGAGAAAGCCATGGGCCTGTACTTCCATGAGGAGTACGTGGACATGTGCCGCGGCCCGCACGTGCCGAACACTCGTTTCCTGAAGGCCTTCAAGCTGACCAAGATTTCCGGCGCCTACTGGCGCGGCGACTCGAAGAACGAGCAGCTGCAGCGCGTCTATGGCACCGCCTGGGCAGACAAGAAACAGTTGGCTGCCTACATCCAGCGTATCGAGGAAGCCGAGAAGCGCGATCACCGTCGCATCGGCAAGCAGCTCGACCTCTTCCACCTCCAGGAAGAAGCGCCGGGAATGGTCTTCTGGCACCCCAATGGCTGGACCGTCTATCAGGTGCTCGAGCAGTACATGCGCAAGGTGCAGCGCGACCACGGCTATGTGGAAGTTCGCACCCCGCAGGTTGTTGATCGCATCCTTTGGGAGCGCTCTGGTCACTGGACCAACTACGCCGAGAACATGTTCACTACTGCGTCGGAAAGCCGTGACTTCGCGGTCAAGCCGATGAACTGCCCATGCCACGTGCAGATCTTCAATCAGGGCCTGAAGTCCTACCGTGACCTGCCGCTGCGTCTCGCCGAATTTGGTGCCTGCCATCGCAACGAGCCGTCCGGCGCGCTGCACGGCATCATGCGCGTACGTGGCTTTACCCAGGACGACGCCCACATCTTCTGCACCGAAGAGCAGGTGAAGAAAGAGGCGGCCGACTTCATCAAGCTGACCCTGCAGGTCTATTCGGACTTCGGTTTCAGCGACGTCTCCATGAAGCTGTCCACTCGTCCGGCCAAGCGCGTCGGTTCCGAAGAGCTGTGGGATCGCGCCGAAAGTGCGCTGGCCGACGCCCTGAACGAATCCGGCCTGGAGTGGGAATACCAGCCGGGCGAGGGTGCCTTCTACGGTCCGAAGATCGAGTTCACCCTGAAGGACTGCCTCGGCCGTAACTGGCAGTGCGGCACCCTGCAGTACGATCCGAACCTGCCGGAGCGTCTGGATGCCAGCTATATCGCCGAAGATAACAGCCGTACCCGTCCGGTCATGCTGCACCGTGCGATCCTCGGCTCCTTCGAGCGTTTCATCGGCATGCTGATCGAGCACTACGCCGGCCAGTTCCCGGCCTGGCTCGCACCGACCCAGGCCGTAGTGATGAATATCACTGACAAGCAGGGCGAATGGGCCGAAGAAGTGGTGCGTCAGCTCGAGCAAAGCGGATTCCGTGCCAAGTCTGACTTGAGAAACGAGAAAATTGGCTTTAAAATCCGCGAGCATACTTTGCTCAAGGTTCCCTATCTGCTGGTCATCGGCGATAGGGAAGTTGAATCGCAGGCCGTCGCCGTACGTACGCGCGAAGGGGCTGACCTCGGCTCGATGCCGGTCGCCCAGTTCGCTGAGCTGCTTGCTCAGGCGGTTTCCCGGCGTGGTCGCCAAGACTCGGAGTAATCATTATTAAGCGTGAAATGAGACAGGATAAGCGGGCTCTCCCGAAACCACCGATCAACGAGAACATCACCGCCCGTGAGGTTCGTCTGATTGGTGCTGACGGTCAGCAGATCGGCGTGGTCTCCATCGATGAGGCTCTCCGTCTGGCCGACGAGGCCAAGCTGGACCTGGTGGAAATTTCTGCTGATGCGGTGCCCCCTGTCTGCCGCATCATGGACTACGGCAAGCACCTCTTCGAGAAGAAGAAGCAAGCCGCTGCTGCGAAGAAAAACCAGCACCAGCAACAGATCAAAGAAATCAAGTTTCGTCCAGGGACGGAAGAAGGGGATTACCAGGTAAAACTACGCAACCTGGTACGTTTCCTTAATGAAGGGGACAAGGCCAAGGTATCGCTTCGATTCCGTGGTCGTGAGATGGCCCACCAGGAGCTGGGCATGGAGCTGTTGAAGCGGGTCGAAACCGACCTCGCCGAAATCGGCACCGTGGAACAGCATCCTAAGCTGGAAGGACGCCAGCTGATGATGGTCATCGCTCCCAAGAAGCGTAAATAACCTCCCGGGCACTGGCAGGCCTGATGGTTATCAGTTGTTAACGAATGCGGAGTACCAAACATGCCAAAGATGAAAACCAAGAGTGGCGCCAAAAAGCGCTTCAAAGTGACTGCTGGTGGCATCAAGCACAAGCACGCTTTCAAGAGCCACATCCTGACCAAAATGACCACCAAGCGTAAGCGTCAGCTGCGCGGCACTTCGATGCTCGCTGCTTCCGACGTTCGCCGTGTAGCGCGCTCCCTGCGTCTGCGTTGATTTCTGGTAGAGGATAAATAAATGGCTCGTGTTAAGCGTGGCGTAATTGCCCGTCGTCGTCACAAAAAGATTCTGAAGCTCGCAAAAGGCTACTACGGCGCGCGTTCGCGCGTGTTCCGTGTTGCCAAGCAGGCGGTAATCAAGGCAGGCCAATACGCCTACCGCGACCGTCGTCAGCGCAAGCGTCAGTTCCGCGCTCTGTGGATCGCTCGTATCAACGCTGGTGCTCGTCTGAACGGTCTGTCCTACAGCCGTCTGATCGCTGGCCTGAAAAAAGCGGCCATCGAGATCGACCGTAAGGTCCTGGCCGATCTGGCTGTGAACGAAAAAGCGGCGTTTACCGCAATTGTCGAGAAAGCGAAAGCCAGCCTGGCTTAAGCCCCGCGACAGTTACCGGATCTTGGTCCGGACGTAACGTCACCGATAGGGGAAGAGCCTTACCGCTCTTCCCCTATTTTGTATCTGGAGTTGGTACATGGAAAACCTGGACGCGCTGGTCTCGCAGGCCCTGGACGCCGTGCGGAACACCGAAGACGTCAACGCCCTGGAGCAGATCCGGGTTCACTACCTCGGCAAGAAAGGCGAGCTGACCCAGGTCATGAAGACCCTGGGCGACCTGCCGGCCGAAGAGCGCCCCAAGGTCGGTGCGCTGATCAACGTTGCCAAGGAGAAGGTTCAGGATGTGCTGAACGCCCGCAAGGCTGAGCTTGAGGGCACCGCCCTCGCCGCCAAGCTGGCAGCCGAGCGCATCGACGTGACCCTGCCGGGCCGTGGCCAGTCCTCCGGCGGCCTGCACCCGGTCACCCGCACCAAAGAACGCATCGAGCAGTGCTTCACCCGCATCGGCTATGAAGTCGCCGAGGGCCCGGAAGTCGAAGACGACTACCACAACTTCGAAGCGCTCAATATTCCGGGCCATCACCCGGCTCGTGCCATGCACGACACCTTCTACTTCAATGCGAACATGCTGCTGCGCACCCATACCTCGCCGGTACAGGTCCGCACCATGGAAAACCAGAAGCCGCCGATTCGCATTGTCTGTCCGGGGCGCGTCTACCGCTGCGACTCCGACCTGACCCACTCGCCCATGTTCCACCAGGTCGAAGGTCTGCTGGTCGATGAAGACGTCAGCTTCGCCGACCTCAAGGGCACCATCGAAGAGTTCCTCCGCGCTTTCTTCGAGAAGGAATTCTCCGTCCGTTTCCGTCCGTCCTTCTTCCCCTTCACCGAGCCTTCGGCGGAAGTCGACATCCAGTGCGTGCTCTGCAGTGGCAAGGGTTGCCGTGTCTGCAAGCAGACCGGCTGGCTGGAAGTCATGGGTTGCGGCATGGTCCACCCCGACGTGCTACGCATGTCCGGCATCGACCCCGAGAAATACCAGGGCTTCGCCTTCGGTATGGGGATCGAGCGCCTGGCCATGCTGCGCTATGGCGTGAACGATTTGCGCCTGTTCTTCGACAACGATCTGCGGTTCCTCGGCCAGTTCCGCTAGCCCGCACGACCGTCAACGCATTTAGGAGAGCAGGATGAAATTCAGTGAACAGTGGCTGCGGAGCTGGGTAAATCCGCAGGTATCCCGTGACGAGCTGGTGGCTCGTCTGTCCATGGCCGGCCTTGAGGTCGACGCCGTGATCCCGGTGGCCGGCCAGTTCAGCGGTGTGGTCGTGGGCGAAGTGCTGTCGACCGAACAGCACCCGGACGCCGACAAGCTACGCGTCTGCCAGGTCAGCAACGGTTCGGAGACCTTCCAGGTCGTCTGCGGCGCGCCCAACGTGCGCCCGGGCCTGAAGATCCCCTTCGCCATGATCGGCGCCGAGCTGCCAGGGGACTTCAAGATCAAGAAAGCCAAGCTGCGCGGCGTTGAATCCAACGGCATGCTTTGCTCGGCCAAAGAGCTGGAAATCAGCGAAGAGAACGCCGGCCTGATGGAGCTCGCCGCGGACGCGCCGGTGGGCGCCAACATTCGCGACTACCTCGAACTGAATGACGCCTCCATCGAGATCGGCCTGACCCCGAACCGCGGCGACTGCCTGTCCCTCACCGGCCTCGCCCGTGAAGTCGGCGCGCTGTACAGCGCCGAGGTCAAGCCGGTGGTGGTCAATGCCGTTGCCCCGCACATCGATGAAGTACGCAGCATCGAGCTTCTGGCGCCCAAGGCCTGCCCGCGCTACCTCGGCCGAGTCATCCGCAACGTCGACCTGAGCAAACCGTCCCCCCTGTGGATGGTCGAGCGCCTGC
The DNA here is from genome assembly GCA_966191535.1 of uncultured Pseudomonas sp. Taxonomy (GTDB): domain Bacteria; phylum Pseudomonadota; class Gammaproteobacteria; order Pseudomonadales; family Pseudomonadaceae; genus Pseudomonas. The sequence continues at coordinate 3,422 of CBIGPF010000107.1, read as the reverse complement.
GCCGTTCCGATATCCGTAGCATCGATGCCGCCGTCGACATCACCAACTACGTGATGATCGAGCTGGGCCAGCCGATGCACGCCTTCGACCTCGACGAGGTCAAGGGCGGCATTCGCGTGCGCATGGCGGAGGAGGGCGAGAAGCTCGTCCTGCTTGACGGCCAGGAAGTCACCTTGCGTGCCGACACCCTGGTGATCGCCGACCACGAACGTGCCCTGGCCATCGCCGGCGTAATGGGCGGCGAGCACAGCGGCGTCAGCGCCAAGACCCGCGACCTGTTCCTCGAAAGCGCCTTCTTCGACAACATCGCCGTCGCCGGCAAGGCCCGTTCCTATGGCCTGCACACCGATGCCTCGCACCGCTTCGAGCGTGGCGTGGACTCGCAGCTGGCCCGTCGCGCCATGGAGCGCGCCACCGAACTACTGCTGCAGATCGTCGGCGGCGAAGCCGGTCCGATCCTCGAGCAGGCCAGTGAAGCCGACCTGCCGAAAGTCGCACCGGTCACCCTGCGTGCCGAGCGTGTCACCCAGATGCTGGGCATGACCCTGGAAAACGCCGAGATCGAGCGTTTGCTCACCGCTCTGGAGTTCGATGTCCAGAAAGTCGGGGCCGACGCCTGGACCGTTGGTGTGCCGAGCCATCGCTTCGACGTCTCCATCGAAGTTGATCTGATCGAAGAGCTGGGCCGCCTATACGGCTACAACCGTCTGCCGGTTCGCTACCCGCAGGCACGCCTGGCGCCGAACACCAAGTCCGAGTCCCAGGCGGAGCTGCCGGCGCTGCGCCGCCTGCTGGTCGCCCGCGACTACCAGGAAGCCATTACCTACAGCTTCATCGATCCCAAGCTGTTCCAGCTGTTCCACCCTGGCGTCGAGCCGCTGATGCTGGCCAACCCGATCTCTGCCGACATGGCCGCCATGCGCGCCTCGCTCTGGCCGGGTCTGGTGAAGTCCCTGCAGCACAACCTCAACCGCCAGCAGACTCGCGTGCGCCTGTTCGAAAGCGGCCTGCGCTTCGTTGGTCAGTTGGAAGGGCTGGTGCAGGAAAACATGCTCGCCGGCGTCGTCTGCGGTGCCCGTCAGCCGGAAGGCTGGGCCAACGGTCGCGAGAACGTCGACTTCTTCGACGTCAAAGCCGACGTCGAAGCGCTGCTGGGTAATGCCGGCGCCCTCGAAGCCTTCACCTTCTCTCCGGCGGAGCACCCAGCACTGCATCCGGGGCAGACCGCCAAGATCGAGCGTGACGGCGTGCTGGTCGGCTACCTGGGCGCCTTGCACCCGGAACTGGCCAAAGCGCTGGACCTGGATCGCCCGGTCTACGTCTTCGAACTGGTACTGGCCGAAGTCGCCAAGGGCCGCCTGCCGAAATTCAGCGAGCTGTCGCGCTTTCCCGAAGTGCGCCGTGACCTCGCCCTGATCGTCGATCTGGATACCCCGGCCGAGTTCGTGCTGGCAAATATCCGTGAAACGGCGGGCGAATGGCTGACGGACCTCAGGCTCTTTGACGTCTACCACGGTAAAGGCATTGATCCGCTTAGAAAAAGCTTGGCCGTTGGCTTGACCTGGCAGCATCCATCACGCACTCTTAATGATGACGAGGTGAACGCGACTACGCAGAATATCGTCGCCTCGCTGGAACAAAGGTTCAACGCCACGTTAAGGAAGTAGCGTATGGGGGCTCTGACGAAAGCTGAAATTGCTGAACGTCTGTACGAAGAGCTGGGCCTGAATAAGCGGGAAGCCAAGGAACTGGTGGAACTCTTCTTTGAAGAGATCCGCCAGGCGCTGGAGCATAACGAACAGGTGAAGTTGTCGGGTTTCGGCAACTTCGATCTGCGCGACAAGCGCCAGCGTCCCGGACGCAACCCGAAGACGGGAGAGGAAATCCCGATCACAGCCCGGCGCGTCGTCACCTTTCGTCCAGGGCAGAAACTGAAGGCCAGGGTTGAAGCTTATGCTGGAACCAAGTCATAACGACGAGTTGCCCCCCATCCCGGGCAAGCGCTATTTCACCATCGGTGAAGTCAGTGATCTTTGCGCGGTGAAGCCGCATGTGCTGCGGTACTGGGAACAGGAGTTCCCGCAACTCAACCCGGTCAAGCGAAGGGGCAACCGGCGCTACTATCAGCGCCAGGACGTGCTCATGATTCGCCAGATCCGTGCGCTGCTCTACGACCAGGGCTTCACCATCGGTGGAGCCCGTCAGCGCCTTACCGGCGATGAAGCCCGCGAGGATGCCACCCAGTACAAGCAACTGATCCGGCAGATGATCGCCGAATTGGAAGATGTGCTGCATGTGCTGCGCAAGTAACTGAAAAAAATGAAAAAAGCACTTCTCCAAAGCAAATGCTTGGGGTATAGTGCGAGCCGCTTCTGAGGGAACTTGGAAGCAACGTCGGGGCGTAGCGCAGCCTGGTAGCGCACTTGCATGGGGTGCAAGGGGTCGAGTGTTCCAATCACCCCTTCCCCACAAATTTTACAATTAAAATGGCCCGCGGTAACCGGCTGGCCTTTTTCATTGGCGCTTTCTTTGTGGATGGGGGTAAGGGGCCGGCTCTCTCGTTAAGGCTTCTACATTCTAGTCGCCATTGCTACACAGAAGTGGTGCTCGCTCAGCTCGACTCCCTTTTCAATTGCCGCGTCCGCAACCCTTTCCGCTAGGCGCATGGGAACTCATAATGGCCATGTTTTGCTACGGGCCAAATGAAGATTGCAGAGTACCCGCAATGAATGAGCAAGAAGTCGAGCAGAGCTTCATCGAGAAGCTGGTTGATCTCAAATACACCTACCGCGATGACATCACCGACCGTGCCTCGCTAGAGCGCAACTTTCGCGAGAAATTCAACGCACTCAACCGCGTCACCCTGACCGATGGCGAGTTCGCCCGCCTGCTCGACGAAATCGTGACCCCCGATGTGTTCACGGCTGCACGCACCCTGCGCGAGCGCAATGCCTTCACCCGCGAAGATGGCACCCCGCTGAACTACACACTGGTCAACATCAAAGACTGGTGCAAGAACAGCTTCGAGGTAGTCAATCAACTGCGCATCAACACCGACAACAGCCATCACCGCTTCGATGTGCTCATCCTCATCAACGGTGTGCCGTGCGTTCAAGTCGAGCTGAAAACCTTGGGCGTCAACCCGCGTCGCGCCATGGAGCAAATCGTCGAATACAGGAACGACCCCGGCAACGGCTACAGCAAAACCCTGCTGTGCTTCATGCAGATGTTCATTGTCAGCAACCGCGACAACACCTACTACTTCGCCAACAACAACGCCCGGCACTTCTCGTTCAACGCCGATGAGCGCTTCCTGCCCATCTACCAGTTCGCCGACGAGGCGAACAAAAAGATCACCTACCTCGACCGCTTCGCCGAAACCTTCCTCGCCAAATGCACGCTGGGCCAGACCATTAGCCGCT
>CBIGPF010000106.1:0-20393 GCA_966191535.1 uncultured Pseudomonas sp. | reverse complement strand
TCTTTTTGGGCGCCCGCGGCGGCGTCACTTTCGACCTCACCATCAATGCCCGCGGCGGCTTCGAGTACGGCAACGATTCACTGAACAACCCCGCGCAGGACCCGACCCTGGTCGAAGCCGCACTGCACAGCTTCGTGGTCACCCCGACGTTGCTGTCGGTGACCCAGACGGTGGACATGCCCGAGGGCGAGACCGTCACCGGGCCGAACTTCACGCGCACCGAGACGGTCACCGTGACCCCGGCGCCCGGCCAGACGCTGACCAACGTGACGGTCACCCAGACGGTACCCGACCAGGTCCACGTCAGCTCGATCACCCCGGGGGCAGGCGGCACGCTGACCTCGATCACCCTGCACGACGGCACCGTGCTGACCAACCCGACACTGATCGCCGCGGCGCTGAGCAACCCCAACGCCTTCGTCGCCAGCTACACCATCCACTACGACACCCTGAGCAACGCCAGCACCACCACGGTCGGCTTCTACGTGCCGGAGATCGACGCGGCGGGCGTGCCGGTGCTCGACCCCACCACGGGCAACCCGCGCACCATCACCTTCGGCACCGCCACCGTGAACGGCGACTGGAACCCGCTGGACGTGCGCGACCGACCGACCGATCCCGATGGCTACCCCTTCACCGTCACCGGCGACGGCGCAGGCATCACCTTCGTCGCCAAGTCGATCACCCTGCTCAAGACGGTGAACCTGCAGACCGATGTCGGCACTCCCGGGATCACCCCCGGCGACACGCTGCGCTACACCATGGACGTGGCCATCTCCGACTTCTACGCCTTCGGCAAGAACATCCTCGGCCAGGGCCGCTTCACCGTCACCGACCTGCTCAGCGACGGCCAGACCTTCTCCGCCGCCAACGCACCGAGCATCGTCATCCAGCAGCACGGGGCGTCGCAGGTCATCCCGGTGATCTATACCGCCACGGTCAATGCCGATGGCAGCACCACCATCGTCTTCGATATCGGCGCCTCCATTGCAGCCGCTGTCCAGGGACCCGGCCTCTACGCGCTGTTCGGCGACCTGTGGGACGACGACGTGCAGGAAGGCGCCACGCGCATGTCCATCGTCTACGACGCGACCATCGACACGACCTACACCTCCGACCATCCGCCCCACGACCAACTCAACGAGGGCGACAGCGTCAGCAACAACGCCACGGTGGATGCCACCGTGCTGCGCGACTCGCTCAACATCGGCGGCGAGCAGACCGACGGTTCCGGCACCACCAGCACCATCGACACCTCCAACATCGACATCACCCTGACCCAGGTAAATGGCGGCAACCCGCCGGCCAATGGCGAGCTTCGCCCCGGCGACGTGGTCACCTTCACCATCACCTACGACCTGCTGGTGGCGGACTACGAGAACTTCAAGCTCACCGCCTACCTGCCACTGCCGCTGCTCAACGCGGCGGGCATCAACTGGAGCATCGGCAACGGCGTCGGCCAGTGGAGCTTCGGCGCCGGCAACAGCATCCTCGACGTGCCCGACAGTGTCACCACCGGCGAAGGCAACTCGATCATCTTCGACTTCGGCAACTATGTGTCCGGAGGCCTCAACGGCGGCACCGTTCAGGTACGTTTCACCATGGTGGTCGGCGACCAGCCCTATGCCGACCAGCGTGAACTCGACGTGTTGGCGCAGTCCAGCCAGACCACCACCATCGACAAGACGCCGCTGATTTCCTCGGATGTCGCGGTCATCGAATCAGTCGCCGAACCGGTGCTGGACATCAAGCATGGCGTGGTCTCCACCACCAACGGCACGGTCACCGGCACCACAGGCACGTGGGCCCAGCCGGGCACCACCGGCACGCCCTTCAGCGGCAGCGTCACCAGCCTCGCGGCAGTAGACGGCAACGTCAGCGGCATCGATGGCGCCGACACCCTGCGTCTGGCCACCGCCATCAAGAACAGCGGCGGCGGCAACGCCTACGACGTCGCCACCAGCATCACCCTGCCGGCGGGCCTGGCCTTCGTCGGCGGCAGCCTGTCGAGCGCCAACCTGCAGATCCATCGCGGCGACGGCACCCTGCTGGTGCAGGGCGTCGACTACAGCATCAGCGGCAACAGCATCACCTTCCTCGACGCCAACAACCAGGGCACCTTGCTCGCCGGCCGAGCCGGCACGGCCAACGACCTCTCCGGCGCCAACGTCGTGGTGATTACCTACGACGTCACCGTGGACAACGCCATCCTCGCCTCGCGCACCCTGCAAACCAGTGCGGCGCTGACCCACTACGCCAGCGTCGAGGGCGGCCAGGACTTCACCCCGGTGGACATCGTCGAAGTAGCCAACCAGCAGGTGGCCGCGCCGACCATCACCAAGACCTACCAGAACGGCAGCCTCAGCGACGACGACTCCAGCGCCAGCCACACCACGGGCAGCAGCCTGGTGATCGGCGAGAAGATGACCTACGACATCGTGATCACCCTGCCCGAAGGCAGCACCGCGAATCTGCGCCTGTCCGACCTGATCCCGCCAGGCCTGCGCCTGGACCGCACGGCCTTCAGCGGCGCGGGCTACCAGATCATCTACAACGCCGCGGACAACGGCATCGATCCGTTCAGCGGCGCGCTCTCGCAGGCCTTCGCCGGCACTGTCAACGTCCTCACCTTCAGCGGCGATGGCAGCGATGGCGGCGACCTGAACCTGGTGTTCAGTGCTGCCGGCTCCACGGCGGACAACAATGTCGGCAACAACGCCTTCGTCATCCGCCTGGTCCTGGTAGCGAGCAACGTGCAGGGCAACCAGCAGGGCGTCACCCTGAACAACGGCGCGCAGCTGACCTACAGCGACCCCGACAGCGATACCCCCAACGGCACCACCGCGGTGGACCGCACCGTCGCCAGCCCGCAGCAGCCTTCGGTGACCATCGTCGAGCCGACCCTGACGGTGTCCCAGCAGGTCACGGCCACCCCCACCTACGGCGGCTTCGACGAAGGCGACACGGTCACCTACACCATCACCATCAGCAACACTTCCGGCACCAATGCCTTCGATCTCAGCCTGCTGAACATACTGCCCACGCAGATGGACAACATCGTGATCACCGGCAAGGTCTACAACGGCGCCACCAACAACGGCGGCGTGGACTTCATCATCCAGAACGGCCAGCTGGTCACCGCCAACGGCGCCAACATCGATATCGCCAATGGCGGCAGCATCGTCATTTCCCTCTCGGGCGTGGTGAACGCCTCGGCAGCCGGCCAGGCAGTCATCACGAACAACGTCGTGGTGCGCTGGACCAGCCTGGACGGCCTGAGCAACGCCACCGACACCGGCGCCGGCGAGCGCGGCGGCGACGACGGATTGCTCAACTCCGGGGTGCTCAACGACTACCGGCAGATCAACACGCTGCTGATTCCCGTCACCAACGGCATCCAGGTCTCCCGCGTCGGCGGCCTCGACGCCACGCCGCCGGCGACCAACTCCTCCGGCGCCACCGATACCGCCGGCCTGCAGGAAACCGTGGTGGTTGGCGAGATCGTCCGCTACCGCGTGGCGATCGTAGTGCCCACCGGTGTGAACCCCAATTACCAGATCCGCATCGAGCTGGCTCCTGGGCTGGAGTTTATCCCCGCCGACCTCAACAACATCCTTATCGCCCTGGGTTCCAGCGCCATTGGCGGCCTCACCACCGACGCCACCGACCTGATCAGCGGCGGCACTCTGGGCATGGTCGGCAACCAGAACAGTGACGTATCGCTGCCGATCCATCCCGACCTGTCCGGCGACAAGCCCACCGGCATCTTCAACATCAACAGCGGGCGCCTGCAGATTTCCCCTGATGGCCGGACCATTACCTTCAACCTGGGCAACCTGACCAACAATGAGGTGAACGACGGCGATATCGAAGGGGTAATCCTGGAATTCAACGTTCGCGTCGCCAACATCGCCAGCAACCAGAGCGGCGCGCAGCTGGGCATGAACGTGTTCGAACACGTCGGGCTCAACGGCGGGGTCGACCGCGGCCACAGCGCCACGATCTTCGAGCACGTCGTCGAACCGAGCTTCACCGGCATGGACAAGTCGGTCATCGACATCGCCGCCGGCAGCGTCGCCGGCACGACCCAGGCGACAGTCTCGGTCAGCTTCACCCAGAACGGCGAGGTGCCGGCCTACAACGTCGTACTGCGCGACCAGTTCCCCAGCGGCAGCGACTACGCGATCCAGAGCATCGTCATCAACGGCACCAGCTACACCACCGGCAACCTGCCGGCCGGCGTCACCGCCAGCGTGGCGGGCGACCAGGTGGTGCTCAACTTCGACCAGTTGAACGTCAACGACAAGGTGCAGGTGATCTACAGCGTCACCCTGCCCAACACCATCGTGCCCGACGACGCCAGCAGCTCCGCCGTGCTGACCTGGACCAGCCTGCCCACCAGCTTCGAGAACGCTGGCTGGGGCGGCTCGCTGCCACTGACCGCCGGCGGCGCCGATGGCGAGCGTACCGGCCAGGACGGCGTCAGCGGGCTGAACAACTACATCCTCAGCGACGGCGCCGGCATGGGCGTGGTGCAAGGCACCCTGTGGGATGACACCAAGTCTGCCACCACCAGCATCACGCCCGACGGTCCCGGCCTGGGCGGCATCGACGTGACCCTGACCTGGGCCGGCAACGACGGTGTGTTCGGCAACGCCGACGACCGCACCTTCAGCACGGTGACCGCCGCCAACGGCACCTACCAGTTCGCCATCCTGCCCTCGGGCAACTACCTGGTAGCAGTGGCGCAGAACTTCGCCCAGGCGAGCAACAACCGCTTCCACGTGCGCGTCGACTCCGACAGCGGAACCTCCACCGTCGGCCTGGGCAACATCAACCTGAGCCTGGGCGAAGGCGCCATTGGTATCGCCGATGCCGGCTATGTGCATATCAACGAAGCGCCGATCAACACCGTCACCGACCAGCATGGCCAGGAAGACACCGTGCTGCACATCGTCGGCCTGGCTACCAGCGACGTGGACGTCGACGCCGGCAATGCCAGCGGCATCATGACCGTCACCCTCAGCGTGGTCCACGGTGTGCTCTGGCAGAGCGCGACGACGCCCGGTGCAAGCGATGCGCCCCCGGCTGGCGCAGGCCGCACCCTGGTGCTGACCGGCACCCTGCAGCAAATCAACGTCGCCCTCGGGCAGATCTATTACAAGGGCGACCAGGACTTCAACACCGCCCGCAATGCCGAAACCCTCACCATGATCACCAACGACCAGGGCAATTTCGGTGACGCGGACGGCGACGGCATCCCGGGTGAAAACCCCGACGACGCGCTGAAAGACACCGACACCCTGAACATCGTCATCGACCCGGTGAACGACGCGCCCATTGCCCATCCCGACATTGCCATCGCGATCGAGGCTGGCGGTTCGAACAACGCCACGGTCGGCGTAGACCCCACTGGCAACGTGCTGGACAACGACACCGACGTGGACATCGCCACCAACGGCGACGTCCTCAAGGTCACCCGCCTGGAGAACTCCCTCGGCGGCTTCGTGACGGTGCCCGCCAACGGCGTGGTCAGTCTCGCCGGCCGCTACGGCACGCTTTACATCACCGCCACCGGCGGCTTCCAGTACGTGGTCGACAACAGCAATGCCGAGGTCCAGGCGCTGCGCAGCGCAGGCGACGTGCTGCGCGAGTCGTTCGGCTACTTCATCACCGATACCGGCGGTCTCTCCAGCTCCACGTCCCTGACCATCGACATCCACGGTGCCAACGATACCCCCGTGGCGGTGCCGGACACGGCCACGGCCATCGAGGCCGGCGGCACCAACAACGGCACGCCGGGGCAGGACGCCACCGGCAACGTGCTGACCAACGACACCGACGTGGACGCCATCGTGTACGGCGAGACCAAGGCCGTCAGCCTGGTGCGCTTCGACGGTATCGGCGGTGGACGGATCTTCCCCGTGGCGTCGGGCTCGCCGGCTACCGTGCAGGCAGTCTACGGCAGCCTGACCATCAACGCCGACGGCACCTACCGCTATGTAGTCGATAACAGCAACCCGGTGGTGCAGGCGCTCTCCCCTGGCGAGGTCCTGCGCGAGCAGTTCACCTACCAGGTCACCGACAAGGGCGGTCTGAGCGCCATCACCACCCTGATCATCACCATCCAGGGCGCCAACGATGCGCCCGTGGCGGTCGATGACCACGCCACCGCCATCGCGGGTTCCAGCGACGGCGTCACCAGTCCGGTAAATACCAGCGGCAACGTGGTTGCCGGCGTTGGCGGCGTGGGTGCCGACACCGATGTCGACAATTTCGACAGGCCCAACGCCGACAAGCTCAAGGTCGACGGCGTGCGCTCCGGCCTGGAAAGCGCTGGCGGCACCCTCACCGGCGTCGTCAACGGCATCACCACCACCCTCTCCGGCACCGTCGCCCGGCTGGCGAACGGCAGCATCATCAGCGGCAACTTCGGCCAGTTGAACATCGACGACGACGGCACCTTCACCTTCGTGGTCAACAGTGCCGACCCAGCCATTCGCGCCCTGACCGCCAACCAGAGCCTGGACGTCATCTTCACCTACCGCATCCATGACACTGGCGGGCTGACCGACCAGGCGCAGCTGGTCATCACCGTGACCGGGGTCAACGACCCGCCGGTGGTCAATCCGGTCAGCGTCGATGCCGTCGAAGCCGGGGGACTGAACAACGCCATCCCGGGGCTGGATCCCAGCGGCAGCATCCGCTCCTCCTACAGCGACCCGGATGGGGACCCGGTAACCATCACCGGTTTCGTGAACTTCAACGGCGCCGCCGGCACCCTCGGCCAGAGCCTGGTCGGCCAGTACGGCAGCCTGGTGCTCGATGCCCAGGGCAACTACCGCTACGTGGTGGACAACAGCAATCCGCTGGTGGAGGCGCTGCGCACCCCGCTGAACACCCTCAGCGATGTCTTCCAGTACACCGTCAGCGACGGCAACGGGAAGTTCGTCAGCGCCTCCTTCACCATCGTCATCCACGGCCGCGACGACACCCCCATCGCCCGCGACGACACCGGCACCGCCATCGAGGCCGGCGGCACCAACAACGCCACGCCCGGTACACCCGCAGCCGGCAACGTGATGACCAACGATCTCGACGTCGACGGCAACAACTATGGCGAGACGCGCACCCTCGACGCCCTGCGCATCGGCACCCGGAGCAGCAACGGCGCCTTCATCAGCCTGCTCAACGGCAGCATCTCGCTCAATGGCGCCTACGGCACCCTGGTCCTCAACGGCAACGGCAGCTACACCTACGTGGTCAACGACAGCCTGGCAGCCGTCCAGGCACTGAAGCTCGGCGACTCGCTGGCGGACGTCTTCACCTATCGGATGCACGACACCGACGGCGCCAGCTCCATCGCCCAGCTGACCATCACCATCGAAGGTCGCTACGACGCCCCGGTGGCCAACGACGACATCAACTACGCCGTGGCGAACCTCGACGGCAGCGGCGGCCGCAACCCCACCGGCAACGTGATCACCGGCATCGGTGTGCTTGGCACCATCGTTGGTACCGACACCGATGTGGATGCCGGCGACCACATGGTCATCACCGGCATCGGCGTCGGCGCCGAGAACCGCAATCCCCCGCTGACCGGCGTGGCGGCCGGCACCACCAGCGCCAACGGCCACGTGATACAGGGGGTGTTCGGCACCCTGGTGATCGGCGCCGACGGCAGCTACCAGTACTTCGTCGACAGTACCAACCCCACCATCGTCGCCCTGGGCCCGCTGGCCTTCGCCATCGAATCCTTCACCTACCAGGTGACCGACGATGGCGGTCTCAGTGACCAGGCCTCGCTGTTCATCATCATCCGCGGGCAGAACGACCCGCCGATCACCGCGCCGGACTTCGGCACGGCCGTCGAGGACGGCGGCCTGCACAACGCCACCCCGGGCAGCAACCCGTCCGGCAACGTGCTGGACAACGACACCGACCCGGACACCATCACCACCATCCCGCAGGACGTGATGCATGTCGTCTCGTTCTGGGCCGGCGACAGCTCGACACCAACCAGTGTCACCGTGCCGGGCCAGAGCCTGCGGGGCCAGTACGGCACCCTCACGCTCAACGGCGACGGCAGCTGGAACTACGAACTGGACAACTCCCTGCCGGAGGTCGAAGCCCTGCGCGCCAGCGGCCAGACCCTGCAGGACAGGTTCACCTACCTGGGCGCGGACATCTGGGGCGGTGCCACCCCCGGGCTGTTGACCATCACCATCGACGGGCGCAACGACACCCCGATCGCTGCCGACGACAGCGCGCTCGCCGTGGAAGCCGGCGGCGTCAACAACGGCACGCCCGGCGTCGACCCGCGCGGCAATGTGCTGGACAACGACACCGACGTCGACGGCGTGCAGTACGGCGAAACCAGGTCGGTGGTGCACTACACCAGCCAGGGCGGCACCACGGCCTCCGCCGGCAGCGTCCTGCAAGGGCTCTACGGCAAGCTCACGATCAACGCCGACGGCAGCTACGAGTACCGCGTCGACAACGACAACCCCACGGTGCAGGCCATGCGCAGCGCCAACGAGAAGCTGCAGGAAGTCTTCATCTACCGCATGCGCGACACCGCCGGCGCCACCTCGGATGCACGCTTGACCGTGGTCATCCAGGGCGCCAACGACAACCCGGTCGCGCGCGATGACAGCAACAGCGCCACCGACCAGACGCCCGCTCCGCAAGCCACCGGCAACGTGCTCCCTAACGACAGCGACGTGGATGGCGGCGACTCGCTGACCGTCACCGACATCCGCACGGGCCAGGAAACCGACAGCGGTGCCGCTGGCATCGTCGGCCAACCCATCGCCGGACGCTACGGCACGCTAGTCCTCAACGCCGACGGCAGCTACACCTACACCATCGACCTGACCAACCGTGAAGTCCTGGCGGCAGCGGGCCTGGGACAGATCCTCAAGGACTACTTCACCTACACCATCAGCGATCTGGCCGGTGCCACCGACGACGCCCAGCTGACCATCACCCTGGACATCGCCACGCCCTACATCCCACCGGGACCGCACTTCGACCGCTTCGGCGAGGACGGCTACCCGCGCGACCGCCTTCCCGACGTGGACCCGGCGATCTTCGTGCAGCCGGTGGTCGAGCGCATCGACGATCGCCTGTCGCTCTCCAACTGGGGCGCCGACGGCAGCAACATCGACTTCTTCGCCACCCCGGAAATCGAAAGCCCGTCCGTGGGCGCGCAACTGGGCCAGGTCAAGGGACAGTTCGTTGCCCGCGCCGTCGCAGAGAGCCTCCGCGCGGCGGCCCTGGACAAGAACTGGGTGGACGGCCGCCATGGCGTCATCAGCCTGAGTGCCGACGGCCTGCTGCCCGATCCGTCGGTGTGGGCCCCCTTCCCCGCCGACATGGTCGGCAAGACAGACAAGACACAGACCGCGCCGGGCTTCCGTGCCCAGTTGCGCGAGGCCGCCCAGCGCCGGAGTGGTGGCCAATGAGGACCGAGCGACTTCTGATGAACCAAGGACAGAACATGCCCGCCTACGCACTGAAATGCCTGAGCGCCACCCTCACCGCCAGTATCTTCCTCAGCGCCTGTTCGGCGTTCGAACCCAAACCCTACACCGAGGAGGAAATGCGCCAGCGGGTGATCGAAGACCAGGCGCGCATGTACAAGGAACAGGAGCCGGTCAACGGTCCGATCACCTTCTACGAGGCCTCGGCGCGGGCGCTGAAGTACAACCTCGACTACCGCCTCAAGCTGCTGGAAAGCGCGCTGGCCTCCGACCTGCGCGACGTCACCAGCCACGAGATGCTGCCGCGGGTGGTGGCCTCCGCCGGCTACGCCGGGCGCAACAACGACTCCGGCGGCACCTCCATCGGCATCGAGGACCGCCAGGTCAGCCTGCGCCCGTCTACCTCGGAAGAACGCTACCGCCAGCTCTACAGCCTCGGCCTGTCCTGGAGCCTGCTGGACTTTGGCGTCGCCTACTACCGCACCCAGCAGAAGAACGACCAGATGCTGATGGCCGAGGAGCGCCGCGAGAAGGTCGCGCAGAACGTCCTGCAGGACGTGCGCAATGCCTACTGGCGCGCCCTGGGTGCCCAGCGCCTGCTGCCGGAAGTGGATGGCCTCTTGATGCGCACCCACCGCGCCCTGACCTCCGCCCGCGAGGCCGAGGGCAAGGGCCTGCTGCCACGCCAGGACATCCTCGCTTACCAGCGCGCCCTGCTCGACTCGGTGTACATGCTCACCGTGCGCCGCCAGGACCTGGAGTTCGCCCGCGCCGAACTGGCCGCGCTGATGTCGTTGCCGCCGAACACCAGGATGGTCCTCGCCGACGTTGGCGAGCAGCCGCTGCCGCTGGTGACCAACAACGTCGAACAGCTCGAGCGCCTGTCCCTGGAGCGCCGTCCGGAAATCATGGAGGAGTGGTACCGCAAGCGCGTCGACATGAATGACCTGAAGATCGCCAAGGCCCAGCTGTGGCCCAACGTGAGTTTCAACTACGGCTACGAGTACGACTCCAACAAGTACCTGTACAACAACGACTGGAACCAGACCGGCATCAACGTCTCGATGAACCTGCTGCGCCTGGCCCAGTACCCGGACATCAAGGCCGCCGAGGCCAGCCAGGAAAAGACCGACGACATGCGCCGCACCGCGCTGTCCATGGCCATCCTCACCCAGGTCCGGGTCGGCCTGCTGCGTTACCAGTTGGCCAGGCAGGAAGTGGAGTTCGCCGACGAGAGCCTGCGCGTCGACCAGAGCCTGCTCAGCTACGCCCAGTCCGCCCGTGGCGCCGCCCTGGGCAGCGAGCTGGAGCTGATCCGCGCCGAAGGCCGCTTCCTGCTCTCGCGCTACCAGCGCGAAGCCGCCTACTCCGACGCCCAGGCCGCCTGGGGCCGGCTGTACAACTCGGTGGGCTTCGAGGTGATGCCCAAGGAAATCGAGAACCACGACGTGAAGACCCTGGCGCGGGAAATCCAGCGCACCCTGGAGCAGCAGACCACTACCAACCTGTTGGCCAGCGGTGGCCCCACTCCCATCCAACCGACCGTTGGGCAAGCTATCGCTGGGCAACAGAAAGGAACAGTCAATGCCGCGCAGTAAGCCGTACCTGCTCCTCCCGCTCTGCCTGATGTTGCTCCAGCCGGCGCTGGCCGATGACACCCCCGGCGGCCTGCCGCCCTTGCCCGACAACCAGGACCCCGGCGCCATCCGCGTGCTGCTGGTATCCAACCTGGAAACCACCCTTTCCGCCCAGATGAACGGCACCCTCGGCGCGCTCAAGGCCAGCCTCGGCGACAAGGTCGCCAAGGACGCCGAGCTCGCCCAGCTCACCTGCGTGGAAGTGAACGCCCGCGCCAAGGTCGCCGCCGCCGAACTGAACATGGCCCGCTCCAACCTCGCCGCCAAGCAGAACCTGCGCAAGCTCGATGCGGTGGGTGATCTCGAAGTCGCCATGGCCAACACCGAAGTGCAGAAGGCCGACGGCGCCCTCACCCTGGCACGCGCCCAGGCCGGCTACTGCCTGGTGGATGCGCCCTTCTCCGGGCGCATCGCCAAGGTCTACGTCAAGCCGTACCAGACGGTGACCGCGGGCACGCCGCTGTTCGACCTGGTCAGCGATGGCGCCCTGAAAGTCCGCCTCAACGTACCGTCCTCCATGCTGCCCAGCCTGCGTCCGGACATGCCGCTGGAAGTGGACATCCACGAGACCGGCAAGCACTACCCGGCCAAGGTCAGCGTGATCAATGCGCGGGTCGACGCCGTGGCGCAGACCGTGGAGCTGGAAGCCAAGCTGGACGCCAGCTACCCCGAACTGATCGCCGGCATGAGCGGGGTTGCGCGCTTCCCCGAAAGCCATGAGTGAGCTGCTGCCGCCACCCCAGTTGCTGCTGAGCCTGGCCAATGTGCGCGACAAGGCGCTGTCGGCCGACTCCCTCGGCGGCCTGGCCTTCAGCATCGCCAACGACCTGTTCCCGCTGCTGCGCTTCCACCAGGCACTGGTGTTCGCCTGCCACGAGTCGCGCAACGAGCTGCTGGCGGTGTCCGGACTGGCCAAGCCCACGGAAGACTCGCCCTATCTGGTGTGGCTGGAGCGCGCCAGCCGCTGGGTCGCCGCGCAACTGCCCGACGCCACGCCCACCTGGCTGGCCCGTGACACCATCGAGCCGCCGGCGGACATCGCCGAAGGCTGGAGCGAATGGTGGCCCGCCGGGCTCTGGTGCGTGCCACTGCACGACCGCACCGGCAAGCGCCTGGGACTGGTGCTGCTCCTCCTCGACGAACCACCGGCGCGCAACCTGCAACCACTGCTGCAAGGCATCTGGCAGACCTGGGCGCACGCCTGGGCCGCGTTCGGCCCGCGCACCCGACTGCGCTTCTGGCGGCCGAGCAAGCGCCAGCTGCTGGTCGGCGTGATCGCGCTGGCGGCGCTGCTGCTGATCCCGGTGCGGCAGACCGCCCTGGCGCCGGCGGAAGTGGTCTCGCGCAATGCCCAGGTGATCAGTTCACCCATCGACGGGGTGATCGTCCGGATGCTGGTACGGCCCAACCAGAACGTCGAGGTCGGCACACCGCTCTTCGAGCTGGACGAAACCACCCTGCGCAGTCGCGCCGACGTGCTGGCCAAGGAAGTCGCCGTGGCCGACGCCGAGCTCATGGCTGCCAGCCAGCGCGCCTTCGACAACCCACAGAGCAAGAGCGAGTTGACGGTGCTCGACGGCCGAGCCCGCCAGCGCCGCGCCGAACTGGCCGCCGTACAGGCGCAACTGGCGCGCACCCGCGTACTGGCACCGCGCGCCGGCGTGGCCGTGTACAGCGACCCCAACGACTGGCTGGGGAAGCCGGTGGTGACGGGCGAGCGCATCCTGCAGATCGCCGACCCGAAGGCGCCGGGCATGCGTATCCAGCTGCCGGTGGCCGATGCGATCGCACTGGAGCCGGGCGCGAAGGTAGCGCTGTTCCTTACAGCCTATCCGCTCGACCCGTTGCACGGAGAAATCCTCGACACCAGCTACCAGGCCAAGCCCAGCGACGAGGGCGTGGCGTCCTATCGCCTGCTGGCCAGCGTGCAGGACGCTCCGCCCCACGCTCGGCTCGGCCTGCACGGGACCGCCAAGCTCTACGGTGAGCGCGTGGTGCTCGGCTACTACCTGCTGCGCCGCCCGCTGGCGTCCCTGCGCGCCTGGACCGGCTGGTAACGACGATGGATGTTGCCGCCGAAGACCTGCCCACCCCGCCGCTGCGCGACGACCTGCGCCTGGACGAAGCCGCCCCCGGCCCGGACGGCGAGCCGGTATGGGTGATCCAGGACAGCGTGCTCAACCGCTTCTACCGCATCGGCTGGCTGGAGTTCGAATGCCTGCTGCGCTGGGAGCAGACACCCCGGCAGATCAGCGAGCAGATCGCCGAGCAGACCGCGCTCAAGCCCGATGCCGAACAGGTGCTGGGATTCCGCCAGTTCCTCGAGCACCACCAGTTGCTCCGTCCCGGCCCGGAAGCCCTGGCGCGCCTGGCCGCGCGCAGCGAAGGCAAGCAGTGGACGACCTGGAACTGGTGGCTGCACCACTACCTGTTCTTCCGCATCCCGCTGTTGCGTCCGCAGCGATTCCTGCACGCCATCGCCGGCAGCCTCGACTGGCTGTTCAACCGCTACGTGGCGATGCTGGTGCTGCTGCTCAGCCTCGCCGGCATCGTGCTGGTGGCGCACCAGTGGGACACCTTCACCCACGACGTGGTGGAGTCCTTCTCCTTCGAAGGCCTGCTCAGCTTCGCCGCCGCCCTGGTGGTGGCGAAGACGTTGCACGAGCTGGGCCACGCGCTGGTGGCGACGCGACTAGGGCTCAAGGTCGCGCACATGGGCATCGCCTTCGTGGTGATGTGGCCGATGCTCTACACCGACACCGGCGAGAGCTGGAAGCTGCGCAGCAACCGCCAGCGGCTGGCCATCGCCAGCGCCGGGATCATCACCGAGCTGGGCCTGGCCGGGCTGTCGACCCTGGGCTGGGCGCTGGCCGATCCCGGTCCCTTCCGCAACGGTCTGCTGTACCTGGCGACCACCAGTTGGGCGCTGTCGCTGGCGCTGAACGCCAGTCCGTTCATGCGCTTCGATGGCTACTTCATCTTCTCCGACCTGCTGGACTTCCCCAACCTGCACGAACGCGCCGGCGCCCTGGCCCGTACCACGCTACGGCGCAACCTGCTGGGGCTGGACGAGCCTTGGCCGGAGCACTTCCCTACCGGCAAGCGCCGGCTGCTGGTGGCCTTCGCCTTCGGCACGTGGGTCTACCGCCTGCTGCTGTTCCTCGGCATCGCCGTGGCGGTCTACTACTTCTTCTTCAAACTGCTGGGGATCTTCCTGTTCGCCGTGGAAATCAGCTGGTTCATCGTTCAGCCCGTGTGGCGCGAACTCAAGGTCTGGTGGCAGCGCCGCGCGGAAGTGAAGCCGCGGCGCAAACTGCTGTTTCTCACGCTGCTCGGCGCGCTGCTGCTCCTGCTCGCCGTTCCCTGGCGCACCCAGGTGCACGCCATGGGCGTCGCCCGCGCGGCGCAGCAGCTGCACGTCTACGCACCCTTCCCCGCGCTGCTGCGCGACCTGCATCCCGGCGGCGAAGTGAGCAAGGGCGAGACACTGGTAGTGATGGAAGAGCCGGACATCGCTGCCAAGGTCGCCGGCAGTGAAGCGAGCATTCGCGGTTACCAGGGCCGCCTGGCCGGCATGCTGGCCGACCCCTCCGGGCTCTCCGAGGAAGCCGTCACCCGGCAGCGCCTTGGCGTCGAGTACCAGCAGGCCCGCGCCGCCCGCAACGAGATGGCCCGCCTCAACCTGCAGGCGCCGTTCGCCGGGCGCTGGATGGACGTCAACCCGGACTGGAAACCCGGCCAGTGGATCAACACCCGCGAGCCCATTGGCGTGCTGGTGGACCCGCAGCACTGGCTGGTGGACGCCTACGTCAAGCAGGACGAAGTGCAGCGCCTCACCGACGGCGGCCAGGTGCGCTTCTACCCCGAAGGCATCCCCCACCCGATCGAGGGCCAGGTGGTGCTGATCGGCACCACGCGCATCAGCCAACTGGAGCAACCGATGCTCGCCTCGCGCTACGGCGGCCCGCTGAACGTCAATCCGCACGGCGAAGCCCTGGTGCCCAACCCGGCGCTGTTCCACGTGCTGGTGAAACTGGACGGCACCCCGCCGGGCCTGCACGAGACCCGCGGGCACCTGCAGATCGAAGGCGCACGGCGCAGCTGGCTGGGCGAAGGGTTCACCCGGTTGCTGGCGGTGGCGTTGCGGGAGAGTGGGTTCTAGCGTCTTGTCGCCCTCGGTGCCGGGCGTTGTCGATCGCGGACAGAGTCCGCTCGTACGTTAACGGGAAACACCGAGCTGCCGGCAGGAACGCGCCTGGCGCGCGGTCGCGGGCCTGGCCCGCTCCTACAGGGCTGCTCCAGCGTTGGGCGGTTCGCGAGCAAGCTCGCTCCTACAGGGGCAGCACCGCTCTGGCTCTGATGGACGTCCAGAGAAGTATCCGCGCACGCCGACTGCCCCATTCAGGGGGCCCCTGAAACCGCGGTTCAACGAGGGTATTTTTCGCCCCAGGCGAAAAACCGGATGACCGGGGCAAGACCTTTGCCTTCTTTGGGTCGTTTGCCAAAGAAGGTCGCCCGAGGGGGCGAAACCCAACACATCCGCGCACACCAAAGCGGCACCGAATCACCCAATCCGAGGCCGCAAACCTGCACCAAAGGCATCACGACAACCGCCGCCCCTGCCGACGGATCGCGGGCATGGCGCGCTCCTGCAGGTTGAAGCCCAGCTCAAGCCACCTCGCTCTCCACCCCCGCATCCAGGTCCACCAGCAGCTCGATCATCGCCCGCGCCGCCGCCGAAAGCCGGTCCCCGCTGCGGGTCACGATGCCGCAGCGGGCCTGGAGGATGTCGACGTTCTGCGGCAGGTTGCGAAAGTGCAGCCTGACCAGTTCCCCGCGCGCCATCGGCTCGCTCAGCGCCTCCGCCACCGCGATGCCGATGGCGTCGGTCTGGCTGACGATGCGCACCAGCGACGCCATGTCCTCGCATTGCACGTTGGGGGTGATGTCGATCTTGCCGCTGAGGTTGGCGAGCATCTTCCGCGCGCTGGGCGGGATCAGCGTGGCCGCCAGCGGGTAGGCGAACATATCGTTGGTGGAGAGACTCTCCTTGGCCAGCAACGGGTGCCCCTCGCGGCAGAAGAACAGCCCGCTGCGCGGCTTCAGCGCGCGGGTCTGGAAATTCGGGTCGGCTTCGAAATGGCGGATGTCGGCGACGAAGAACTCGATCTCCTCGCGGCTCAGGCTGCGCGCCAGGCGCTCCCAATTGTCCACGCCGAACTGGATGTGGATGCGCGGGTAGCGCTGGACGAAGCGCGACACCGCATCGGACACCAGCTTCTGGGCCGGCGCCGGCCCGCTACCGAAGCGCAGCTCACCCGAGTCCAGCTTGTTCAGCCGGGCCACCGCATGGCTCAGGTTGTTGGCGCCCTGCACCAGGCTCAGCGCGTGCTGCAGCACCACCTGGCCCTCGGGCGTCGGACGCAGGTCCTTGCTGCCACGGTCCACCAGGCGGCACCCCAGTTCCTGCTCCAGGCCCTGGATGCTGCGACTGAACGCCGGCTGGGTGATCCCCATGGCGTCGGCCGCACGAACGAAGCTGCGGTGTTCGTTGAGGGCAATGAAGTAGCGGAGTTGGCGCAAATCCATGATGCATTTCCGGCATTGAAAATAGTGGGCAAAGGCATTTGCCGCTCGGTATGCGCTGGTTTTAAATGCAAGCTCTTATTCCGTCAACGAAGAATAAAGCAAACATCTATTCTTTTATGAACTAAGAATATAGCTCAGACCAGGAGTCGCCCGATGCCAGCCTTGCACCTCCTTTCCTCGCGAATGTGTCAGTCCCGCTGTCGCTGACAGCCAAAGCCGCACCCACCACTACCGAAAAACGTCGTTCGCCACTTTTACGTGGCGCGGCTCCGTTTTGCCTGCGATTGGCGCCGGCAGATAAGGACACAGCATGACTTCGAGACATTCGCCCTTCCCCTTCAAGCCAAGCCGGCTGCGTTCCGCCATTTTCCTGCTGGCCCTGGGCGGCACCCTGCCGGTATTCGCCGAGGAGGCCGAGGACAGCAGCACCAGTGAGACCGCCAAACCCGTGAGCGCCGCGCCGGCCAAGGCCGACGCCACCCTGGGCAAGGTGACCGTCACCGCCCGCCGCCGCGAGGAAGACTCGCAGAAGGTGCCTACGCCGATCACCGTGGTCGGTGGCGAGACCCTGGAGACCCAGCGCGTCTACAAGGTGCAGGATCTGCAGCAGATCCTGCCCAGCGTGAACGTCGCCTTCATCCATGCGCGGCAGTCGAGCATCGCAGTGCGCGGCATCGGCAACAATCCGGCCAGCGATGGCCTGGAAGGCAGCGCCGGGGTCTACCTGGACAACGTCTACCTCGGGCGCCCGGGCATGGCGGTGTTCGACCTGCTGGACATCGAGCAACTGGAGTTGCTGCGCGGCCCACAGGGCACGCTGTTCGGCAAGAACACCACGGCCGGCGTGCTGAACATCAGCACCCGCGCGCCGACCTTCTCCCCCGAGCGCAGCGTGGAAGTCTCCGGCGGCCAGGACGGTTACTTCCAGGGCAAGGGCACGGTCTCCGGCGCGCTGACCGACACCCTCGCCGCACGGGTCTCGGCCTACCGCACCCGCGATGACGGCTACATCAAGAACATCCACGACGACAACACCCTCAACGGTGGCGAGCGCCAGGGCATTCGCGGGCAACTGCTGTTCAAGCCCAACGAGGATTTCGACCTGCGCTGGATCAACGACTACAACGAGGAAGACTCGAGCAACGGCAGCATGGTGGTGTACGGCGCCGCCGAACGCTTCTGGCAGCGCGCCGCCGCCGTGGGTGCCTCGCCGATCCGCGATCCGGACCGGCACAAGGTCAACATCAACGCCCGCCAGCACGTCAGCGTGCACCAGGGCGGCAGCTCGGTGGAGGCCAACTGGAACCTCAACGGCGGCTACAAGCTGACCTCCATCAGCGCCTATCGTTACTGGCACTTCACCCCCGCCAACGACGAGCAGCTCAACGTCTCGGCGATCAACAACACCGGCGTGGAAGTCCATGACCGCCAGTTCTCCCAGGAGATCCGCCTGGCCTCGCCCACCGGCGGCTTCTTCGACTACGTGCTGGGTGCCTACGCGTTCAACCAGAACCTGGGCAACAAGACCTTCACCAGCTATGGCCCGCTGGCCGATCCATACCTGCTGGGGGCGAACCTCAACGCCCTGAACAACACCTACTCCAAGGCCAACGGCAAGATCGAGACCGACAGCTTCGCGTTGTTTGCCCAGGGCACCTGGCACCTCACCGACAAGCTGGACTTCACCGCTGGCATCCGCGGCACCTACGAGGAGAAGGACGCCAATGTTCAGCGTTTCTCCCCGGTCGGCGGCGCGCCGGTCACCGGCGTCGGTGCGGTGGTGCGCAACAACCAGCTGGGCGCCTATGACTCGGGCGACCTCAGCCTCTACAGCTTCGCCCCCTCGGCGCTGCTGAGCCTGAGCTACCAGTTCACCGATGAGCTGCTCGGCTATGCGTCGCTGTCCCACGGCGAGAAGTCCGGTGGCGTGAACCTGGCCGTGGCCAGCGCGCCAACCGCGGGCGCGGATTCGCTGCTGGTCGGCCCGGAACGCGCCAACGATGCCGAACTGGGGATCAAGACGACCCTGTTCGACAACCGCCTGCAGCTCAACACCAACATCTTCTGGACCGGCATCCACGGCTACCAGGCGACCACCCTGTACCAGCCGCCGGGCTCGACCCAGCTGGTCTCGGTTCTCTCCAACGCTGGCAGCGTGCGCTCGCGCGGCCTGGAGTTCGAAGCCACCGCGCTGCCGATTCGCGGCCTGACGCTGAACGTCAACGGCTCCTACAACGACGTCACCTACCTGTCGTTCAAGGACGCCCCGTGCCCGGCGGAGATCTCCACCCAGCCCGGCGCCCCAGCGAGCTGCGACCTCACCGGGCAACGCGTGGTCGGTGCCTCGAAGTGGATCGCCAACCTCAACGGCGAGTACGCCTGGAACCTCGACGACGGCATCCGTCCCTACGTGAGCGGCAGCTACTCCTACCGCTCCGAGGCCGAGGGCACGCTGGACAACTCCGACCTCTCGAAGATCGACGGCTACGGCCTGGCGAACTTCTCCGTCGGCCTGCGCAAGGACCTCGGCGACGGCCAGCTGGACGCCTCGGTGTGGCTGAAGAACGCCTTCGACAAGGACTACTACCTGGCCGCCTTCGCCAGCATCAACGGCTCCTACACCGCCTCGGTCGGGCAGCCGCGGACGCTGGGCGCCTCGGTTCGCTACGACTTCTGATCCCCATCCGCCGCGCCCGAGCGCGCGGCTCTATTGCCACAGCAAGAGGACGATGAGATGAGCAACGCAGCACACGCTATCCAGCAGGACGCAGTGACCCTCGAAATCCACCCGGTCGCCGGCCGTATCGGCGCCGAGATTCGCGGGGTGACGCTTTCCGGCGAGCTGAACGCCGCCACCGTCGACGCCATCCAGGCCGCGCTGGTGAAGCACAAGGTGATCTTCTTCCGCGGCCAGACGCAGCTGGACGACCAGGGCCAGGAAGCTTTCGCCACGCTGCTCGGCAACCCGGTGGCGCACCCCACCGTGCCCGTGCAGGAAGGCACTCATTACCTGCTGGAACTCGACGGCGCCCAGGGCCGCCGCGCCAATTCCTGGCACACCGACGTGACCTTCGTCGACGCCTATCCCAAGGCCTCGATCCTGCGCAATGTGGTAGCGCCCGACGCCGGCGGCGACACCGTGTGGGCCAACACCGCCACCGCCTACGACGACCTGACGCCGGAGCTCAAGGCACTGGCGGATTCGCTGTGGGCGGTGCACAGCAACGAATACGACTACGCCGGCATCCGCCCGAACTTCGACCCCGCGCGCCTCGAGGAGTACCGCAAGGTGTTCACCTCGACCGTCTACGAGACCGAGCACCCGGTGGTACGTGTGCACCCGGTCAGCGGCGAGAAGACGCTGTTGCTGGGTCACTTCGTCAAGCGCCTGAAAGGTCTCTCGCAGCATGACTCGGCGCACCTGTTCGCCGTGCTGCAGAGCCACGTCACCCGCCTGGAAAACACCGTGCGCTGGCGTTGGCAGCCGGGCGACGTGGCCATCTGGGACAACCGCGCAACCCAGCACTACGCCGTCGACGACTACGGCACCCAGCCGCGCATCGTGCGCCGCGTGACCCTCGACGGCGACGTACCAGTGGGCGTCAACGGGCAGCGCAGCCGCACCATCAAGAAGGTGTGAGCCTTAACCACAAAAGCCAGGAGCCCCTCTCCCTAACCCTCT